>JAFTVW010000064.1 GCA_017465605.1 Alistipes sp.
CTTCCAGAATTCATATCAACATATATCATCGGCTTAGTTTGCAAATCTGAGTTGTGAATACGTTCCGATGCAAACTCCGAATCAATGTATGCAATCAAAGCTGTATTCTTGTATGAGGGAGTTTGAATGCCACCCCCACTAAACCCATACTTAATTAAATTTTCTTCTTTGAGTTTATCTCCTTTATACTCATCTATCAATGCAAGTTTGTATGTTATATCATTAGGTGCATCCTTTATCCAATAGTCATTATCTGTTCGTTTACAATCTTGTTCTACAACAACCATTTTAAAACGTACACTTCGATTCTCTGATATAAATAGATAGACAATATCACCAATAGTAAAATGGAAATTACTTCCCATTCTCCAGTTGATGTATTTCAGTTCATGTATAGCATCAATATGATTACATATTGAACTATTAGCAAATGCGATCCAAGTTTTATTATCAGTTTTGCTCATAAAGATTTAAATAGGTTGTTATAATGTACAAAGTTAGCGAAATATCAATATTTTAAGTAGAATTAAGCAGATTAAAATGTTGAGCCATATTATTTTTATAAATAACAACTATTATTGGCGACATCACGCTGCATATTACATCGACTAATTACCAATTACTTACCACCATCAAAAAGTTATTTTGCAGTTATATTTTGGTGGGTAATTTCACCATTATAACACCGATTTCCTTTGCCATCAAATCATTAAAACTAATTCGCGTATGGCAAATGAAATTACTTTTGATAAACTGCCGCAGGCGGTGGGTTATCTGACAGAACAGGTGGAGCGTATCCACAAAATTGTGGCGACATTGCAGCCACAAGTAGCAATTGACAAGCATCGTATTGTCGAGATTGATGAGGCGTGCAAAATCACACGCAAGGCAAAACCTACTATCTACACGCTCGCACGCAAGGGACTGATCCCAGCCTACAAGCGTGGCAAGAAACTCTACTTCTATGAGGATGAGTTGTTTCAATGGATTGAGGACGGGCGAAAGCCGTTGCAGGCTCTTAATCTGCAAGAGCAAGCGGCAGAGATTGTTCTCGGCGTGAAACGCAAACCCAAAGGCGGTTTTAACCTCTAATGCACTCGGCTATGAACAGTAAATTGACAGCAGAGGGCATAATGGGTGCGGCAATGCGTATGGGTACCGAACTATCAGGTGGCGAATTTCCTATCAGTGTCTTTCCTCACACGATTCAGCGCATCATCACCGAGTTGCACTCCTCGCAGGGCTATCCCATCGACTACATCGCTGCTGCTATGCTCTCGGCATTGGCGGTGAGCATCGGCAACTCGCACCACGCACAAGTAAAGCGTGGCTGGGTGGAGAGTCCTATCCTATATATGGCACTAATCGGACGACCTGGAGCAAACAAAAGTCATCCGCTCAGTTTTGCTTTTCACCCGTTCATCGAGCACGACTACCGCTACAATAAGGAGTATCAGGAGCAATATGCCGAGCATGAGCGCACTATGGCGATGACCAAGAAAGAGCGATTGGAAGCGGGCAAAGATGAGTACCCCATTCCTCCCAAGCGTAGCCGTTTTCTTGTATCGGACATTACGCCTGAAGGGTTAAGTCTTATTCACGCACAGAATCCGCGTGGGCTGTGCCTATGGTCGGATGAGTTATCGGCTTGGTTCAAAAACTTCAATCGTTACAATAACGGTTCGGAGGAGCAGTTCTGGCTATCGGTATTCAACGCCAAGCCGACAATCTCGGATCGTAAGAGTTCGCAAAGTTCAATCTTCATCAAGCGACCTTATATCTCGGTTGTCGGAACGATTCAGCAGAAGATACTCGGCGAATTGGGGCGTGGCGAGAGGGCGAGCAACGGATTCATTGACCGCATACTTTTCGTTATGCCACAGTCGGTACAGAAGAGCCGATGGAGCGACAGAGAGACACCCGAAGAGTTGGAACAGGAGTGGCAACGCATTATCGGCAGGCTTATCGAGCAAGAGTGTGAGTTTGATGAGCAGGGCGAATTGCAGTCGCACCGCCTCCCATTTCGTGAGGCAGCAAAGAGAGAACTATATGCGTGGCAGCACAAGAATGCCCATCGTTGTGATTTGGAGAGCAACGAATCATTACTTGGGATCTACTGCAAGTTGGAGATTTACATCATTCGCTTTGCGCTGATAATCCAGCTTGCCCGCTGGACTTGCGGAGAGTGCGACAAGGAGGCTATCGACATTGAGAGTGTGCGTAGAGCCATTGAACTGACGGAGTATTTCCGCACCACAGCCGTAAGGGTGCAGACATCCATAGGCAACGAGCAACTCAATGAACTGCACCGTACCATATACCACCACCTTCCGCAAAGATTTACCACCGCAGAAGGAATCGCATTGGCAGAGAGTTACGGAATGAAGGAGCACGCATTCAAGATGATGTTGAAACGCCATCTGGGAACGCTATTCAAGAAAATCAATCACGGAGAGTACAGTAAATAACTTGTTACTATCCACATTTTGCAACCGTTGGTTTTGTGAAGTTGCGAAAATGTGGATAGTAACAACAAAACCAA
>JAFTVW010000004.1 GCA_017465605.1 Alistipes sp.
AAAACAGAGACCTTTTGATTGCTTCAAAAGTGCGAAGCATCTGTTTTAGGAAATTTTATTGGCTGACCCCTAAAATTTATCATTGCGCCGCTTTTTGCTCCACTTTTTACGGCTAAAAAGTGGAATAAAACATAAAACACGCTACCAAGAACAACCTTTGCGGCAAAAGCACACTCCCTCCCCCTTCGGGTGCTCCCTCTAACTTAGAGGGAGAGTTTTTGGTAGCTGTTCCTTGCAAGGTTGTAAATAAGCGGTAGATTAATGTAAAAATGAGGAATGACGCAGTCTTACGACTGTTTCACTATTACTTTGACACACTACAATAAAGAAATTCTATATCTAACTCGATGTTAGATATAGAATTAACCTATTTTGAATCTTGAATTTTGAATTCCATTTGGCAAGCCACCAAAATAGCCCGCCACACACAGTCCTTACTGCAAGCTCTGCATCTCAATCAACTTAGCATATATACCACCACGAGCCATCAACTCCGAGTGAGTACCTTGCTCGGCTATACGTCCAGAGTCGATAACTATAATTCGGTCGGCATTGTGGATTGTGCTAAGACGGTGCGCAATAACAACCGATGTGCGACCCTCCAACAGCGTGGTGAGAGCCTCCTGCACCAGCTTTTCGCTCTCGGTATCGAGTGCCGATGTGGCCTCGTCGAGAATAAGAATTTCGGGATTCTTCAATACGGCACGGGCAATGCTGAGTCGTTGACGCTGACCTCCCGACAATTTCATTCCTCTGTCGCCGATATTGGTATCGTAGCCTTGCTCGGTCTGCATAATAAAGTCGTGAGCATTTGCCACGCGTGCCGCAGCCTCAATCTGCTCATTGCTGGCCGAGAGGCGACCCATAGCTATATTGTTGCGAATCGTATCGTTAAACAAAATCGTATCCTGCGACACAATACCCATATGTTCACGCACGCTCTCCTGATTATAGTCGCTCAAAGGACGGCCATCAACCAAAATCTCTCCGCAGACAGGATCGTAGAAACGGGGAATAAGCTCGCTGAGTGTAGATTTTCCACCACCCGACGGGCCAACCAACGCCACAGTCTCGCCCTTGCGTACCTCGAAAGAGATATTGTGCAGAATCTCACGCTGACCATCATAGCTAAACGATATATTCTTAAACTCAATCTTATCGCGGAACTCACCGAGCTTCAAAGCATTGGGTTTATCCTCCACCGAACTCTTGGCATCGATGATTGAGAATATACGCTCACCCGCTGCAATACCCTGATTGATATTTGCAAATTGGTCGATAAACGAGCGCAGAGGTCGTGTAAGCTGCGAGAATGCCGCAATGTAAGCCACAAAACCCGATGCCGACATCGAGCCGTTCATCACCAAAGCACCTCCAAACACCAGCACTACCGAGATAGCCGTAATACCCAAAAACTCGCTCATAGGCGATGCCAGCTGCTGCTTACGAGCCATCGAGAGCAGAATATTCGACATCTCGCCGTTGATTGCGCGGAACTTCTCGCGGATATAACCAAATGCGTTATAACTCTTTACGGCCTTAACACCCGTAAGTGACTCCTCCATCACACTCACCAAGTCGCCCATACGCTCCTGACCACGTTGCGCAGGGTGGCGCAGACGTTTCACGATTGAGCCGATAATCAGACCCACAATCGGCAGATACAATATAGAGAATACCGTAAGTTCCCACGAAATCTTGACCATCATCACGCAGTAGCCGATAATCAGGAACGGCTCACGGAATGCAACCTGCAAGGTGTTGGTGATGCAGAACTGCACGACCATCACATCGGAGGTAATCTTCGACATAATATCGCCCTTGCGCTGCTCGCTGAAATAACCTACGTTCATTGCCATCGTGCTCTCGAACATACGGTTACGCATATTCTGCAACGCACGGGTACGCAGGGTCTCAACCGTCATCGCTCCCAAATAGCGGAACAGATTGCTCAACATATTCGACATAATAAGAATAGCCGAAAGTAGAGCCAACAGCTTGGTAATCATATATTCCGAGCCAAAGATAACCGTATAGGCATAGCTGATTGCGCCGTTCAGGAATTCGGTATTAAGCTCAAACTGAGGCAACTCGTAGGTTGGTTTGAACTCATAACCCTCCGAAAAGAGTGTTCCCACGATGGGGATAATCATCGTGTAAGTGAAGGTGTTGAAAATAGCGTGGAATACCGAATAGAAAAAATAGGGTACAGCATAGCGACCCATCGGCGAAGCAAAGCTCAACAGGCGCGTATATGTCTTCATCATCGAGTTCTTCATCAATCTCTACGAGCGAATTTCGACCCCACAATGGGGTATATTATAGTTAACTTTTACTCTCTGTTTACTCCTAATCTGCCTCGGCAGAATGTAGTAAATCAAAATCTATGGGTTACAATAGTCCTTCGCTGACAAACTCCTTTACAGCTTGCTCGAAACGGGCAATGGTCTCGGCCATCGAAACATACGACTTGCCTCCTGCGGCGTTCTTGTGACCTCCACCCTCGAAGTAGCGGCCTGCAAAGAGATTCACATCGACCTTGCCGCGCGAGCGCAACGAGATGCGGATAAAATCGTGATGCTCGATGAAGATAGCCGACATACGCATCTTCTTGATTGTGAGCGGATAATTCACGAATCCCTCGCTATCGCCCTGCTGGAACCAGAAACGGCGCATCTCCTCCTCGGTAAGCGACATATAAGCCACTGTACCTTTGTTGAGAATCTTCATCTTGCGGTTAATCACATAACCGAACAATCGCGCACGCCCTTCGGTAAAAGAGTTATATACGTTATTGTAAATTTGCGGTATATCGATTCCCGTTGCCGACAATACCGACAACGAGCGATACAAATCGGGTGTGAGTGACGAGAACGAGAAGTTACCCGTATCGGTCATCATACCAACATACAGCACCTCGGCCTGCTCCTTAGTAACGCTCTCCGCGCCCCACAACTCTTCGATAAGGCGATAGACCAAATAGGAGGTACTCGATGCCTCGGGGTGCGAGAACATAACATCAAACGACTCGGCAGGATTGAGATGGTGGTCAATCAACACACGTTTTGCCTTTGTATTCGACGCAATGAGTTCGCTCAGCGGTGCGTCCAAACGTGAAAGGGTGTGAAAATCGAGGCAGAAAATCATATCGGCCTGCTCGACAGCTTGACGCGTAATGCCCTGCTCGTCATTCTTATAAACCACTATGCTCTTCACATCGGTCATCCAATCCAAATAGTATGGAAAACGATTGGGGACTACACAGGTGACCGTATGGCCTAATGCTCGCAGTGCCTTTGCCCACGCCAACGACGAACCGAGAGCGTCTCCATCGGGGTTGGTATGCGACAATATGACTATTTGTTGCGGGCCGCTCTCGACCATCTCACGCAGTTTTGCTATGCTTTGTTGCGATAAATCCATAAAATTGGGTTTTCGTGAACTCATTTGCCACCTCTTGTGAACTCCTCTATCACCCACCGTGAACTGCCGTGTCACTAAAATCGTGCAAATGTATAATTTTATATCCTATTTAGGCATATCATTGCCTACTGAGTGTACAATTCGGCCACTTTGTAGCTAAAATGTGCGATTCATAAGTTCCTTTCCGTCTTTGTTGGTAACCTTTACGCTGATGCCATCGTCATTCGAGCTAACATACATCGCGCTATGGTTG
The DNA here is from genome assembly GCA_017465605.1 of Alistipes sp. Classification (GTDB taxonomy): domain Bacteria; phylum Bacteroidota; class Bacteroidia; order Bacteroidales; family Rikenellaceae; genus Alistipes. The sequence continues at coordinate 3,677 of JAFTVW010000004.1, forward strand.
TCGTTGATAACCAACGGGAACTCAATAACTCCCTTCTGCGGAGCGAAATAGTGGAAGCTATGTTGGTGTGCAGAAATCATAAGGTCGATACCAACCTTATTGAGCAGAGGCAGCAAAATCTCGCCCCAATGCACATTGCCGTGCCACTCCAACATATCCTTCACAGCCCTCTCGTCCTGCTGCTTCATCGCCTCCACAGCGGGTGGGATATGAAGCAATACGATACGGTTCTTCGCGCGGCGGAACTCCTTGCTCTTAACAACCTCTTTGAGCCACTCGATCTGCTCCAAACGATACTCGTCGAAGGCCACAAAACCTGCATAAACGGGGTGGTTATCGGGCTTATCCTCGCCACAATCGAGCATCACAACTGCCGTAGAGCCAAAGGTATAGAAGCCATAATACTTGCCATCACGGGTATTGTGGATAAATTGGTCGTAGGTGCGGGCCAAATAACCGCGCGTCTCGTGATTACCACGCACAACGGCAAAAGGCTTATGTTTGGCGAAACGCTCGACCGACACATCGATAAAGCTGGTGTAAGGCTGCTCAGGCGAAGAGAAGTAACTCATAATATCGCCCACATAGAATACCATATTGGCCTTCTCCATAGGTTGCATCGAGAGCAACTTATCGCACTTCTTTGCATCATCGTGAATATCGTTCAGCACCACGAAGTTAAACTCACGAGCCGCAGGGTCGAAAGTTCTAAATTCATACCACGGAGAAGAAATCGACTCGCCAAATGTAACCTTATATGGCTGAAAATCCTCAACCTTTGTTGAGACGATGCGATACTCATAATCGGTTGCAGGCTCCAAACCATCAATACGGATTACGTTGTGGGTGTTGTTGGCCATAATAAGACCATCTTTACGGCTATCGCAAACTCTCACCTGCTGCTGGCCACGCTTACGAATCTCGACCTTCGAGAATCCTTTATGTGAAGTGGTAAAGACTACAATCACCCCATCGTAGCACAAGCCCTGCAAATATGGACCGTGATTGATTTTATAGGCTTGCTGTGCGGCATCTTGGGCCGAATCAGACTCAACAGCCACTTCGCACGCCGAAGCCCCACTACGCATAGCTTCGTTGCCACGCTCCGCAAAAACGGTCATTGGCTCAATGCACACGCAAAGAGCCAATAGAGCCGAAAACATCTTCAAGTTTCTTCTCATAATGTATATTTCTTATGCTCTCGTAAGGTTTTATCTCACAGAGCTTTGCTTACTCAGCATTTAGCCAGCCTCCGCCAACATTTAATCTATACAAAATCGGCACTTCGCTGGTGGCTACTCCTCCGAGGCCATTCGCTCACGCTCCTCAGCCCTAAGTGTTGCACCAAACACTCTCTTCTTGTGCTGCAACTCGATAGCCTCACCTGCACGAGTTGGCGACTCGGCCAAATTCAGACGATGAGCTGTCATAGCTGCACTCTCGCCCTCGTTCTTCTTGTCGAGAACACTCTTGCCGCAGATGTTCATAATAGTCTCGAACAACGCCAAATCCTTGCTGCTCGCGCCCCAAGCTCCCATAGGCATAGGATATGTGCGAGCAAAATATTGGATAGTCTCGTCGCTCGACTTATTTTGATAGCTTCTGATGTCGATATCAGGCTCGATACCATCGGCATAATCGTTAAATCCTTTGGCATTGAGGTTAAGGAATGTGATAGGAGCAAACGTATAAGTACCCGAGCCGATGGTCTTGTCAATCACGTCCATACCGCAGTTCTTACCCTCGGTCTTAGCACCTACGACTGTAACAGGAACGTCCAAGCCCTCCAAGCCTACGATAACCATCTCGCTGGCCGACGCTGTTCCGCTTGACGCGATAACCCACAAAGCGGGCATATCGAGCGAAGGCAATGGAGTTGTGCCATTCTTCGAGACGAGCTTACAATCGGTATTACCATATTTGTTGCTGGGGTGACGCTTCAAAGTTGCGTACAAGCTACCCTCGTAGCCACTTCCCAAAATCGAACTTGCCAACAAGATACTCGAATTCACCGAGCCACCACCATTTGAACGCAAATCGAGAATAAGGTCGGTGATACCCTCATCTTTAAGGCTCTGCAATGCATCGATGAGCTCCTTATCGAAATCTGCATCAAACGACAGATAACTCAAATATCCAATCTTCTTACCCGAATCGGCCACAGCCTCCGGCAACTCCAAAACGCCCTTGTAAGCCACAGGATTCTCAGCATAGCTTGTAAGCGAAAGATCCATAGTTGCCTCCTCCATTGTTGAGCCATCGAGTTTCTTAACGGTAATTGACGCGCCAAGCTCTCCATACTGCAAAGCATACCAATATTGATTCAAGTTGCTCGATGTGATATCGTTATGCTGAATCTGTGCGATAATATCGCCACGACGGATATTTGCCTTCTCGGCTGACGAGCCCGGATAGACGTGCTCAACAGCAAAACCAAGTCGGCCCGACTCATCAAGAGTCCACACGTTTGAAGCCAACATCAAACCATAACCCGACACAGTTGATGCACGGCTTGAAGAGGCTCCACTGCTGCCACTCACCAACTCAACGTAAGAGTAGAGGTAACGATTACCGCGGGCATCTACACCACCGTCCATAGTGTTAGTAGTAAGGCTAAGCAAGCTCTGCGAAAGGAACTTATCAGCCGACAAAGTAAAATCGAATGTGTTATGCTTGGCGTTATACTCATCGAGCCAATAATATTCGGTCTGCAAACGCTCATCGACCCAGATAACCACCTCATCGCTGGCACCAGCCTTCTGAGTGATCGTCATAAGCTGAGTGCGGTTGTGGCCCGTAACGGTGATATAAATCACTGCCACACGCTCGGCACCTGTATCGTTCTGGCGCAACTGGATACGCGCCTGCTGCTTACCAGCTTTGGTGCTACTACCACCATCGAAGAAGTTAACCATCGCTACGTTATCGGTATCCAACGTATATCCGTTATCGGTCTCAAAAGTTACGGTCAACATCTGATCCGAACCATTGCATACCTCTGCCTTATTAGATGTCACAACAACACCCTCGACATACGACTTATCCACATCGTCGGTCTCGTCGCCCGAGCAGGCTACCATCATAAATGACAAAGCACCGCAACCAACCAACAAAAACATATTAAACAGGCGAACCAATGCCGACCTCTTTAATACAATTGCCATCTCTCTCATAAAATATATCAATTAAAAATGTAAACTAACTTTCAAAGATAAGAAAACTTTTCTTAATTCTCGCTATTTCTGCGAGAAAAGTCACGACACCACCCCTTTATACCGCATTTGTCGCACTTGGGATTGCGAGCCGTACATACATAACGGCCGTGCAGAATGAGCCAATGATGTGCTATGGGGAGCAGCTCCGAAGGGAAGTGACGCTCCAACTGACGCTCGGTCTGCAACGGGGTACGGGCATTATGCGACAGACCGATGCGGGCCGCCACACGAAAGACGTGGGTATCAACGGGCATAACCTCCTTCTGCCACACCACAGCCCCCACCACATTGGCCGTCTTGCGACCCACGCCGGGCAGGCGTTGCAACTCCTTCAAGTCGGCTGGCACCTCGCCCCCAAACTCCTCGCAAAGCATACGAGCCATCGAGGCCAAATGTCGCGCCTTATTATTGGGATATGAGATGCTGCTGATATACGGAAAAATCTCCTCGGCAGTAGCCTCTGCCATAGCCTGCGGGGTAGGATAGGCATCGAACAAGGCTGGTGTGACCATATTGACACGCTTGTCGGTACACTGCGCCGAAAGAATCACCGCCACCAACAACTCAAAAGTCGAACCATAGTTCAACTCGCTCTCGGCCACAGGCATCTCGCGGCTGAAATATTCGATTATGCCTTCGTATCGCTCCTTTATTGTCATAGTCCTCTACTTTAATAATCCTATCTTACGCAACAGTCGTTTGACAAGCAGACCATATCCTGCCGCATTGAGTAGCAGTCGCGGTGTACGCCTTACGTCTTGCAACCAACGCTTCAAATACTCGACCGTTGACCCATCGCGCGAGAGTACCCACAAGGCGACCTCCATACGCTTGCGCCATAGTCGCTGCCGATGCTTGCCCTCGGCGTAACGCTCATCAAACCAAAGCGATATATCGACCAGCGAGTCGCAAAATGCAATTCTGCGCTGGTAGTTACCACTCTGGCTCACACTTTCAGGCAAGAGACGATGCACCGCCATCGGTTCATCTATGGTGAGTATCTTCGAGCGGGCTGCAAACCAAATCCACATCGGGGCATCGTCGGTGAGCCATTCGGGGTGATGTTCGGGCTGTACCTCCTCATAATAGCGCATAACCAAATCTCGACGTGCCATAGCCGAAGAGTTCTCAACCGTATTATTGAAGAGCATCTGCTCAAAATCGGTGTACATCTCGCCCACAGGATAGAGCCACTCCCTATCACCCTGCACTCTTCGCGCTCGTGTGTAGCACATTCCACACTCTTTGTTGAGTTCCATCTGGGCCACCTGACGTGATAGTTTATTCTCGTCGCACCACCAATCATCGCCATCACACAAAGCCACATACTCTCCACGTGCCGCCTCGAATGTGCGACGATAGTTGGCACGCATACCAACATTTTTCTCCGAGCAAATAAACCTTATGCGGTCGGGGTAACGCTCTGCATACGAGCGACATATATCGGGCGTGGAGTCCGAGCTGCAATCATCACTCAGGATAATCTCCACTCCGAAATCGCACTTCTGCGCAAGAAAACTCTCCACCGCACGCTCCAAATATGGGGCGTGGTTATAGGTCGTCACACATATCGACACCAGCGGGGTATTTTTCAATTCAAAATGCAAAATTCAAAATTCAAAATTTCAATATTATATATCTCTTTCATTTATTCCGCAAGTATCGTGGCTGCTAAGATTCTGCTTTGATTGCGCTCTTCTACTGTTCTATCTCTCTTTTCAGAAGGCTTTCTTCGAACCTCTGAAACTCCTTCGATGGCGGTACTTCTCCTATCAGATGTTGGCGTTGAAGGCTCTCTATTAGCATCTCCTCCGTTTGAGGTTCGTATATCTGCTTCGAACCTTGAAACAGAAACTTTGTCTCGTCTTCCTTCTCTATTGGTATGAAGATATTCTCTATCCAAAACTTTGATGGGCGAAGGCTGTGTTTCCTCTCGTCTCCATAGTATTCTATTTTGCGCTTTGCCACAATTTTGAATTTTGAATTTTGAATTACAGTTTCGTCAATTTCGCAAACTTCGCCAGCAAGGTCTTTTCACCATACTGCCCACCAAAATCGACCACAACTTTATGGTCGGTAGCCATCGACTCAATGCGGTTAATCACACCCACACCGAATTTCGGGTGCTCCACCCTATCGCCTACCGAGAAGGCACAAGGCCCAACGGCTCTGGCATCACTACTCTGCCCAACGGGCACTCGGCGCATACCTTCGGTTGAACGCGGCTGAACACTCTGCACCAACTTCGGGTCGGGTTGGGCTCGATAACTGCCCGCAGCCGACGAACGCCCCTCCTGCTCACGTTTCTGCTGGAAGCGCACATCGAATCGGCGGCGCAACTCCTCGATTGCCGAGCGGCCATCTCGCGTAGCCCCACCCTGCGAGGGGTAGGCACGTTCACGACCAGCATAGCTACCACTCTTGAAGTTGCCGTTGCGACCCACAAAATCTTGGCGATAATTCCCCTCATCATCGTCACCCACGCCAAAGCGGTTACGCGATGAGGCGTTCAAATCCTCGTCACAATCTATATACTGCTCGTCAATCTCTTTCAGGAATCGGCTCGGCGATGAGAACTCCATATTACCCCACTTGAAGCGCATCTCGCAGTACGAGAGCATAGCCTCCTGTTTGGCTCGCGTCAAGGCCACATAGAACAGACGACGCTCCTCCTCCAAACCATCGGGAGTCTCCATAGCTCGCTGCGAGGGGAACAGATTTTCCTCACAACCAACTATATAGACATATTTATACTCCAAGCCCTTAGCCGAGTGAACGGTCATCAGCGTCACCTTCTCGCCCTCCTCCTCCGACTCGTTGTCCATATCCGTAAGGAGCATAATGCTCTGCAACCACTCCTCGACAGTTGGCTGCTCACTCTCCTCACGCTCACCGTTGCGAATCTCGGCCTCGCGCTGCTCTCGGAACAACTGCATCGAGTTCAGCAACTCCTCGATATTATCAATCGCGCTGGCCGACTCGGGGGTGTTCTCCTGACGATAGAGAGCCAAAATACCCGTGCGCGATGCCAACTCCAAACCGAAATCGTACAGCGCTCTCTCGCGGCGTGCCTCACCGAGCGAGCGAATCAGGTTCACAAACTCGGTAACCTTGCGGGCAATGGTGCGCTGCATAGCATCACCCAACGTAGCAGCCTCGGCCACCAGCGTATCGACAGCCTCCCACATCGAGCAGGCTCGCTGACGCGACAACTCCTCGATACGGCCCACCGTAGTATCACCAATTCCTCGTGCGGGATAGTTCACCACACGCTTGAAAGCCTCATCATCTTTGGGGTTGATAACCAAACGAATGTAGGCCAATATATCTTTAATCTCCTTGTGGTCGTAGAACGAGCTTCCCTTGTAGATGCGATACGGAATGGCACGCTTACGCAGGGCCGACTCCATCACAGCCGACTGGTTGTTGGTGCGGTAGAGCACCACCACTTCGTTCCAGCCATCGCCCGTTTCACGCAGGCGGTCGCGGATAGCCTGAGCCACCATATCGCCCTCCTCTCGGTCGGTGTAGCTCTTCACCACACGAATCTTCTCGCCAGCATCGCCCTCCGAGAAGCAGACCTTCTTCATACGGCGCGAGTTATGCTCGATGACCGAGTTGGCTGCATTTACGATTGTTCGGGTCGAGCGGTAGTTCTGCTCCAACTTAAAGACCTCGGCCGAGGGGTAGTCGTTGCGGAACGAGAGGATATTTTCAATCTTTGCACCTCGGAACGAGTAGATACTCTGCGCATCGTCGCCAACCACGCACACTCGGCCGTGCAACTGCGAGAGGCGGCGAATGATGATATACTGCGCATAGTTGGTATCCTGATACTCATCGACCAAGATATATTGGAATCGCTCCTGATACTTGGCCAGCACATCGGGACAATCACGAAGCAGAATGTTGGTCTGCAACAACAAATCGTCGAAATCCATCGCTCCGTTCTGCTTGCAACGGCGGCAGTAGAGGTCGTAAACCTCGCCAAAGCGGGGAATCTGCATCTGCCTATCCTCGGCGGCATACGACGCATTGGCAGCATAGGCTGCGGGAGTTATCAAGCAGTTCTTGGCAAACGATATGCGCGAAAGAATCTTGTTGGGCTTGTATTTGTCGTCGGCCAAATTGAGCTCCTTGCAGATTGACTTGATGAGATTCTTGCAATCCGACGGCTCGTAGATTGTGTAGCTCTGGGTATAGCCTATGCGCTCGGCATTCTCGCGCAATATGCGTGAAAAGACCGAGTGGAAAGTTCCCATACAGATATAACGACTGGCCGACCCCTCGACCATCTGCTCGATACGCTCGCGCATCTGCGAGGCAGCTTTGTTGGTAAAGGTCAGAGCCAAAATATTATAGGGTTTCACACCCTGCTCCAACATATATGCTATGCGCGAAGTCAACACACGCGTCTTTCCCGAACCCGCACCCGCAATAATAAGCGAGGGATTTTGGTAATTGACAACGGCATCATACTGCGCCCGATTGAGTCCTTGTAGTATCTTCGATTCCATAGCTACAAAGATACATATAATTCAAAATGCAGAATTCAAAATTCAAAATTATTTTTCGCCCTCTCGCCGCAGCTCATCAACCTAAAAGAAAAAAGCGACCTCGGCGGTCTGCCGAAGTCGCTTTAATTATCTGACTATCTATCAAATCGCCACTCCATCTGGTATCAAAAAATGGCGTTAAGATTGCTGAGATTTATCTGCAAACCTTGCTAATCCACATTGCAAAAAGTTTATCCGTTAGGGAATAAACCTTATTTATCTCTGTGATATAATCTTTTTCAAGCAGTTTCTTTGATGCCGCTTGCACCGAGCTTGCCGATGGTAGGCTGTGGCGTTTGATAAACTCTGCCGAAGTTATGCCTCTCGCCTCATCGTCTTTGGCAATGGCGTAGAGTAGAGCTTTTTGCTTCTCAGGGATATTCGATAAAATCTCTCGGAAGATAGTGTCGTTATATGCCACCATATTTTCAATAGCACCCTCGATAATCTCTCGTGTACACACCTCACCCTCCGATGTGTCGGCAAAAGCCTCATTGAATGTTCGCTGGATATAGTAAGTGTGCCCCTTGAAGAGATTATACACCCACTCCACATTTTCAGGTGCAATGTAGCGATTTCGCTTCTCAAAATGTCCACACACAAACGGAATATATATTTCGGGAGCGATAGCCCTCAACTCCAACAAATCGGCACTATTATAGAAAGGACGTGCCGACGATGTAAACATCTCCTGCATCATATGTCGCTCGCTACCCGCAAATATAAAATTGCAGTTGCCAAGTTTCTGAATATGGGTACGCAACAATGCCTCAATATTCTTTTCGGGATATTTAGCTATCTGCTGGAACTCGTCAATGGCTACGATGCAAGGCTTATCAGCCTCGGCGAGGTAATGGAATATCTCATCAAGAGTATATTCGGGTCGCTCAATATCTCCCAACTCTACATTAAATGTTGGCATATTGGTTATAGGGTCAAATCCAAACTTGCCATTTATGGACCTTATGGTCTGGATAAATAACGATGCCATCTTGCGACTGCGGGGTAACAATGTATCGTAAATCGTACGCCCAAGCAGATAGGTAAACTCTCTGAGGCTTGTAGTGTGGAGAATGTCAATAAAGAACGTGTAATACTCTTCGGCAATCTGCGGCTTGTCGTAACAAAACTGAATAAGTCCTGTCTTACCCATACGACGGGGCGAGATGATGACAAGGTTATTGCCATTGGTGATTGTCTTTATCACTCTTGCCGATTCCGCAACTCGGTCACAGAAATATTCTGCCTCAATCTTTCCCGTAACTACAAAGGGATTGTTTACTCTTGCCATAATACAATAATTTTATGCAAATATAATTATTCAAAATGAATAATGCAAATCGAATAATCAATAATCCCGCCAGCAAATACAAAAAAAAGGAGTCACCCAACACAATTGTCGGATAACTCCTCTATGCTAAAAGTTGTATAACAAGAGCTATTTTTAGGCCCTCGAAGCCCGAAAAACCGCAGCATACTCTGCGTATGTGAGGATTTAAGGGCGAGAGTAACGCCAAAAGAGCCTTGTTAGACGGCTTTTAATTTTGAATTTCTGTTACTCCCACTCGATTGTAGCCGATGGTTTGGGCGACATATCGTAGCATACGCGGTTAACGGTTGGAACTTCGTCCAAGATACGCTTTGTGATACGGTCCAAAATCTCCCAGTCGATATGCTCAATAGAAGCGGTCATAGCGTCGATAGTATTCACGGCGCGGATAATCACAGGCCAATCGTACGAGCGAGCGTTGTTGCGCACACCCACACTCTTGAAGTCGGGCACTATGGTAAAGTACTGCCAAACCTTCTTATCCAAGCCTGCCTTTGCAAACTCCTCGCGAAGGATAGCATCTGACTCGCGCACAGCCTCCAAGCGGTCACGAGTGATTGCGCCCAAACAACGAACTCCCAAGCCCGGGCCGGGGAATGGCTGACGGTAAACCATCTCGTATGGCAAGCCAAGCTCAACACCGCAAGCACGCACCTCGTCCTTGAAGAGTTGCTTCAAAGGCTCCACCAATCCGAACTGCATATCCTCGGGCAGACCACCCACGTTGTGGTGCGACTTCACCATCTTTGCTGTCTTTGTACCACTCTCAACGATATCGGGATAGATTGTACCCTGACCCAAGAAGTCGATGCCGTCCAACTTGCGAGCCTCCTCCTCAAACACGCGGATAAACTCACCACCGATAATCTTACGCTTCTGCTCTGGATCCTCAACACCCTCCAACTTCGTAAGGAAACGCTCCGTAGCATCTACATATACCAAGTTAGCGCACAACTGCTTGCCAAAGACCTCAACAACGGCCTCCGACTCGCCCTTACGCATCAAGCCGTGATTAACGTGCACACACACCAAGTTGTCGCCGATAGCCTTCAACAACAGAGCTGCAACAACCGATGAATCCACACCGCCCGACAATGCCAAAAGCACCTTCTTATCGCCCACCTGACGGCGTACAAGCTCCACCTGATCGGCAATAAAGTTCTTCATATTCCAATTGGCCTCGGCCTTGCACACGTCAAATACAAACGACTTAACGGCGGCCTTGATAGCCTCCTCATCGTTGGTAAACTGCGCGAGCTTAACCTCACACTTGGCCTTATCGTGGCCAGCAGCGATGATAGGCAGACCAGCCTCATAAATCTCGGGGCAAACGTCGATAGCCTCGCCATCAATCACATTGTTGGGGCCACCGTTGATAATCACACCTTTCACACCGGGCAATGCCTTCAACTCCTCAGCTGTAATGTCGTGGGGGTAAATCTCGCTATACACACCCAACGCACGAATGGCACGGGCTACCACTGTATTCTCGTGGCTACCCAAGTCCAAAATAACAATCATATCCTGCTTCATTGTTCTTGTATAATTTTGAATTCTAAATTCTATTATTGAACTAAAAAGGCTCGCCGCATAATAGCGTGGCGAGCCCTAACTTTATTCACCGCGAGTGTAGTTCGGAGTCTCACGAGTAATTGTGATATCGTGGGGGTGATTCTCAACCACACCATTCGACGTGATACGCACGAACTTGGCCTTCTGCAATGTGGCGATATTGGCAGCACCGCAGTAACCCATACCTGCGCGGATACCTCCCACCAACTGATAGACTGTCTCGCTGAGTGAGCCCTTGAACGGTACGCGACCAACGATACCCTCTGGAACAAGCTTCATATCGTTCTTCTCGCCACCCTGGAAGTAGCGGTCGCTCGAACCTGCCTTCATAGCGTCAATCGAACCCATACCACGATAAGTCTTAAACTTACGGCCATTATATATAATTGTCTCGCCAGGAGACTCCTCTGTACCTGCAAACATCGAGCCCACCATCACGCAATCGCCACCAGCAGCCAATGCCTTCACGCAGTCGCCCGAATAACGCAAACCTCCATCGGCGATAACTGGGATACCGCTACCCTTCACTGCGCTGGCGCAGTCGTAGATGGCTGTGAGCTGTGGAACACCCACACCTGCGATAATACGAGTGGTGCAGATAGAACCCGGACCGATACCAACCTTCACACCGTCGGCACCCGCCTCAACCAACATCTTGGCTGCCTCGGCAGTTGCGATATTACCAACCACAACGTCCAACTCAGGGAAGTGAGACTTCACATTTTTAAGTGTTGTAATGATGTTCTTTGAGTGGCCGTGAGCCGAATCAAGCACGATAGCATCAACACTCTCGGCAACCAATGCCTTCACGCGGTCCAACACGTCGGGAGTGATACCCACACCTGCTGCCACGCGCAAACGACCCTTCGAATCCTTGCAAGCGTTGGGGTGATCCTTGATTTTGGTGATATCCTTGTATGTAATCAAACCGATGAGTTTGCCGTTATCGTCAACCACGGGCAACTTCTCGATTTTATTTGCCAACAAAATCTCCGAAGCCTTCTCCAACTCGGTAGAGTGGGTAGTGATGATATTCTCTTTGGTCATCACCTCGCCAATCTGACGATCCATATCGCGCTGGAAACGCAAATCACGGTTGGTAACAATACCAATTAGCATATTGTTATCATCAACAACGGGAATACCGCCAATCTTGTTATCGTGCATTAGCTTCAATGCATCGCCAACGGTCTGCTCCTTAGTGATGGTGATTGGGTCATAAATCATACCACTCTCAGCACGCTTCACACGACGCACGTGAGCAGCCTGCTCGGCGATAGACATATTCTTGTGAATAACGCCAATTCCACCCTCTCGGGCCAATGCAATAGCCAATGGAGCCTCCGTTACGGTATCCATAGCGGCCGACACAATGGGAATGTTCAACTTGATATTGCGCGAAAAACGGGTCTCAGTAGAGACTGTGCGCGGAAGGACTTCTGAGTAAGCGGGTACGAGCAACACATCGTCGAAGGTCAAACCGGTCGACTGTACCCTTTCATCTACAAATGACATATTGTACGTGGGTTTTAGTTGCGCACAAAGTTACGCATAAAATTGTGGAATGACAAAATCGTACACACTTTTTTTTATTTCCAGGGTGATATTTTTTCAAATACCAAGCCAAAGGGAATTCAAAATGCAAAATGCAAAATTCAAAATTAGGTTTTGAAAACCTTTTTATGATTTACTTTGAGGCAAGGTAAGTTCTTTGAATTGAAAGAAAATAAACACGTCATTCTGACATTTTTGTATTGGAGAGGATAGGTGATGCAACTATCTTACATACAAAAATGTAGGAATCTACCTTATAAGATGTGCGTTGCAAAAAGTGACTTTGCGACAAAGACACACACCCTCCCCTTCGGGTGCTCACTCTAACTTAGAGGGAGAGTTTTTTGTTGTCGCACACTACAAGGCCGTAATTAAGCGGTAGATTCCTACATTTTTACATATACCCTGACACTATCACCGAAGGTTGTTTGATGTAAAAATGAGGAATGACGTACATATAAAAAAATAAAAACGCACCGATGAATTTTAGGAAACAGGGCAGGCGGTGAAATTTCCGTTAAAAAACAGAGACCTTTTGATTGCTTCAAAAGTGCGAAGCATCTGTTTTAGGAAATTTTATTGGCTGACCCCTAAAATTTATCATTGCGCCGCTTTTTGCTCCACTTTTTACGGCTAAAAAGT
>JAFTVW010000005.1 GCA_017465605.1 Alistipes sp.
GGTACTGCCTATTTAGGTGGGAGAGTAGGTAGCCGCCTCTTCAAGCCGAGTTGGATTATTCCGACTCGGCTTTTTCTTTGTATGCATTTCGGAGTTATGGATTGTTTCAGGGGTGACGAGGGTGTGAGTTTCATTTACCCCCGAGTCGGAATATCTCAACTCGCTTGAAGAGGCGTTCCGCCACTTATATTTATAATCCCTCCAACCTCCCTTTGATAAGGGAGGCTATAAATGGTGGTGCCAATCAATGGCTTTATATTGATTATAGATTACCATTGGCTTGAATCGGCGGCTTATGCCGCGACTTTTATGTTACCCACCCTCCTAAATCCTCCCTCCTGTGAGGGAGGACTTGTGTTTTGTTAGAGCGTATTGCTGAGTCGGAAAATCTCAACTCGCTTGAAGAGGCGTTCCGCCGATTATATTTATAATCCCTCCAACCTCCCTTTGATAAGGGAGGCTATAAATTAGGGTATTTATACGTTATTGGGTAATATATAGGGCAATTTGGCTGTACACAGAGTACTATCCCAATCGCCTTTCTTCGTTACGGCATTCCATAATTCCTCTGAAAATAGAAAAATTGAGAGATCGAAAATGAGGTCTTCTTTTGAAGAGGTGGCTATATACTATCCTTTCTATATATGTCGTAGTTGCAGTTGTTAGTGCGCTTAACAGCTCTGTGTAACAGAGGACGGTTGTGCAAGCCGAGTGCAGAACAGACTATATGTTATGCCGAGGTGCAGCCAACCGAAGCCGAGAAATAGATTGCCATAGGCAATCCTCGGCAAGTTAAGCTGAGTTTACCTTGTTAGCATCGGCGTTCCGCCGACTATATTTACATTCCCCCAAATCCCCCTTTGACAAAGGGGGACTATAAATGTCGGTACTATCTTCGCTAATTTCAGATTTTACGCTCCTATAATTTCTCTGTAAATAGAAAAATTGAGAGATCGAAGTTCGGTCTTCTCTTGAAGAGGAGATGTTTATTCCTATATATTGCGATATTATCTTACACGTCTATTGACTTCTTATCCATACTTATAACATTCCTTATAGAGATAAAAAGCAAACCTCGCCTGAAGCTCGGCGAGGTTTGCAGCTTTCCCGTTTATTATCTTGTTGATTTTTCTTTATTTTATACGTTGGTACGTTATTACAATTGAGCAAATAATATAATTACCAGATGCACCGCCATATATTTTGAAAAAATATTGGGAGTCATTTTGTATTCCTACTATGTTGTCAAATCTTACTTGCATTCCTGTTAAATTTGGTGAGAAGTCTCCTTGATTACCTTTGTTTTGAATTTGACAAGCATTATTTTTATCATTGCTATTGTATAGTTCAGCTTTGGTTACGTAATTATCCTTTAGGTTATTAAAAATTACACCTCTAATTTTGTACCCAGACAATTGAGGAATTGTGATTGTGGCTTCACCTCCATTTTTCATAGAGTTTAATGCTAAGCCATTATTGTTAGTGTAGCACCCTTTGGTGGTATTAATAAACGATATATATACTCCATCTTGATATATCAGTTTGTTTACCGTATTATTCATATCAGTTGCCTGATTGTCAAAATTACCTGTAGTTATAAAATTTAGCGTAACATCTTTATTTTGTTTAGAAGTTGCTTGCTCTGTAATGTTAAGTGTTGTAGAGGATATAGAGCCTGATTTGAATTGATGTCCATTTACAAAACTCCTGATTACATCGTACTCGTTGCCGCTGGTGTCGATTGCGGTGAAGAGTAGCGAGCCGCCTTGTTCGATTGTGAATGGCGCAGTGGCTATCCATACGGTATGTTTTCCTTCGTTTGCAATAGTGACAGCGGGGTTTAGCGTTAGTTCGATAGTGCGGCTGGTTGCTCCGTTTTCGTTTGATGGTGTAATAGTCCCCGTTTCGGTGTTTACTGTATGCGTACCAGCTATTGCGACACCCGTTGGAGCTGTGACGAGCAACTTTTTAATTGTAATGTTATTGCCAGTGTCGTTTTGCAAGTCGAGTTTTAATGCAACGGCAGTGTGGTTCATATTAATCGAAACAGCTTCGGGTGTTGCAGTCGCGCAACCATAGAGCGGGTCTAAGGCCGCGATATGTGCAGCGGGAGCTGTATCATTTTGAGTTTGCGATGCTGCTCCGATTTCGACACTTGCGCTTTGAGTCTCGCTGTCAATATTCGTAGCGGGATATATCGCGTGGAATTTATATTCAGTATCAGAGGTGATTTCTACCTCATCGTTGGTAAATATTCCTTGTTCAGCATTGGTTATTGTGAATATTTTGGTTTGAGGTGCCGAGATACCCCCCCCCGATATATAAATATTTAGTTTGTCATCTATGCTCCATTTAGAACTTTCTCCATCAAAAGTTGTTCGAGAAGATGCGTCGGCTGTTGCTTTGATTGTTAGACCTTTGAGGGTTGATTGTTCGTTGTACTCTTGCTGTTTTTCGCAGGAAAGATTGAGTACAACCGATGATAGGACTATAAATGTCCGAATAAATTTTGCAGTCATAATTTTGTTGAAAATTTAGTGATTAATTTGAGAAATAAGCTATTGAACAATAGCTTCAAGTTAGATTTGCTTTTTTAGATTAGAAATTATCACTACCCCATTCAGATATTGGTGCATTTGGGCTTGTTGCAAATCCTTTTTCAATCGCGACCTCCACAATCTCAATTTCGGGAGGAATGTAGTTTTGTTTTTTCTTCATAGTTTATAAAGTTTAAGTTAAAAAAAAATGTGGGCGGCAATGTAATTAGATTGTTATTATAATACGCTATTAGATTTTACTAAATTTTACTCAATTTTTCCGTCTGCGGCGTTAGGGTATAACCATAGTGTAGCAACCCGACAGCCAACGGCCATCTTGGCGATAATAATCCCACTAGAATTTATCGGCTTCCAATTCGGGTGTATGCACATAGTTGATATAGATTTGTGGCGATTTGCGATTCACAATACCTTGTAGAGTGGAGGTAGTATGAAGCAAATCCCACATCTCGGTAATATGCTCTTTATTTTGTGGTGAATATTCCGTATATTAGAAAAATCTACATACGCAATCGGGGCATTATTACCATCACTACAAGCAGTAAAAGAAAAAATTGACACTACACTCAGCAATACTGAATATAAGAAAAATCTCTTCATATTTTACTTAAAAATGTTTATACACAAATATAGCTTATTTTATCGGAAATCCTTATCTTTGTTTTATAATGTATAAACCTGTTACAATATGGCACTACCTATTTATATCATACTTCTAGTTGTCACACTTGCAATCGTTCTTACGATTTTTGTGACCATACACATTATCCAACGTCGAAAAATCGCTCAGCTTATCGAGCAGAATCAGCAGAGCGAGCAGCAGCTACAACTTGCTACTGCAAATATTCAGGCTGAAATTTCGGCACACAAGGCGACGCAAGCTGCTCTGCAAGAGGAGAAAATAGCCCGTATTAAAGTTGAGACAGAATTAGAGGCCGAGCGTCGCTCGATTGACGATAGAGTGCGCTCTCAGCAAGATATGGAGAAGAGTTTGCGCGAGGAATTCCGCAATTTGGCAGGAGATGTCTTGGGTGAGCAGAGTCGTCGTTTCAAGCAGGAGAATCAAGAATCTATCGATGTTATTCTCAAACCATTCAAGGATAATATTCGCGAATTTCGTGAGCGTGTAGAGAGTATTTATAGCCGTCAAACCGAGCAGAGTGGAGAGCTTAAAAACGAGCTAAAACGCCTTATGGAACTCAATGCTCAAATCACGACAGAGACCACCAATTTAACCAACGCACTCAAAGGTAACTCGAAAGTTCAGGGTGATTGGGGTGAAGTGATACTCGAAACAATACTCGACAGCTCGAATCTTATTCGTGGTGTGCATTACCAAACTCAATACAATATCAAAGATGAGCAGGGTAATAATTTACGCCCCGACGTTGTGTTGAATCTGCCTAACAACAAGCAGATAATCATCGATTCAAAGGTGTCGCTCACCGCTTATGTTAACTCCTCAAAGGCCGAGACAGAGTTGGAGCGCAAAACTGCATTGGCGGCACATATTGCATCAATCCGTCAACATATAAAGGAGTTGAGTAGCAAACGCTATCAGCAATTGGTTCAATCTCCCGATTTTGTTATTATGTTTGTTCCCAACGAGCCAGCATTTTTGCAAGCACTCCAAGAGGACCACACAATATGGAAAGACGCCTACGACAAGAAGGTAATCATTTCATCGCCTACAAACCTCTTTGCTCTCTTGAAAATTGTCGATGATTTGTGGCGTCGCGATGACCAAAACAAGAATCAAGAGAATATCATTAAATATGGCGTTGCGTTATATGAGCAGTTAGTTGCTTTTACTTCGGCTCTTGAAGGAGTTGGAGCCGGTATCGACCAAGCTCGTGCAAAATACGACGAGGCATACAAACGCCTCTATACAGGTAACAACAATATCGTCCGCACCGGAGAACGCCTACGCAAACTCGGACTTCCCACATCGCGCCGCCAATCTCAACGTCTTATTGATGAGTGTGACATAAGCGAGAGTGAGAAATTTATTGAACGACAAAACGACAATGATGATGAGCAATAACGGTAAAATATTTTGGCAGCGATTAGATGAATTACTCGCAACATCAAAAATTGTAATTGATCGCCCCAAAGGTTCGCGCCACCCTCGTTTCCCCGAAATCGTGTATCAGATTGATTACGGCTACCTTGATGCAACCACTTCTACCGATGGAGAGGGTTTAGACGTATGGCTTGGCTCTGACCCCGAACAACGTCTAACTGCTATTATCTGTACCGTTGACCTCGACAAGCGTGATGCTGAAATGAAGTTGATGGTTGGCTGCACCGATGCCGAAATGAAATACATTGAAGATTTCTATAACACTTGGCCCGATATGGGCGGCCATATAATTCGCAGATAGGAATCTTGTTGATGTGAAAGAAAACATATAAAACTATGAAGAGTTATTTGAAATTTTATTTGAGGCCGATATTGTGTTTGGTTTTGGCTTTGGTGTTTGTTTTGCCATCGTGTGACAAAGGTGACAATCCTGTGGCTTATGTGGATTTTACACATCTGAGAAAGTATAATTCAAAGAATAAGGAGCATCTTCCTCATATGTGGGATATGTTGCATACGACGGCAACGTTGCAGGGTATTGTAAACCGTGAATCGCCACAAATTTATATCGAGTATGTGGTTGCCGATAAGTTGGAGGTGGACCGTTTTTGGTGGAACTATTATCGCGAGGAGGGGCGTTGGCTCTCGGAACGTGATACAGTTGTGTACAACGATGTTGTGAAATTGGTGGAGGATTATAAAGATTACATCAATGGTGCTGTAGTCTACGATTCGAATGTTGCATCTACATCGTGTGTGGCATCGGCTGTGGCAGGTGTGGAAAATCTAATTGCGGTGCGATATGATACCTCGCCTGAGAGTTTGTATAGTCGATTGATTCTGAATGGCCCAGAATTGAAAGTTAAGGTGTGGCTTGTAAACAAAGATGGCTCATCGATGTTTACAGGCGAGGGTATTATCCCTCAGACCGACAAAAAGAGTACAGGCTCGGCAAAGAACGATGCATATGAGTGGTATATCCACAACTATATGGATTCAAATCGTTGTAATGCTGAGTATGCAGGATACTATCTAGATCAGTATTGGCGAGACCACGCTGGTTGTAGCGTGATGAATGCCCATTGCCTTACCAATCACGATTTCTTTGTAAGCAAAGGTGCCTTTTTCTTTGATCTGTCTCCTTGGAGCGATGAGCCTGCAACCGATGAGCCTACACAGAAGGCTGGTCAGGATTTGGTTACGTTGAAGAAGATGCTCGCCGAAGCATATCGTATCAATAAGGGTCAGAAATTCTGTCATATTGGCGGCTTCCCAGCGTGGGCATATAAATATACGACAAGAGTGGGCGGTAGCCATGCGCCGGTGGCAACTGAGTGGGAGTTTAGTCGAATCATAAGTGTATACAATGCTTTCAAGGATGCCGATGCGATTGGTTATGGAGCTATGGCTAACGCATCTTTTTGGCAGCACTTCCCGCTGGAGCAGAGCTATCCACAGAAGTGGGTAAGCGAAGAGGAACTCAAGCAGCGAGGGTATCTCGATGAGAATGGCAAGGTAATAATTGGCGATAGAAAATTTATGATTTTCTATGTGGGTGATTACGATGCCTCTTCGTGGGTTACGTCGGTGTTGCCCAGATTGTGGAACGATGAGGGTAGGGGCGATTTGCCACTGATGTGGTGTATCAGTCCTGTGTTGGCGCGACGAGCTCCAATGGTCTTGGATTATGTACGCAAGACTGCATCGGCGAACGACTATTTTGCGGCTGCTGATAATGGCGCGGGATATCTTATGCCAGGTATGTTACAAGAACCACGAGAGTCGGGACTCCCTTGTGGTTTGGATGCCTGGGCAGCTCACTGCAAGCCTATGTATGAGAAGTGGGGCTTGACAATTACAGGTTTTGTGATTGATGGCTTTGCTCCAGGTTTGAATGAGAAGGGTTTGGCTTGTTATGCTTCGTTTAGCCCCGATGGTATTGTGCCTCAGAAGACTCCTCGTACACGTCTGTTCGGTAATATGCCTGTGTTGCGTGCGGGTGATGATTTGGTGCAGACTCCAGAGAAGAATGCGGAGTTTATAGTGTGGGATATGATGAGTCGCAACCCAACGCCATTTGCTTGGTATCGTGATATTTTGAAGAGCCCAACCTGGCACAAGGAGGTGATGGCTAAAATCAACGAACTTGAACCACGTATCGAACTGCTCGATGCGCCTACATTCTTCGAGTTGTATCGTCGCTGGCTTAAAGAGAACCCCGATGCGGCAGCGGGATTGATTAAGTAACGATAAAAAAACAAAATAATAAAACTATGAAACCCAATTTGAAAAGAGTCTTGCGCCTGGTGGTGTGTCTGGCAGCAGCGTTTATGCTGATGCCGAATGACGCTCTTGCGCAGGCAACGCAGAAGATTGCTGTTCCGACCGATGTAGGAAAGTGGATAACTTCAACTTTTGCGCGAGGTAAGGTGCCTCCATTCTCGTTTGTCTATGATGGGAAGCCTTCGGCTGAATTTATCCGCAAGTGGAAGCACTCGATTACTCGCGAGGAGTTGGAGCAGGAGGGTGTTATGGCATACACTGTAACGTATCTTGATCCGCAATCGGGTTTGCAGGTGAAGTGTGATGTGAAAGGATTTCCGCAGTTTGGAGCAGTAGAGTGGGTATTGCATTTTACAAATACATCAACCGTAAACACCAAGCAGATTCGTGATGTGAAGGTGACCGACTTTACGATGCGTAGCGTCGCAGAGGGCAATTTTGATGTTTTGCATTCGGCAGGTTGTAGTGCATCGAGAGCCGATTTTCGGCCTTTATATAGCACGCTTACCGAGACTGAGCCTTTGAAAATGTCACCTAAGAATGGTCGTCCATCTGATATTTCAGCATATCCATTCTTCAATATCATAACTCCCGACAAGCGAGGTGCAGTTGTGGGTATTGGCTGGACAGGAACTTGGTTTGCGGATATTGCATTGGTTGAAAAACAGGGCGTAAATCTTGCATCGGGAATGAAAACTATGGATTTGCATCTCTATCCTAATGAGAGTATCCGTACGCCACTTGTTGCGATGCTCTTTTGGGAGGGTGATGATTATATGACTGGCAACAATCTTTTCCGCCGATTTATCTTGTCTCACCACACACGCAAGGTTGATAACGAGTATGCTCACGCTCCGTTGTGTGGAGGTTTCGATTGGGGAGATCCTGCACCTTGCAATGAGTATAGCTGTTTGACCGAGGAGTTTGCTGTTGCACTTATCAATCGTCACAAGCAGTTTGGAATTGTACCCGAAGTATTTTGGTTAGACGCTGGCTGGTATGAGGGTTGCGGAGGCCCAGATTTCAGTGGTGGCTCGTGGTGGACAAATGCCGGTAATTGGCGAGTAGATAAAACACGTTTCCCGAATGGTTTGAAACCTTTGTCTGATGCTGCGCACAAGGTGGGTGCAAAGTTTATGGTGTGGTTTGAGCCTGAACGAGCTTATGAGGGTACTCAATTCCGCAAGGAGCACCCCGAATGGTTGTTGAAGGTTGATGCCGACAAGAATAATTATCTTTTCGATTTAGGAAACAAGGAGGCCAACGAGTGGCTATGCAAATATATTGGCGATATGATTGAGGAGAATGGGATCGATTACTATCGTCAGGACTTTAATATGCCTATTGCTCGTTTCTGGGAGGTCTACGATGAGCCAGAGCGTAAGGGTATGCACGAGATTCGTTATGTCGAGGGATTGTATGCATATTGGGATTATTTGTTGAAGCGATTCCCCGAAATGATAATTGACAACTGTGCATCGGGCGGCCGTCGTATAGACCTTGAAACCACAAGCCGCTCAATTCCTTTATGGCGTACCGACTATCGCTATGGCGAGGTGAACGGTTATCAGTGCCACACCTACGGCCTTAACTTCTTCTTGCCGTTGCACGGTACGGGAGTCTATGGTGCAGATAATTACAACTTCCGTTCAAGTTTGAGCAGTGCAATGGTAACAAATTGGGAACTTACATCGAAGCGTGGTTCGATAGGCGATATGCAGAAGGTGTTGGCCGAGTATATGGTGTTGCGCCCATACTTTATGGAGGATTACTATCCGCTTACGGGTCTTGGTGATTTGACGGGCGATGATGTATGGCTTGCATATCAGCTTAATCGCCCTTCGGACAAGAGTGGTATTGTTGTGGGATTCCGTCGCAAGGATAATAAGCAAACTTATATCGAAGTTAAGTTGCGCGGACTTGACCCCACAACAAATTATGTGGTGCGCAATGAGAATGATGGTAAGGAGCAGACACTTAGCGGAGAGCAACTTGCTGAGGGTATCACGCTCACGCTCGAAAAACCCCTTGATTCAATTTTGTTGAAATATAGAGCAGAGTAGGGGGAGGGAATATGATAAAATCGCGTGTCCATCAAATTGATTTGGACACGCGATTTTGTTATTTTTATTGAGTGTAGTTGTTTCGCTTGTTGGTGTTAAATCTTTGCTGCACCTCGTAATATGTAGAGTATTGCGTTTTCGTCACCTTCGGCAAGTACGACAATATCTTCGCCAAACGATTTGGCTATGATAATATGTTTCCCGCTCTTGAATTTTACGCAGTGTGTTTTTCCTCTCTTGGTATTGCAACTTCCGATGTTAAACTCTTTGCCTATGCCATAAGTAAAGGAGAATCCATCTTTTGTAAAACTGAAATTAAAGCTTGCTCCAACGTGGCTTTTGGCCCAATTGTCATCTCGCAGTTTGCTTGCCACTTCATATTCATCTTTGAATGTTGCTAGATCGGGCATATTCATCTCGCCAAAATCTATCGTATAGGCGTGTTTGCTCTCCAATTTTGAATTTATTGTATAGATTTTTCTATCCAATGTGTGTTTGTAGTATGCAATTTTGCCATAGGTGGAAATTGGATTCCCCATATCAATACCGCTACGAATAGTGTGGTCGCCGATATTGCTTACGAAGTTGTAATCCTTATCGTAGTAGGCGATTGCTGGCGAAGGGGCGTAGTCACCATTTGAGCCGACGTAAGTACATTCGCCGATAAAGCCTTCGCCAAATGGAATTAGCGAGCCAAAGACGGCCTCTTTATCCGTGATGGAAACGGTTTCGATGTGTCGGCCATCTAATGTGTACTTTACGATTTTGCGGGCGTTGAAATCAAGAACGCAAACATTCTCCCCTTCAAACCAATAATTTTTTACCCACGAATATTCGTTGCCAGCGCGACCTCGAAATCCAATGGGGTTGAGAAATTGGCCTTTGTCGTTGTAAACCAAGAGGTTTGTTCCGTTTGGTGAGAAGTCGTTAGTATAAATAAGGATTTTATCACCAACGAGAGTGATGTCGTTTACATCGCCAACGATTGAGTAGGGCTTGCCTTCATAATCGGCCTCTAATGGAGTGCCTTTGATTTGGTCGAGGTCGATAACCTCGGCATTCGAGGTGTCGAAATGAAAGATTTTTTCCTCTTCATTTCCCTGCTTTGAGCCGCAAGATGTGGCCAAAACACTAATCATTGTACAAGTAATAGTTAATAGTTGTTTCATATAGCTAAAATTAAAGTTTTAGCAAATATATAAATAAAAAACAATTTATACAACTATTAGATAGAATTATTTGAAGTGGAAGATAATTGCTAATAATCAAAATATGTTATTTGGCCTCCTCTTTGATTTTTTGCAATTCATACATGCGGTCACGATAGCGTGCTGCTGCGAGGAAATCAAGCGATTTGGCAGCCCGTTCCATATCTTCGCGCGCTTTGGTAATCAATGCGTCGATATTTTCTGATTCGTATTTTACTTTTACCTGATACTCCTTATCCACATCTGCGGCAGTCATATAATGCTCCTCGGCGATTGGATAGACTGTTATGTCATCAGGTTTGGCCGATTGACCGAGCAGTAGGCTTTGTCCTGTGCCGCTCTTTTGGGCCTGACGAGGTATCATTCCGTGCTCAATATTGTAACGAATCTGCTTTTCGCGGCGGCGATTGCTCTGCTCAATGGCTATTCGCATTGAGTCGGTGCATTGGTCGGCATAGAGTATGACGTGCCCCTTTGAGTGGCGAGCTGCACGACCTGAAATCTGAGTTATGGAGCGTAGATTTCTTAGGAATCCCTCCTTGTCAGCATCGAGAATAGCCACCAAGCCAACTTCGGGCAAATCCAAACCTTCGCGCAAGAGGTTCACTCCAATCAGCACATCGAATAGGTCGGCACGCAAATCTTCCAAAATCTGTACCCTCTCCAATGTGTCAATGTCCGAATGGATATATCGGTTGCGGATTCCAACGCGGTCAAAATATTTCGATAGCTCCTCGGCCATACGTTTAGTGATGGTGGTGATGATGATTTTATCCTCCACCTTCACACGTTTTTCAATCTCTTCAATCAGGTCGTCTATCTGGTTGAGTGTGATGCGTACCTCCAAAGGTGGGTCAACAAGACCAGTCGGACGAATGAGCTGCTCAACCACAACTCCTTCGCTCTTGATAAGCTCGTAATCGGCGGGCGTGGCACTTACATAGATAGCAGTACCCATCATACTCTCGAACTCCTCGAATCTGAGCGGTCGATTATCTTTTGCCGCAGGCAGACGGAAACCATACTCCACGAGATTCTCCTTGCGGGCGCGGTCGCCTCCAAACATAGCGTGTACCTGTGGGAGTGTGGCGTGACTCTCGTCAATTATGATAAGATAATCTTCGGGGAAGTAGTCAAGCAGGCAGAATGGGCGTGTGCCTTCGGCTCGGCCATCGAAGTAACGTGAGTAGTTCTCGATTCCCGGGCAATATCCCAACTCCTTAATCATCTCCAAGTCGTACTCCACACGTTGTTTGATTCGTTGGGCTTCGATTGCACGACCCTCGCTCTCAAAGAATTTTATTCGCTCACCCATATCGAGATAAATCTGCTGTACGGCAGTATTTATTCGCTCTTTGGTGGTAACGAATAGGTTTGCGGGGAATATGGTGACCGAATCAAGCGAGTCAAATCGTTGTCCGCTTATGGGGTCAATCATCTGTATCGACTCAATCTCGTTATCAAAGAATGTGATTCGATAGCAGTTGTCACCAAATGCGGCCATAATATCTATCGTGTCGCCCTTAACTCGGAATGTCGCTGGTGTAAGCTCAATTTCGGTACGGGTGTATAGGGCTTCGACCAAGCGATAGAGGAAATGTTTGTAGCTCACCACATCTCCAACCTTTATGGTGATTGAGGTGGCGTGGAAATCGGCTGGATTGCCAATACCATACAAACACGATACACTCGAAACAACAACAACATCTCGGCGACCCGATAACAATGAAGAGGTTGTGCTAAGTCGCATCTTTTCGATATCATCGTTTATCGAGAGGTATTTTTCGATGTATGTGTCGGTCGTGGGGAGATATGCCTCTGGCTGGTAGTAGTCATAATAGGATACAAAATACTCAACGGCATTGTCGGGAAAGAAATTTTTGAACTCGCCATACAATTGTGCTGCCAAAGTTTTGTTGTGGCTGAGCACAAGTGTTGGTCGGTTAAAATGGTTAATGACGTTTGCAATCGTGAAGGTCTTTCCAGAACCTGTTACACCCAAAAGCGTATTGTGTCGCGCGCCGCTTTCGATAGAGTCTATTAGCTGCGCGATAGCTTCGGGCTGGTCGCCCGTAGGTGCATATTCCGATACGAGTTTGAAATCCATCGTACAAATATAACCACAAAAATCGCCTCCTCAAATATTTGTATTGCTTTTTTACTTTCGTGTAGGTTATTTCACCCCAAAATTGGTTTAATTGGCCTCTATGCACTATTGGCGAGGTTGTATAATTATAAGAATGATTATATCTTTGTAGCGGATTTTTTAACCGAGAGTTTGTCGCGGACTCTTAAACCAAAAATTGTAGAATTATGAAACAAGCTTATGTTTTTCCGGGTCAGGGTTCTCAGTTCTCAGGAATGGGAAAAGAACTCTACGAAAATAACGAATTAGCTAAATCGATGTTCGATAAAGCCGATGAGATTCTCGGCTTCCCTATTACAAAGGTGATGTTTGAGGGTAGTGACGAAGAGTTGAAGCAGACGAAAGTCACTCAGCCTGCGGTGTTCCTTCATTCAGTAATTTTGGCAAAGGTGTTAGGCGTGAAACCCGATGCTGTTGCAGGTCACTCGTTGGGTGAATTTTCGGCATTGGTAGCTTCCGAAGCATTGTCGTTTGAAGATGGTTTGCAATTGGTTGCAAAGCGTGCTATGGCTATGCAAAAGTGTTGTGAGAGCCAGCCCGGCGGTATGGCTGCCATTTTGGGTCTTGATGATGCAACTATCGAGCAGGTGTGCGAGGAGATTGATGGCGTGGTGATTGCCGCAAATTATAATTGTCCGGGTCAATTGGTTATCTCTGGTGCAAATGATGCCGTTGACGCTGCGTGTGTGAAGTTGAAGGAGGCTGGTGCGCGTCGCGCATTGCGTCTTCCTGTGGGAGGAGCTTTCCACTCTCCGCTTATGGAGGCTGCTCGTGTAGAGTTGGAGCAGGCTATCTCAGAGGTAGAGTTCCACACTCCCGTTTGTCCTATCTATCAGAATGTAGATGCAAAGCCTCAGACCGACCCTGAGATTATCAAGGCCAATATTATAGCTCAACTTACAGCTCCTGTACGTTGGACTCAAATCGCCCAGAATATGATTGCCGACGGGTGCGATAATTTTGTGGAGTTGGGCCCGGGTGCAGTATTGCAGGGAATGATTAAGAAGGTTAGCGCGGAAGTTAGCGTGGAGTCTAAATCGAATATATAATTTAGCAAATAAGTTAGATTAATATCCGTCAGAGGAAGTTGTCTAACAAGGTCTTTTATCGTTTCTATTGCCCCCGAAATCCTTTTTTGCGCCAAATATGCTGCGGTTTTTCGGGTGTCGAAGGTCTTAAAATAGCTATTGTTATACAACTTATGAAGTATATGGGTTGTCCATCAAATTTGTTGGGCAACCCATTTTATTTTATAAATTTTGTAAAATTAATTAAAATATATATTGGAATTCTCAATAATACTGTTTATATTTGTGATATGATGTGTTAAATTTAATCAACGGAAAGAGTTATGACGTCACTAACAGAATTCTTTAATATCGAGCCAAATGATAAGTTGAAGGGCATTACCCATAAGAATAATACCATCAAGCGTAATATAATTGCATATATGGCCGTCAATGGGGAGTGTACACTTTCGGAGCTTACCAAAGAGTTGCATATCAGTGTGCCAACCATCACCAAACTCGTTCAAGAACTTATCGAGGAGAATATCGTTAACGATTTGGGAAAGGTGGAGACTCCGGGAGGCCGTCGTCCCAATGTGTTTGGATTGGCTAATTCTGCAATCTATTTTGTGGGTGTAAACGTTGGTCGTGATAATATGACTTATGTGGTTACCGATTTGCAGAACAATATTATTAAGGAGGTAATTGATAACTCTTTTGAGTTGCAGAATCGCCCGCAATGTTTGGAGAAGATTTGTAGTAATATTGAGGATTTTGTGGAGAATTGTGGTGTTGACCGTTCAAAGATTCTCGGATTGGGCGTCTCGATTGTCGGTAGGGTAAATCCTGAAACTGGTAGAAGCTACGCTTATTTCACTTCGAGTGAGGAGTCGCTTAGAGATATTATTCAAGAGAGAGTGAAGATTCGCGTATTGCTCGAAAACGATACCCGCGCACGTTGCTATGCTGAGTATAATTGCAGTCGCTCGAAGGAGGAGAATGATATTATCTATCTGCATTTGGGTCGTGGTGTGGCAATCGGTATTGTAATCGACGGAAAGCTCTACTATGGAAAGAATGGTTTTGCGGGAGAGTTTGGTCACATTCCATTCTTCGATAATGAGACAATCTGCGCTTGCGGAAAGAAGGGCTGTTTGGAGACAGAGGTGTCGGGTATTGCTATCGAGGAGAAGATTATTAAGTTGATAAATAGCGGTGTAAATACAATCCTTCGTGATAAGTACGATAGAGGCGAGCAGATTCATATCAACGATATTATTGCAGCGGCGCAGAACGATGATAACCTTTCGATTGAGCTTATCGAGGAGGTTGGTGAAAAGCTGGGTAAGGCTGTGGCGTTCCTTATCAATACGTTCAACCCCGAAACAATTATTGTGGGTGGTAATTTGGCCGCAGCAGGTGATTATATTATGTTGCCATTGAAGGCTTCGACAAATAAGTATTCGTTGAATCTTGTATATAAGGATACCAAATTCCGCCAGTCGAAGATGTCGGAGAATGCTTGCGCGTGGGGCGTGGCGATGCTTATTCACAATAAGATTATCGGATTGTAGTGCAATAGATACTTCTGATTGATATTCTTTAAGACGTTGCATAGATGAATATTGAAGGCTCTATTTGTCGCCTGCGTGCCTTGGAACCCTCCGATTTGGAGGTAATGTATGGCTGGGAGAATGATGTTGATTTATGGCAGGTGAATGGTGCTACGGCTCCTTTTTCTCGCCACCAACTCTCGTCGTTAATTGCCGAGCAACAGTACGATATTTACGCCACGCGTCAGTTGAGGTTGGTAGTTGAGACCGAAATTGATGGACAGAGTCGAGCAGTGGGTGCAGTGGATTTGTTTGAGTTTAATCCGCAGAACAGGCGAGCTGGTGTGGGTATCATAATATCAGCGGAGTATCAGCGTCGCGGTTACGCGCTCGATGCCCTACGTTGCATTGAGAATTATGCACGCGAAGTGTTGATGTTACATCAGCTGTGGTGTAGTGTTGCGGCAAACAATACACCGAGCCTGAGATTATTCGATAAGGCTGGGTATCGGCAGTGTGGAGAGCGTCGTGATTGGATACTTACAACCGACGGTGCATTGTCGGAGATATTGATGCAGAAGATTTTGTGAGCCAATGTATTAAAGCGTAGAACTCTAAAACTCAATACTATGAAAAAGTACCTTATCCTTTTTATGGCCTTGGTGGGTATGGCTGTTAATGTTTCGGCCCAGCAGGCTTTGTGGGGAGCATCGAAGGTGGTATCTCCTCAGCTTAATAGCGATAGAAGTGTAACATTCCGTTTGGAGGCTCCCGATGCAAAGAAGGTGTCGATTGTGGGCGATTTTACAACACCCGATGGAAAGACCATAGCTCGTGCCGATATGGTGCGTGGCGATAAGGGCGTGTGGGAGTGGACCTCGCCAGCGCTTATTTCGGAGTTGTTCTATTATAGCTTTGTGGTTGATGGTTTGAAGATTAACGACCCTGCCAATGTCTATTTCAATAGAGATTTTGCTTCGATGGCAAATATCGTGATTGTGGGCGGTGGCTATGGCGACAACTATGTTGCACACGATGTGCCACACGGTAGTTTGAAACGTGAGTGGTATCATAGTGCAACGCTCGGTTTTGACCGTCGTGTTACGGTCTATACTCCCGCAGGATACGAGCAGAGCAAGAATAAGTACCCCGTACTCTATCTGTTGCACGGTTCTGGTGGTGACGAGGAGGCTTGGATTATTCAAGGTCGTACCCAGCATATTATGGATAATCTTATCGCTCAGGGTAAGTGTGAGCCAATGATTGTGGTTATAACCAACGGTAACGCTTGGCAGCAGGCAGCTCCGGGTGAGACAGCAGAGGGTTTGGTTTATCCATCTCGTAGAGAGCGTATGAAACCTAAAAACGATGCAAGTTTTGTGGATTCGTTTGGTGATATTATCGAGCATATTGAGTCGAACTATCGCGTTATCAACAAGCCTTCGGGTCGTGCTGTGGCTGGTTTGTCAATGGGTGGCGGTCACTCGTTCAGAATCTCATACTCTTATCCCAAGATGTTTGACTATGTGGGTCTGTTCTCGGCGTCGGTAAATAACGTAACCGACGAGAAGGTTGCCCAGCAGTTGGCGGCTCAGCGAGATAATGGATTTAAGCTCTATTGGATTGCTTGTGGAAAGACTGATTTCCTCTACAAGAACAATATTGCTTATATGAAATACCTAGACAAAATAGATTTTCCCTATGAATATCGCGAGAGCGAAGGTGGGCACACTTGGCGTAATTGGCGAATGTATTTGTCCGAGTTTGTGCCGATGTTGTTTAAGAAGTAGGGCGTCAACTTTATTCCAAGAACAAGTCCGAGAGTTTAGGCTCTCGGACTTGTCGTTTTATAGGCATTAAGACCTTACTTAATCTCCTCGCCAAAGAGGGTGGCCGAAGAACAACCTGTGATTCGACAACGAACATAGTCGCCAACCTTGTGGTCGCCTTTGTCGAATACCACCACTTTGTTTTGCGATGTGCGGCCAAAGAGCTGGTCCTCGCGACGCTTTGATGTGCCCTCGACCAATACCTCAAACTCCTTCCCCACGTCACGCTTGTTGCTTTGCTCGGAGAGTGAGTTTTGGAGGTTGATAATCTCCGTAAGTCGTGCTGTCTTGACATCTTCGGGAATATCATCGCCCAAGTGGCGTTGAGCGAAGGTACCCGGACGCTCCGAATATTTGAACATAAAGGCAAACTCATAACCAACCTCTTTCATAAGCGATAGAGTCTGCTTGTGGTCTTCTTCCGTTTCACCCGTAAAGCCTGCAATGAGGTCGGTTGTGATGGCGCAGTCGGGCATATAGCGACGTATGGCGGCGATACGGTCGAGATACCATTCGCGGGTATATTTGCGATTCATCTTTTCAAGCATCGCCGTAGAGCCTGATTGTGCTGGGAGGTGTATTGCTCGACAGATGTTTGGCATCGATGCCATAGTCTCTAAAAGTCGGTCGCTCATATCTTTGGGGTGCGATGTGGCAAATCTTACACGCAACAGAGGTGAAATCTCTGCTACGGCTTTCAACAAAGCAGGGAAATCAATGTCGCCTGTGCGGTAAGAGTTGACGTTTTGTCCCAAAAGTGTCACTTCGCGGTATCCATTCTCGAAGAGTGAACGAGCTTCGGCTATGATAGTTGAGGCCTCACGACTCCTTTCGCGGCCACGAGTGTAGGGAACAACGCAATATGAGCAGTAATTGTTGCAACCACGCATAATTGCGATATATGCGCTCACTCCATTTTTGTCTAACCTTACGGGGGCTATTTCGGCATAGGTCTCCTCTTGTGAGAGCAAAACATTCACTCCCTTACCTCCCGATTCTGCCTCACGTACCAAACGGGGAAGGTCGCGGTAGGAGTCTGGACCTGCCACAATGTCAACAGCCAATTCGCCCTCCAAAAGTTGCTCTTTCAGACGCTCGGCCATACAGCCTATGATTCCGATAATGAGCGAGGGTTTGTTTTTGCGCAGGCGGCGCATTTCGGTCAGACGACCCCAAATGCGTTGTTCGGCATTGTCGCGAATAGAACAGGTGTTAATCAAAATAATATCGGCTTCGGTAATTGTCTCCGTATAAATATAGCCCTCGTTCTGCATAATCGAAACCACAATCTCCGAGTCACCAACATTCATTTGGCAACCGTAGGTCTCGATGAAAAGCTTGCGTCCATCACCCGTAAGAGGGCGCAATCCGTTGGTTTGTATCATATTGTTTCAAATTGACTTAGTTAAGTATGCTCTCTTTTTCTGGGAAGGGTTTGAATCCCTCACCATAGGTGTCGTAGGCATCGGTAATCACGAAGAATGCCGTAGGGTCTATCTTGTGTACTTGACGTTGAATCTTTGTGACCTCTCGGCGGCTAACAACCAAAAATATCATCTCCTTCTCGTCGTTGCTATACATTCCCGATGCTTTGATGTATGTTGCGCTACGCTCCATATCGCTGATGATATATCGACGTAACTCCTCGTTGTGTTTGTTGGTAATGATGAAAATCAACTTGTCGTAAGATGCTCCATCAATAACGTAGTCTATCACGCGTGATGAAACGAAGATGCAGATGAGTGAGTATAGCGACAATAGCCAGCCGCCTGCCTGACCATCTTCCATACCAATTCCGAATCCGATAACCAACAAACCAGCCAATACAACACACGAGTCGGCAATCAGAACTCCACGCGAGAATTGAATGTGGAGATATTTGTTGAGAATCATTGCGACGATATCTGTACCTCCTGTTGTTGCGTTGGAGCGTACCACAAGGCCAAGTCCTGCGCCTACCACCGTACCACCCAAAATACAGGCAAGCATAAGGTGTTGCGATAGGTCTATCGCACCGCCCATAAGTAGCGATGGGTCGAGTGATTGCATAGCCTCCTTTGTGGGATAGACCAACGCAGTTAGAATATTCATCAAACCCGGCGTAATAGCCGCAGCAAAGAGTGTTCGCCCTCCGAATTGTTTGCCAAATAGAAGTATGGCAATGGTGAGGAGTGGAATGTCGAACATATAACCGAATGTTCCCACCTGAATCGAGGGGAAGATGTTGTGGAGTACAATACCCAGTCCATATACACCACCAGGTACAATGTTGTATGGATTGATAAAGAATACAAATCCTACGGCAACAATGATGCACCCGATGACAATTGTTGTCATTTCGCGCCACCAAATCAAGCTGCCTACTGTTTCGTCTAATGTCTGTTTAATTGCCATAATCGTAAATTTCTGCGGTAAAGTTAATGTTTTTTTGCGAAATGTAGTTCATATTGTGCGACGCTGTTGTAGATATTCTGGCTATATTTTTATTCAGTGTAGCCTGCGTGTCTGTTTTGTCGCGATATTGATTTGGCTTAGGTTGTCCGAATTTACCATTTTACCTGTACTTTTCGCCACTAAATACATTGTTTAGCCACAATCGAACCAATTTTATAACCCTTAGCGGTGTATTGCCACATAATTTTTGATATTTGAACAGAATAATAGATTTTTGCACCGAATTTACGACCATAAATTTATCCTTTGTCGGATATTTGTTGTGTTAAAATTCTGTTTTTACGGAAATTTTTATTATATTTGTAACGTTGTATATACCTAAAATTATAGGTGCTTGTTTGTCCGCGTTTGTTGCGGTGCAATGCATTATGGTTGTAAAAATGTTATGATATTATGGCTGAATGGAGTTTTATTACATACTACTGTGTCTTTTCAATGTTGATTATTGCCTATCTTTTGGGCTCTATCCCGAGTGCAGTTTGGATTGGTAAAAGATACTACGGAATCGATATTCGTGAGCACGGCAGTAAGAATGCAGGAACTACAAATATGTTGCGTGTGCTGGGTCGTCGTGCCGCACTTCCTGTATTTGTACTCGACTTTTTCAAGGGCTTTATCGCGGTTTCTCTATTTAGCATAATGCGCTACGATGCCGATATTAGCCAGGCGTGGCTTATCAATCTCAAAATTTTGGGAGTATTTGCCGCTGTGCTTGGGCATATTTTCCCGATTTTCGCCAATTTTAAGGGCGGTAAGGGTGTAGCAACGCTGGTGGGAGCTGTAACAGGTATCTATCCGCAAATCGTATTTTTGTGTTTTGCGGTTTGGGTGCTTGTATTCTTGGCTTCGCACTATGTTTCGCTGGCTTCGATGACTGCGGGCTGTTGTTTCCCGTTGTTTGTGGTTATCTACTCGTCGTCGGAGTGGTCGCGTATTGGAGATATATCGTTTACGTTTATTCTCTTTGCTTTTGCAATAGCATTTTTGCTGTTGTGGTCGCATAGAAAGAATATTGATAGACTTAAAGCAGGTACGGAATCGAAAATCTATATATGGCATAAGCACGAGGTGAATATACCTCCGCAGGAGAAGAAGGAGGAGCCTTCTGCCGATGATGACTCAAAGAAGTAGCATATTAGATTTGATTCTGCACATACAATACACACAATAGACACAATACACAAATAAAACTTAAATAGCTGTTACTGATGTTGCAGGAGAACTTAATTAAAATGTACGAGGCGAGTTTCCGCGAGAATCACGCCTTGCCAGTATTTACTGATTATTTCAGCAAGGAGACCAAAACCTACTTTGAGGCGGCTGAGCAGATTGCTCGTTTGCATATTTTGTTCGACCGTATGGGCTTGAAGCAGGGTGATAAGGTTGCTCTTATTGGTAGAAACAATATCAATTGGTGTATAATCTATATCGCTACGATTACTCGTGGTATTGTGATTGTTCCCATTCTTCAAGATTTCAATCCAGCCGATGTTGAAAATATTGTAACTCACTCTGAGAGCCGAGTTTTGTTTGCAGGTCAAACTTTCTGGCCTACATACGATTCTGACCGTATGCCTATTTTGGAGGCTGCATTTACGGTTGAGGATTTGAAACTCGTCTATGAGAAGGAGGGTAGTGTGACCGCAGCTGAGGCTGTTGAGGGTTGGAACGATGCTTATGCAGCGGCGTACCCAGAGGGCTTCAAGATTGAGGATATCAAGTATCCAGATGTTCCAAACGAGCAGATGATTTTGCTTAACTATACCTCAGGTACAACTGGCTCATCAAAGGGTGTTATGCTCTCGGTTAACAACCTTACAGGTAATATGGTCTTCGGTAAGCAGATTAAGAATCCCGAGACAGGTGAGCATTATCTGATTAGGCGCGGTCGTACACTCTCGTTCCTGCCTTTGGCTCACGCTTACGGTTGTGCTTTTGACTTCTTGGCTCAGTTGGTTGTGGGTGGTCACGTAACATTGTTGGGTCGTATGCCATCTCCAACGATTTTGGTTGAGGCTATGAAGAACGTGAAGCCTACGATGATTTGTAGCGTACCATTGGTGTTGGAGAAGGTATATCGTAAAATGATTATGCCAATGTTGGAAAAGGGTCCAATGAGTATCGCAATGAAGATTCCATTTGTGAATACAGCCCTCTATGCAATCATTAAGGCTAAACTTATGGAGTCATTTGGCGGCGAGGCAAAGATCTTTATCGTGGGAGGTGCTCCTATGAATCAAGAGACAGAGTCTTTCTTGCGTAAGATTAATTTCCCACTCACCATCGGTTATGGAATGACCGAGTGCGCACCACTTATCAGCTTTGCTCCTCCTTGTGAGTTTAAGAGCGGCTCGTGTGGTCGTTACTTGCCCGGTTTGATGGAGGCAAAGATTGACTCTTCGGATCCACAGAATATTGCGGGCGAGATTCTTGTCTATGGCGAGAATGTGATGATGGGTTACTATAAGAACGAAGAGGCTACGGCTGCCGTAATCGATAAGGACGGTTGGTTGCATACGGGCGATATGGGAGTTATGGACCCCGATGGAACAATCTATATCAAGGGCCGCTGCAAGACTATGATTCTTACAGGTGCAGGGCAGAATATCTATCCTGAGGAGATAGAGGATAAACTCAATAACCTTCCTTTGGTATTGGAGTCGCTTATCGTTGAGCGTAAGGGTGTTTTGACTGCTCTTATCGTTCCCGATTACGATCAGGCAAAGGCTGAGAATATCAGCCGCGAGGAGGTCGATAAGATGATGGCCGAGAATATCAAGAATCTCAATACAATGGTTGCGTCGTATGAGAAGATTGGCCGTTATGAGTTGATGGATTCGGAGTTTGAAAAGACACCGAAGCGTTCTATTAAGCGATTCTTGTATCAAGACAAATAATTAAAAGCGTATAGCAAGGCTCTTTTGGCATCTGCCTTGTCTGCAAAATATATACAAAAGATAAGGTTGTCGTAGCAAATTCGACAACCTTATCTTTTGTATATTTGACCTCACTATTTTGACATATCGTATAGGCGAGCCTCCATCTTTATAAGTTGAGCCTTTCCATTTGGGCTTAACAATTCAATAGTCGGATTCTTGCACTCAATCAATCGTTGGCCGATGCAGTATTCGATTGGTTTGCCATTCGATGATAGGCTTATCTCAATTTCGCGATTGATAAGTAGCTTGATATCCCCCTCAAATTCTAAATCTATAACCACTGCTCCATACTCGCAACTATGGTCGAATTCCCTTGCTATAATAACCTCCTTGTGATCTAAGTTGCCAAAAGCGATATTGGATAGCTTGATTTTTTTTGAGTGTTTCTTGCCTTTGGGGGGCATAAATGAATAATCGGTTAGTTGGTATGTAATGCCACTCTTCTGAGCCTTGACGGTTTCGTGTCGAGGGAAGATTGAAGCCTGAACCTCATAGCCGGCATCGGTCAGGGCTTTGCAGAATTCGGGAGTGTAGAGTTTGTAGTTCATTGTCGATATACCGCAATGACCGCCAATCTTTTTCAGGTCGGTAATAATATCTTCGGCTGTGCCACTATTTATAGCCAAAAGTATTGTGCAATTAGAGAATTTGCGCACCTCCTGCATATGAGCGACACCTCCCGTAAAACATATCCATTCGTCGCCAAACATCTCTTGTGCAACGTGATACGATTCCATAAGCGCGCTGTGGAGCATCGGTGCAATTCCTTGTTTTTTACACTCTGTGAGCAACTCCTCCAATGTGGGAATAGGTGTTCGTAGGGTGGGGTCGGCAGACTCTAATACATAGTCTCGGCGCAGCTCCTCGAATGTGAGGTCGGACAATTTTACAGGCTTATCCAGCTTTGAATAATCCTTTGCGTTGCGTGCCGTACGGTTGAGGGTGGCATCGTGAAGAATAACCATCTTTCGGTCTTTGGTGTAGTGAACATCGCACTCAATACCCCTATATCCCATTCTTTTGGCAGCAGCAACAGCGGCTACGCTATTTTCGGGAATTACAAATTCGCCTTTGTCGTTCTTGCTCCAACAGCCACGATGAGCAAACATAAGAGGATATTTGTTCTGTTTTGCCTCGGCAGGAAGAAGCATTAAGAGCGCGAATGAAAGTAGTAAAAGTCGTTTCATATAGTTAGTGTTTTATAGTTTCTTATTTTTAGTCGAGAGACTTTGCATTCGCGGTCGCATAACTCACTACCTTTGTCAAAGGTGGCGCGTTGCTACCGACAAAAATGCTATCAACTCAACAAATATAGTGGTTTTTGGGTAAACTCGTGCTCGATATTGATATAAATGAGTCGAAGAAGATAAACTTCTGTAAATTTTTGTTACCTTTGTTTGGTATGAAAGCGACAATAAATAAACCCGCCGTTGGCGAGAGAATGGTCTATTTTATGGTATGGGCCCTTGTGATTCTTGTGCCTATACTTAACTCTAAGATGATGTCGGAGGAGCACGTCAGTTTGATTGATATCCTGACGGCTTGGAGCAAGATTTTTCCATATCTGGTAATATTCATAATCAGCAATTCTATACTTGTCCCGCATCTGCTATTAAAAGGACGTGTCATTACTTTTTTTGCACTCGCGCTCGTGATGTTGGCTGCAATATTCTATCCGTTGGAGTATTATAAGGATAGTATTCGTCATCTTCCCTATGCTGGCACCAATATAACCGACATTACAGAGATGTATGTGATTCAGGGTCGAGCCTCGTTTACCGATTTGGCTTGGTATTGGAATATTCTGCTCGGTCTATTTATGATTGGTGCAAACGCTGGTATCAAGGCTATGTTTTTGTCAATACAAAACGAGCAGAAGATGATTGCTTTGGAGCGTCAGAGCTTGAAAGCCGAGATGGACTATCTGAAATATCAGATTAATCCCCATTTCTTTATGAATACGCTCAATAATATCCACGCACTTATCGACATCGACCCTACATCTGCGCAGGAGACTGTAATAGAACTATCGAAGATGATGCGTTACGTGTTATACGACTCTGAACATCCCGAGATTGATGTTCGGCGCGACTTGGAGTTTATTGATAATTACATCAAGTTGATGCGTATTCGCTATACCGACAATGTAGATGTAAGGGTGAATGTGCAACAAAATATACCGATGAATGCAAAAGTGCCACCATTGGTATTTATTGTGCTGGTAGAGAATGCCTTTAAGCACGGAGTAAGCTATAATAAGCCTTCGTTTGTTTATATTGATATTATGTTTGATAAAGGCACTATTACCGCACGAGTTGAAAACTCTCGTTACGATGTCAAGGTGGCCGACAAGGGAGCGAGCGGAATGGGACTGGAAAATATCCGTAAGCGTTTGACTCTATTGTTTGGCGATGAATACAAACTAAAAATAGATGAAAGTCGTAGCGAAAGCTATTGTGTTGAACTAACTATTCCTTTGAAATATGATTAGATGTTTGGCGATTGATGATGAGCCGTTGGCTTTGCGTCAGATTAAGAGTTATATAGAACGTGTTGCCGATTTGGAACTTGTGGAGCTGTGCAGTAGTGCAGTGATTGCACAAGAGGTATTGCAACGCGAGAAGATTGATTTGATGTTTGTTGATATCAATATGCCCGACCTTAATGGTGTGGATTTCGTGAGGGAGTTATCGTCGCCGCCGATGGTGATTTTTACTACGGCCTATACCGAGTATGCCATCGAAGGTTTTCGCCTTGATGCGGTGGACTATCTGCTCAAACCGTTCTCATTCGACGAATTCTCGCGTGCGGTGTCGAAGGCTAAATCACTGTTTGAATTGAATAAACTGCGTGAAAAACATTCTCTTACGGAGTCCTCGGTTGTGGATAACAGTAGTAGTAACGAGGCAACCGATTGCATCTCGATTAAGGCCGACTACAAGGTTACGATGGTGCGTTATGCCGATATTATATATATCGAGAGTGTTGGCGAGTATGTAAGGTTGCATCTGAACAATGCTTCGGCAATCACCACTTTATTCCGCTTGAAGAATATGGAGAGTGCTTTGCCCTCGGATAAATTTATGCGAGTGCATCGCTCGTATATAGTAAATTTGAGCCACGTTACGGAGTATTCAAGAAGCCGTGTTATGCTGGATAATGGCGAGTATGTCCCCGTTAGCGTAAATTATCGTGATGCGTTTCGCGAATATATTGAGCGCAGTATGCCTTCGGTGGGAGTGTAAATACCGTAATGTAAAGTATTGGTATAATATAGCCAAGTACAATGGGGGATTGGTTGTAGCTTATCCTAATTTGGGAAACGATGCGAGTGGGAGATACCCCGATTGCCTTTGCTCGAAGCAAAAGTGCTTCAAGCCGTTGGTCAATACTATGTAACGAGCCCCAACTACGGCATTGTATCGTGAAGCCTGCGCGAAAACTTCGCTTACAACTTTCTTATCCTCGAAATTTATTTCGGGTGCTTTGCATTCAGCCAAAAGCAGAGGCGTGGCCGATGAATCCATAACAACAACGTCGGCACGTTGAGGAGTGGAGTTGATGTTTACTGAATACTCCTCGACAATCGAGCGTAGTGGTGCGCCACAACCAGCGATGAGAAACTCTACCAAATGCCTGCGTACCCACTCTTCGGGTGTCAATACAACATACATCGAGCGCACGTTGTCGAATACCAAAGTTCGGCCGTTGTCGCGTTTGGCCCGCAAATTTATGGGTGGGAAGTTGAGTTTTGGCGTAGAATTCATCGTATGAATAAAATTTTTTATAACTTTGGCCTTACAAATATAGCAAAAATAAGTAATTTATGAAACGTATTGTCTTTATTATAGCCCTTACCGTAGCCACGATGGGTATAGTTTGCGCTCAGGAGTACTCTTCGCCAGAGTATGTTTCGTTGGGCCGTGAACTGCCACGCAGTAAGACTGTACCATATCCAACTGCCGAGGAGGCTCAGGCTTTGGGTGCGGGTGCTGTGGCATCGAAGTTCCTGCGCCCTGTTACGAAGTGGACTCGTACGGAGGAGGCCGATGCAACGGTGTTTACATCGAAATATGTGATTCCTTTTGTGTGGTTGAGCCGTCAGGCGATTCTCTATGTTGATGAGGCTTCGGGTGCTTACGAGGTGCTTATCAACGGCAAGAAGGTGGGCTATGCTGCAAATGCATATGCTCCCGCAGAATTCAATATCACCAAAGCATCGAAGGAGACCAATACAATCTCGATTCGTGTGTTGAAAAACCATTGGAGTCGTACGATGGAGTGTTATGTACAGAATCCTGAGCCACGAGTGGGTGAGGTGTATGTTATGTCGCAACCGATGATTCGTGTGCGTGATGTAGTGCATAATACTCGCGTGGATATGAAGAGTGAGCACGCGACCGTTGAGGTGGGTATGGTTGTTAAGACCGAGTCGCTCAACCCCAAGAAGGCTCGTATCCACTATGAGCTTATCGCTCCCGATACCACTGTTGTAACTAAGGGATATAAGGATATTACGTTGGGTATGCGTAGCGAGGATACAATCAAGTTTATGACCAATATACCTTATGTATATACTTGGTGTGCCGATATGCCTGTGCGATATCGCTTGAATATTAAGACGCAGATTGAGGGCCGTTATCAGGAGTATCAATCGCATATGCTCGGTTTCCGTACGGTCGAGTCTAATAAAGATGGCGACTTCTTTATTAACGGTATCAAGACAGAACTCTTTTATCGTGATATGGATCCGTTGAAGATTACCGATAAAGATATTATTGCGGCTCGCGTGTTGAAGTATAACGCTTTGCGTTTCGATATGGGTGCTGTTCCGCAGAATGTATATCGAATGTGCGATTCGCTGGGTATGTATGTCATTGCACAGGTGCCTATCAATACCAGTCAGAGTGGAATCTCGCGCCGTTTGGGCGGAAATCCCACCAACGACCCGAAGTGGAAGCAGGCATATTTGGATAGGGTAGAGACAACGTACCGAACAACGCGCGGGCAGGCTTGCGTTATCGGTTATGTGATGGCGGCAGAGTCAGCAAATGGTATTAATCTGTATGAGAGTTATTTGCGCCTTAAATCGCTCGAACCAACACGCCCTGTAATCTACATCGAGGCCGGTGGCGAGTGGAATAGCGATTAATTAATTTGTGATTTTTTTGAAAAAAAGTTGCGTAAAAATTTGCACAGAATAAAAAAGTGCCTTATATTTGCACTCGCAATCAGGTAATAAAGATTGATGCCTCTTTAGCTCAGTTGGTAGAGCACGACACTCTTAATGTTGGGGTCCAGGGTTCGAGCCCCTGAGGGGGTACTGAAAGCGAGAAACGAAAGTTTCTCGCTTTTTTGTTTTACAGATTATCTTTTGTATATTTACATATATATTTGGAGAATGACCGAATCAAAAACATACGGAAGAGTATATACTCCCAAATTTCTTGTAGAGTTAATCTTAGATAAGACAGGATACAATTCTTATGAAGGTATTATCGGTAAACATATAATTGATAATAGCTGCGGAGATGGGGCATTTCTAATGGAAATTGTGAGTAGATATTGCACGTTTTTTAGCGGATCTGTTGGTGAATTGGCAAATCATCTGCAAACGTATATTCATGGTATAGAGATTGATGAGACAGAACAAAAAAAGTGTATAGCCAATCTCGATAAAATAGCATGTAAATATGGAATAGGTGACGTTAAATGGGATATAATGTGTGCTGATACTCTTTCTGTATCTATGTATAATTCCCAAATGGATTATGTCGTTGGCAATCCTCCATATGTAAGAGTTCATAATTTGGATTCTTCTTACGATAATGTGAAGTCATATAAGTTTGCAAACGGAGGAATGACAGATTTATATCTTGTTTTCTTTGAAATCGGTTTTAATATGTTAAAGCCTGATGGCCAGTTGTGCTATATTACACCAAGTTCTTGGTTAAGTAGTCTTGCTGCTGATAATATGAGGAGATACATCTTAAAATCACAAAGTTTAATGTCGCTTATTGATTTGGAACATTATCAAGCATTTGATAAGATAACAACATATACATTGATTTCTCATTTCAAGAAATCATACAATAAAAGCACATTTGACTATTATACATATTGTGGTGAGAACAAAAACTGTGAATTTGTTGAAAATTTAGATTTACAAGATATATATATTGATTCTTGCTTTTATTTGGGCCGAAGGAGAGATCTTTTGCGACTTCGTAATATAAAAACAAGAAAAAGCCCTAAATATGTTTCTGTTAAGAATGGCTTTGCAACACTTGCTGATGCCGTATTTATCGGTGATAATGTACCGGAATCACCGATAACTATTAGAGTAATTAAGGGCTCAACTGGAAAGTGGTACAAATGTCTTTTCCCTTATGATGAAAAGGGTAAACCTCTTACCGAAGATGAGATATTTGAGAATGAAGATGTTAAATGCCATCTGCTTGCACATAAAGATGATTTATTAAAAGGTAGAAAAGAATATTCAGGGTGGTATTTGTATGGCCGTACACAAGCATTATCAGATGTATATCGTCAAAAGTTGTCTATAAACTCATTGGTGAGAACTAAAAATGATCTTAAATTAGTAGAGCTAATGAGTGGAGAAGGAATTTATAGTGGCTTGTATGTAATTGCTAATATTAATGTTATATGGCAGGATATAAAAAATGTGATAGCTTCTGATGAGTTTATAGAATATGTAAAGTTACTTAAAAAATATAAGAGTGGTGGATATTATACATATAGTTCAAAAGATGTAGAACAATTTATTAACTATTATCTCGCAAATAATGAAAAGACTTCAAAATATGTTATCAAACAAGCAATTTCTAGACAAAATCCTGACCTCTTTCAAGGAGTTTATTAGTAGTGGCACATCTCGTAGTACAGCTAAATTAAAACCGTTACATGGAGCAATCGCGGCTGATATTGCAGAGCGATTGGGTGATGGCTACAAAGTTTATTCGCAAGGTTTCGGTAAAGGCAAAGAAAAGAAGATTGATGGTCGGTACATAGATAAAATGGTGGATATTACCATTGAAGATGTTAAGACAAATAACCCTGTTGCTGGCATAGGTGTAAAATTTGTTATGCAGAATTATTCTCAAAATTCAAATAATTATTTTGAGAATATGCTTGGCGAGACGGCTAACATCAGGACTGCAAATTGTCCGTACTTCCAAATATTTATTATTTTGGACAAATTGCCTTATTATCAAAATTCGGGTACACTCAAAAAGTGGGAGGAGTTTACTGATCATAATATGAGTAAATATTGTAAATTGTCTGCCGATAATACAGATGTATTTTTGCATACTCCTAATAAAACTCTTATATGTGTTGCTCATATTGGACCAAAAATTCCAAATGAAACTAGCACTAAAAAGGAGTATTTAACCTTTTTTAGAGATAGGCTTGGGCAATTAACAATAGATTATTCTACTCATAGGTACAATGGCCTTACGGAAAATGGAACAATTATTATGAATGATTACGAGATGTTTATAGAGAAGGTGTATCATACGATAAAGGCAATTTAGATATGATGATATACAACAAAAGGTCCGATGGTTTTCCATCGGATTTTTTGTTATATATCAATAGGTGGGTTTTGGTGTGATTTTATATGGGATAGTATATTACAACTCCTGCGATGGCTGATGCTATGATTAGCATTATGGGGTTTAGCTTTTTGTATGAGGCGTAGAGTGTTACTACAAATATTATCCAGCTCCAAGCGTCAATAAAACTGTGGCCGTCGTTTGAAGAGGGGAACATCAGTAGCAATGCAGCCGAGCCAATCATTCCAATCACCACAGTATGCATACCCACAAGAGCCGCTTTGACGTAGCGATTACTTTGCAGACGTAGGAAGAATCGCGTGATTAGAATCATTAGCGTTAGGGCTGGTAGGCATACCGCAACTGTGGCTACCACAGAGCCCCAAAATCCAGCTACCGTATAACCTATGTATGTTGCCGAGTTGATGGCAATCGGGCCGGGGGTCATCTGAGATATGGCTACAATGTCGGTAAATTCAGCATTTGTGAGCCACCCATTCTGTACTACAATCTCGTTCTGAATAAGCGACAACATTGCATAGCCTCCACCGAATCCGAAAAAGCCTATTTTCAGATAGCTTATGAATAGTTGTAGGTAAATCATCTCTCAACCTCCTTTCCGCGATGTGCCAAGATGGCTATGCCGAGCAGAGCTCCTGCTGCAAGTAGATAGATGGGCGAGATTCCCCAATGCCATATGGCGAGTGCAACGGCTGCCGAGATGGCCATCAGCCACCATTTCATACCCTTCACAAATCCAATTATTGGAGCAAAGATAAGTGCCACGACTGCTGGGCGCATACCCTTGAAAGCTGCGTCAACGATTTCGTTATGGCGAATTTGCGAGAAGAATGTGGCTACTATCAATATGATTATAAACGATGGTAATATCACACCCAATATTGCTGCCAAAGCCCCCTTGTAGCCATACATCTTGTATCCCACGAATACCGATGTGTTGAGCGATATGGGGCCCGGAGCCGATTGAGCCAATGTGAGAAGGTCTAAAAAGTCCTTCTCTTCAATCCAGCGGCGGCGAGAAATCACCTCATTTTGTATGATAGAAATCATAGCATATCCACCACCAAAGGTGAATAGTCCAATCTTGAAGAAAGAGGCGAATAGTGTGAAATATTTTTGCATCGTATTGGCCTAAACTTTACTTTTTGCGAGTGAAACGGCAGAATGTGCCGAGAGGCAACTCCTTATCGAAACGGTCTTTGAAATAGAGCTCTCCAAACTCCTCACGACCCGTATTCCCGAAACATTGTCGAAGAGCCGTGCGGGCAAGCATTGCCGACAATCCCATCGAATATAGATTCAGTACCAAGAATCCCTGTTGTGGGTGTAGCAATGCGGCACAGCACTCCAACATTTCGCATATATTCTCCTCCAAGACCCATTTTTCGCCATTTGCGCCACGCCCATAGGCGGGCGGGTCAAGAATTATACCATCATAGACATTGCCTCGGCGTTGCTCGCGGCGGACAAATTTCAAGGCATCTTCGACAATCCATCTGATGCCGTCCATTCCGCTATTCTCCATATTCTCGCGAGACCAACTAACCACCTGTTTTACAGAATCAACGTGGGTAACCTCAGCACCAGCTGCTCGGGCAGCCAACGATGCACCACCCGTATAGGCAAACAGATTCAATACCTTTGGCGTTGCGCCATCGGCTTGTTGTTGCTTGATGCAGTCATATATGAAATTCCAATTTGCCGCTTGCTCGGGGAAGATTCCAACGTGCTTGAACGATGTGAGCCCCAATCGCATACGGAGCTTCATCTGTTTGTATGAATATTCAATCTGCCAACGGTCGGGCATTTGTGGCTTGTTGTGCCACTCGCCTCGT
Organism: Alistipes sp.; assembly: GCA_017465605.1. Taxonomy (GTDB): domain Bacteria; phylum Bacteroidota; class Bacteroidia; order Bacteroidales; family Rikenellaceae; genus Alistipes. Next base: position 31,557 of record JAFTVW010000005.1, read on the forward strand.
TCATCATTCTTTGATGCTGCTGTACGCATAAACGAGGCGTGCGCCATACTGCGCCACTCTTGTTCGCTCATCGACTTGTGCCAAATGGCCTGAGGCTCAGGACGACGTGTGATGTACTGCCCGAAACGTTCTAATTTCTCGAAATCGCCTGAATCGATTAATTCATAATCGGGGAAGCGGGGTGTAAGTAGCTGAGTCATATATTGCTATGTTTATTTACTTAAAGTGTTGGTTTTGCTGCAATCCACAAGCGACATCTCGCATCGTTTGCAGTCGAATTGCAAATGGTAACGAGCAGTGCCGTGTTCGAGGTATAGCTCGCTACGCAATGTTGGGTTATTTTTAAGGCATTGACCGATTTCGCGGCGAATGCAATAGCTCGATATCATAACACGCTCACCGAGCGTAGGTTTTGTCTCCAACGCCTGCTCAATAGTCGTTGCTCCGTGCTTTTTATAAAAGTCTGCCGCCATTTGATTGGTTACGTTCTCGTAACGAGATACAATGGGGTAGGGATAGCGAGCTGAGCCATCGTCGGTCTTTATATTGTGCATTAGGGGTTTCTCTATGCGTTTTTGACGCAGTTGGGCCAAGCCCTCGCGACGCATATCACTAATTATTGATGCTGGAATGAAATTCTCGGCACCCTCGACTTCGATCGAAGTGATGTAAAAAATTGTTCCACCGCTTTTGGCTATCTGTTTTTTTGCAGTTTCAGCCATCTTCTCGGGTGAAGATGCTACTTGTGGCTGGCACTCGCGGCTGATGGTTATCTCTGTGCCTTGATAATCTCTAATTGTCAAATTGCACTCCTTCTCGGTTATTGAAAATTTAGCCTTAGCATCAATAGTGCGAATCGTGCGGCTACGGTCGAGTGCAGTGTTGAAGCGGTGGTCATAGTTGCGATATACATCAATACCTTTTGCAATACCCTCCATTCTATTTGGTGAGATTACGTCGTCATTTACGCTATTGATATTTGTACCGAGAAGTTCTCCGTTGTTTAGAACACAGATACCATCAGCAGCAGAAAGGTCTGTGCTACGGTCAAGACGGAAACCATTGCGCTCTAAGCTCTTTACACGCCCAATGTATTCGCCTATGGCCTTTGGTGTGTCGAGCGATGCCACATCTGATTTTTTGCCGTAGAGCATATATTGTGATGCTCCGCGTGTAAAACTTTTGGCGGGGTTGGGCGTAAAATCGAATTTGCTCTCTCCTACTGATGTGCGAACGATGTCTTGACGTCGGGCAATAATCTTGTCCAAGCATTGACGATAGTATCCGACAACATTTTTGATGTATCGGCTATCTTTTAGGCGACCTTCTATTTTGAATGACGAGATGCCTGCATCGATTAGCTCTTCAAGAGAAGCTGACAAATCGAGGTCGCGCACCGAGAGTAGGTGCTTGCCGCTTATAATACTGCGACCCGACTCATCTTTCAAATCGTATGGTAGGCGGCAGGGCTGAGAACACTCGCCACGATTACCGCTTCGTTGTGATGTGCTACGGGATAGGAAGCATCGGCCGCTATGACCTACACAAATAGCTCCGTGTATGAAACACTCTAACTCAACATTCGTGGCGGCTCTGATGGCCTGAATCTCCGCCAGCGATAATGAACGCTCCAAAATCACGCGCGAGAATCCACATTGCTCCAAAAATTTCACTCCTTCGGGGGTGGTATTACCCACTTGTGTCGATGCGTGAAGTTCGGCCGTAAGATTCATTTGGCGATATGCCATATCTTGAACGATTAGAGCATCTACACCCGCCTTGATTAGTTGTTTGGCTTGGTTCTCGGCATCTATAAGTTCATCATCGTAAAGCACCGTGTTGAGTGTGGCGTGAACTCGCACTCCGTATTGATGGGCGTACTCAACTGCTCGCGCAATATCTTCTATTGAATTTGTGGCCGCGTGACGAGCTCCAAAGCGCACACCACCCATATACAAAGCGTCGGCTCCGTAATCAACGGCAGCGCGTGCAGCTTCGAGATTCTTGGCTGGGGAGAGTAGTTCAATGGTGTGATTCGTCATAATGGCCTCTATTTGGTTACAAAAATAGCGAAAGTATGTGGAAAAATGCGATTTGTTGCACTCTTTTTATCACAGAGCAGAATCTATATGGAAAAAAGCTACCTGAAAAAGGATAACGAATTGAGATTTTTTATAACTTTGCAAGTTGTAAACCAAAAAAAATATTAAGAGGTTATGTTGACATTGAAGCAACTCAGAGATGATAAGCAGTTGGCTATTGCCCGTTTGGCTAAAAAGGGTGTAGATGCTGCTCCCATTATCGAGAAGATAGAGGAATTGGACGATAAACGTAAAGCTATTCAGGCCGAATTGGATAATTGCCTTGCCGAGCAGAATAAAGCCGCCAAGCAGATTGGAGCATTGATGGGTCAGGGTAAGCGTGACGAGGCCGAGCAGATGAAGAGCCAGGTGGCATCGCTCAAAGCACGTTCTGCGGAGCTCTCTGCGGAGCATCAGAACGTTAGTGCAGAGTTGCAGTCGCAGATTGTATTGTTGCCTAATTTCCCTGCCGAGATTGTACCAGATGGTAAGACTGCCGAGGATAATGTTGTGGTTAAGTTGGTGGAGAATTATCAGCAGTTGCCATCGAATCCACTTCCACACTGGGAGTTGGCCCGTAAGTACGATATCATCGATTTTGATTTGGGTGTAAAGCTCACAGGTGCCGGATTCCCTGTGTATAAGGGTCAGGGTGCTCGTTTGCAGCGTGCTTTGATTAACTACTTCCTCGATTGCAATACTAAGGCTGGATATCAGGAGGTTGAGCCCCCTGTTATGGTTAACGAGGCATCGGGATTCGGTACAGGTCAGTTGCCCGATAAGGAGGGTCAGATGTACCACGCTACGGCTGATAATTTCTATTTGGTCCCCACAGCTGAGGTTCCGGTTACAAATATCTTCCGCGATGTAATCCTCGATGAGAAGGAGTTTCCAGTGAAGATGACTGCTTATACTCCTTGTTTCCGTCGTGAGGCTGGCTCGTATGGAAAGGACGTACGAGGTTTGAACCGTCTGCACCAGTTCGATAAGGTGGAGATTGTGCAGTTGGCATTGCCCGAGAAGTCGTATGAGGCATTGGACGGTATGGTAGCTCACGTTGAATCAATCGTAGCATCACTTGGTTTGCCTTATCGTATCCTCCGCTTGTGTGGTGGCGATATGTCGTTCACATCGGCCTTGACATACGATTTCGAGGTTTATTCGCAGGCGCAGAATCGCTGGTTGGAGGTTTCGTCGGTATCAAATTTCGAGTCGTTCCAAGCTAATCGTTTGAAGTTGCGTTATCGTGATGCTAATAAAAAGACTCAGTTGGCCCACACATTGAATGGCTCTTCACTTGCTTTGCCAAGAATTGTGGCAGCATTGTTGGAGAATTATCAGACTGAGGAGGGAATTCGTATTCCAGAAGCACTTGTTCCCTACACAGGTTTTGATATTATCAAATAATATATTATATTTGCAATAAGAACATTTTTTAACTCAAATAAAACAAACAAAATTATGGCTTACAAAATTTCAGATGCGTGTGTAGCTTGTGGTACCTGCATCGACGAGTGTCCTGTTGAGGCTATTTCAGCCGGTGATATCTATGTTATCGATCCTGACAAGTGTATCGATTGCGGTACTTGTGCAGGTGTTTGCCCAAGCGAGGCAATCTCTGCTGAGTAATTGAAATAACCCAAAGAAATATGGGCAGTACATCTTTTTTGTACTGCCCATATTTTTGTATCATTACTTTATCAGTCAACCTTACTCCTTCACAATTTATTTCAACTCTTTCTGAGTGTTATTCTCGGTTGAAGTTTGAGCGTTAGCCTCGTTGAACTTTCGGGTGTCATCGTACATTGCTGGACGGCGACGACCCTGCATTTGAGTCTGCTTGTCAATTGCTTGACCTTTTTGCAACTGTTGCGCAGGCATCTGCATCTGATTTGGGTTGGAACGCATATTACCTTGACGCATCATATTGCCCTGGCGCATTGGACAAGTTCCCTGCTGTTGGAATCGGCCACGTTGCATACCTCGGCGCATCATCTGATGTGGGCGATTCTGCTGATTCTCGTAACGCTCATACTGTGTTTCGTTGAGAATCTTCTTCATCTCGGCATTCATCTGCTCCTGCTCCTTTTTCATCTCCTGCATACGGGCAACCTGTTGCTCGGCTCTCTTCAAGCAGAGCTTGTAAACCTTATCATATTGGTCGTTACCAAGTAGATATTGTTGCTTCATTCTATCGGCCTGACGCTTTGCAATCTGCTCGGCTGTGGGAGGCTCGATACTCTTGCCCTGCTGGTTGTCGTTGGCCTGTTGTGCAAATGATGTTAGGCTAAACATCAATGCAATTGCGATAAAATAAATAGACTTTTTCATAACGTTTATAGCTTTTGAGTTTAACATTGATTTCTGAGTGCAAAGTTAGTTCCAACGTGTAAATCTTACGCTCAACCTTCGGTGAAACGCCTCCTTTTGTTGGCGAATTGACCCGCTGAGAAGGTGAACGGAAGGGAAATTACTCTTTGGAGTGGTTCGCAATGAGGTCAATGTTAATCTTATCTCTCGTGTTTCAGCCCCATCAAATTCATTACTCCATCAATAAAAGCCATTGGGTGTGATGGTGCGCCCGGAATCCACAAATCCACATCGTGAGATGCGAGGAATGAGCGGTCAACGGCCTTACTATCGGCATACAAACCTCCCGAACAAGCCTCCGAGCCACATACGATAAGAACTTTTGGGTCGGGTACTGCATCATAACAAATTTGCAGTGGCTCGGCCATAGCTTTCGAGATTGGGCCTGTGATGACCACTCCGTCGCTGTGGCGTGGTGATGCAGTAAAGTCAACTCCGTAGCGACCAAAGTCGAAATTTACATTGCCTGTTGCATTAAGCTCCATCTCTACCGAAGCATCGCCTGCGGCTGATACTTGTCGGAGTTTTAGTGCCTTGCCAAACAATTTGCGGACAACGGGACGCACCGCCTCGTGATGAAACTCCACGCGCTCATCTTCGGGCTTAATTACAAGTGCCTCGCGTTTGGTTGTAGCCATCTTAAAATCGTTGGTGAAGCGAATATTCTCGGGGGCGCATAGTGCGCACTCTCCGCAGAATAGGCATTTACCCAAGTCGAGCGAGAATGGAGCGACCGATATTGCCTTCGTTGGGCATATTTTGGCTGCGCTTTCGACCTTTGTCATATCGTCGGTTTGTGTCAAAATGGGACGACCTCGAAACTCCTCACTTAGTGTGACATCGCATAGGTCGGGAATATATTGTATTCCGTGACTGCGCAGAACCTTAATCTTTGGCGTAATCATATATCTTTTTTACTTATTGCTAAGGATTGAAATCAAAATTGTTTATAAGTCGTGACCGCAATACGAGAGGTTGAAACTTTTGTTGCAAATCGGGAAATCCGAAATGCCTTCACCTCGTACAGCCAATGCCAATGCCAACCAATTGTGAAGACTCGGCTCCTTGATTTTATAGGTCTCAATTGAGCCTTTTTCGTCGGTTATGGCGACGTGGCATATCTCGCCGCGCCAACCCTCTGTAAGAGCAAATGAAAGAGCATTAGGGGTGAGTGCCGAAGTGTAGTCGGGGTGAGAATACTCCTCGCTTACGTCGTAGGAGTTGAGTATATCTCGGATATATTCTGCCGATTGCAAGACTTCGTTTGCTCGCACCATAAGGCGAGCCATAACATCACCCTGCTTCTTTACGACGCTTTGATGGTCAACATATCCCTGTGCAAATGCTCCAAAGGGGTGTGAAGAGCGAATATCTCGCGTAGCACCACTTGCGCGTGCAGCCATTCCCACGCCTCCGATGCGATACATCTCCTCTTTGGGTACGATGCCACACTCCTCGAAACGGGCTAAAATTGTGGGAGAACTATTTATATCAAGACGAACTTCATCGTAACGGCGGCTAATTTCGGCCACATTGTCAAGAATCATCTTGCGTTTGGCTTCGGTTAGAGGTTTGTTTGTTCCCGATGGGCGAATCAAACCCTTGCCAAAACGATTGCCGCACCACGCCTGAGTGGTGTTGATGGTCATTGTTCGCAACGCCTCGCACGCAACCTGTCCCAGCTGATAACCAATATCCATCGACAAAGCTCCCGTGTCGGCAATATGCATAGCCATACGCTCCAACTCCAATGCAACGGCTCGCTCCTTAATGAGATTTTCATTTGTGGGAGATTGAAGCAATTTTTCAATTACGCCAGCATATGTTGTGGCGTGAGCTACGGCACTATCACCTGCGATAGATTCTGCGAGCAGAGTTTGACGCAGACGGTTGTCGGTCGATGAAAACTCCTTCTCAACGCCTCGATGCTGATAACCCAATGCTATCTCCAAGTGAAGAACATTCTCTCCGTTGCAGATAAATCGGAATGCTCCGGGCTCGATGATACCTGCGTGAATTGGGCCTACGTTAACTTCGTGCAACGAATCTCCTTCAATGGTATAGAAGGGGTAGGTGTCGATTGTGGAGTTACGGTTGCGTCGGTCGAATGAAAAACGAAGAGGTTTATTCCACGGATTTGAGTCAAATTCCACATTGTATAGCTCCGAGATTTCGCGCTCAAAGGGGTGCAACTGAGGGTGCAGAGCAGTGAGCGAAGGTAGAGCCACATCGTCGTAATAATCCATTGCAAACGATGAGAGCATCACCTTATGCTCTTTGTCATCGAGTAGTAGGAGATAAAATTTCAGACGATTGCCAACGGGTGTGGCAAAGTAGTGAGCAATGTGGTATCTCTGCTCCTGTAATCGCTCTTTCAGATCGTTGTATAGTGCTGCATATTCCACCTCTGGAATATCGGACAATGCAACCGAATGAGCTGAGTTGTCGGTGACGTAGTATATCATAGTTTAGAATGTTACGATTTTATTGATAAGCTGGATAAGAGGCTCTGGTTGCCACAATCCCAACACAATGGCCATAACGAGTAGCGACAATGCACTATACGATAATCCTCGATTGATATTCGTTGGGTGTAACTCGTCCTGATTGGGTTGGTAGCAGAGTTTAATTATGCGCTGGCATACAGAGTATATCACAACACACAACAAGAACATCATAACCACCATCAGCCACCACTTATCGTCGGCTATGGTCTGCGAGAGAATCATAAGTTCAGAGATAAAGAGTGGCGAAGGTGGGAATGCCAATACCACTACCATTCCTACCATCAAAGCAATGGCTCCAACCTTGTTTATATTGATATAGTCGCCTATTCGGTTGATGCGGTATCCGTTGTAGATGTGACGCACAACAGCCATTTGCAGGAAGAGACTGCTCTTAATGAATGTGTGGCATACAACGTGGAATAGTGCAGCCCAAACTCCAACTCCACCAATACCCAATCCGATAGCTATGATACCCATATTCTCGACAGTCGAGTACGATAGGAATCGCTTGTAGTTGTTGGTGCGACGGAGGAACAATGCTCCCACCATTAGGCTCACAATACCCGTTATGAGCATTACGCTTCGTATCCACCCGATTAGCTCGGTGTCGGCATAGAGTCGATATATGCGGAATATAGCCAAGAAACCTGCATTTACCAGACCCGTAGAGATAAGGGCCGATGCTGGTGCAGGAGCTGCAAAATTGGCATCAACACCAATAGTATAGAGTGGGAAAATCTCCATCTTACAACTATATCCCGTAAGTATAAGCACAAAAGCAACTTTCAAGTAGAGCGGGTTACCTTCGGTGATAAGCGTGCGTAACTCCTCGTAGTTGAGTGAGTTGTTTGAAGCCGCAGCTGCAAGCAGCAAAATTCCCAAGTAGGCTATGGCAATACCTGTCGAGCAGACGAACAGATATTTCCACGTTGCCTCCAACGTATCTTTCGAGTGGCGGTGGTATAGGATTCCTGCGGCGCAGAGTGTGGTAGTCTCCAACAAAATCCACGTGATGACTATGTTGTTGGCGAAATACACACCCGTAATGGCCGTGATGAGCAACATAAGCAACGCAAAGTAGCGTTTGTAGTCCTGCAAGCTATCGTCTTTGAGATACTCTTTGGAGTGTATGATAACGAATGTCGCAACGATGACCAATAAAATATAAAAGAGCGAGCCAATCTCGTCAAATGTGAAGAACTGCCCCGATGTTGTAAGGTACAACTTCTCAATAAATAGGTTCTCGGCAAAGATTGCGTGTAAGGTGATGTAGAATCCACTCAGAATGTGAACCGCCTTTCTGCTCTTGACAAAGAAGGTCGAAGCAGCCACCAGAAGCCAAAGTATGAAGTATATATATATCATATCGCTAATCTTTTACACGGGTTAATGAGTTACTATTGTCGGTGTGTATCTGATCGTCAACCTTTGTCATAAACAATCCCAGCATAAGTACCGACATCAAGATATCGAGCATAATGGCCATATTGATAAGCAATGGCATCTCAACTCCAATAGCCATCGAGAAGAGGAATACTCCATTCTCGATAACTAAGAATCCCACCATATGGGTAAAGATTCGTGAGCGCAAAACGATGAGTATCAAACCACAAAGCATTGCGTAAAGAGCAACGCCAAAGAATACCATATGAATCGAAGAGTCGGCCACATAATAGGTGGTAAGTGCGCTCACAACCATAGCCGATATCGAGAGCATAAGCGAGTTGAACTGCGATGCGCCCGTCGAGCTTATACGGTTGATTTTGGTTTGGCGGATTACTCTCATTAGGATTGCGGGTACAATCAGTGCCTTGAAAATGAGTGTTTCAAGTATGATGAACGAGAGTTCAAGCCAATCCAAAGTGTGAAGTTGCAACAACGCAATTCCGAGCAGTAACCAGCCCTGCACGGCAATCAATGAGGCGTAGTTGCGGAATCGCTCGGCTATCGACAGATAGATGAGCGTCATAACATAGAGTATAATTAATGTTAGTAGCATTGCTTATATATTTATGTCAAGTTGCAAAAGATAACCGATAAAGAAAATCAATGCGGCCAAAGCCGAAATAGTCACGATAAATGTGGTGTTGCGTACCAATTTATTGCGTGCCTGAGTAGATTCAACTATGCCGACCGATAATCCCGTAAGTAGGATTGCGAGAGGCACAGCAAACCACCAATAGAAACAGCAGGTAGCAGCTATGGCATTGGCGGCAATCATCGAGAAACAAGCGGTTTTCAGCCAGCCTGCGATTTGAATCATACCAAAATCTACTCCCGAATAGTCCAAACACATAACCTCGTGAATCATCGTGAGTTCGAGGTGGGTGCGGGGGTCATCGACCGGTACTCGGCCCGACTCTACGAATGTAATCTTTACAAACAGGAACGCTGTGAGCAGCATTATAATCGTGTAGTGAAGATTAAACGACTGCTCGTGCTCGAAAATCTCAGCAAACGAAGTGTATCCACAGAACATCGCCAACGTTGCAAAGCCAATCATCATAGCTGGCTCAATCAACGCTCCATAGAGAGCCTCGCGTGCAGCTCCCATACCCTCGAATGAACTGCCCGTATCCATGGCGGCAAAGATGATTGCAATACGAGCCAATGCCAATGTGTAGGCAAAGCAGATTACATCTCCGTCAAACGAAATGAGCGGATAGAGGTTGGCTACGGGGATAAATAACATTGCAACAATAGCCGCTCCCAAATATACAGTGGGTACTATGCGGAATAGGACGGTTGTTGTGGTTGAATATACTGCTCCTTTGTTAAGCAGAAGTTTGACATTGTGCAGATGTTGAGTGAGGCGTGGTCCTTTGCGACCGGCCAAAATTGAACGTGTGCGGTTGATCACTCCCGGAATAGAGAGTGCTACCACTATCATTAGTAGTGTATTAAGTGCTATTGCTCCCATATCCTATATCAAATTTAAGAGTGATAAAACGAAAATAAGTACCAAGAACAACAATGCAAAGAGAATGTAGTTGTTGATTTTGCCTGTGCGTAGAGCCATAATTCGCTTGTTGATGATGTAGAGAAGTTCCACCCACCACGCGGCAAACAATCGGTCGATTTTGTCCTTATGGCGCACATTGTAGTTGTGCGACGAAGGGAAAATCTCGCTTTTGCTCACTCGACGACCCTCAATGGTGTTTTGTGTAAGGTTGGTTGCAACCGACTCCAACCCCTCCGAGAAAGACTCTCCCGTATATTGCATACGAATATTAGGCGAAGTGAATCCACAACCCCAAGTAGGGCCTTGCGAGATGGTACGATTGGCTTGTGCGCGGCTCTTTAATTTATAGAGCAGGGCGATAACTATGATTAGTAACCAAGCTGTAAGCGATACTTTGCAAAGTGTTGGATTAATGTAGCCACCGAATACCGAAAGCGATGATTGCGAGAGTTGCATCGAAACTCTCTCTACGACATTCACTGCATACTGAGGAAGTGTTCCAATCAGAATAATACCAGCAGCGGGTATTGCCATTGCTCCAATTCGGTAACCATCAACCTCCTCGGCCTCGGCAACGTGGTGATGGCGAGGCGAGCCTAAGAATACGGTGCTATACAACTTTGTAAACGCTAATACAACTATTCCTCCAATGAGCGACAATGATAAAATTCCTGCGGCTGATGCGAGTGTGTCCATTCCGTCGCGTACGCTGTTAAACATTCCCAAATAGATGAGGAATTCGCCAATAAATCCGTTGAGCGGAGGCAGTGCGCAGATTGCGATAGTTGAAATGAGGAAGAGAATAGCCGTAACGGGCATACTTTTGGCAACTCCTCCAAAACGGTCAAGCAGGGTGGTATGCATCTGGGAGTAGATGTTTCCTGCTCCAAAGAATAGCAACGACTTGAATAGCGAGTGATTAATCGTGTGCATCAATGCTCCACAGAGTGCCAACGTGGCAACAATGTCGTTGCCCGATGCGCGAGCAATGGTCGAGATACCCAAGCCGATGAAAATAACTCCGATATTCTCGATACTTGAATACGCCAGCAGTCGTTTTACATCGTTTTGCACGGCTGCTAAAATCACACCCCACAAGCCTGTAACAATTCCAGCCGTAAGAAGAATAATACCAGCGATGTGTAGTTCTTCCAAATTAGAAATTTGCCACACAACACGCATAATACCATATACGCCTGTTTTAATCATTACTCCCGACATTATGCCCGATACGTGAGATGGAGCGGCGGGGTGAGCCTCGGGAAGCCAAACGTGCATAGGGAATAGACCCGCTTTCATTCCAAATCCCAAAAGGAATAGAATGAGCAGGAGAATAGTTTTCCCTTGACTAAAACAGATGGGCAACGCATCGAATGATGCCGAGCCGCAGCAGGTATAGGCCGTTGTGAATCCAGCGACAAGGAATACAAAACCGATATGCATCATCACAAGGTAACTCAATGCTGCGCGCATAACCTCGGCTCGTTGTGCATCAAACAGAATCAGTATAAATGATGCAATTGTCATCAACTCCCAAGCCAGCAGGAACGAAAAACCTCCGCTCGACATCACCACCAGCATCATCGAAACGATAAGTATGGCGAGTGCTGCATAGTGCATCGAGATATGTGCCGACGATTTTTTGTCGAGATATTGTTGAAGATAGCCCTTTGAATAAATAAGGGTTGCGCAACCTGCTATTGCTATGATTAGCAGAAATATTGCTGCAAGCGAATCAATCGTCAACGATTCTTGTCCGAATAGAGGGCCAATCATCTCGACGATTTTGAAATTCTCAGCTCCCGCAAGTACGGCAATCGAGGGTACAGCCAACGCCAAAGCGGTAATAGCTATTACGGCAGTTGTTACCCAAACCTTGAAACGTAGCGGTGTGATGAAAATCACAGCTACCAGCAGGGAGAGGAATAATAGAAGATAGAGATAAAACATCAAGAAACTTATTTAAGTTTTTATTAAAAAGTCTATTTTTACTACATTAGCTCATTCTGAGCTCTTTGCGATTATTATGGGTTTGTAAGTGGCATCGCTCCCGAATCTAAGGCATCGTATTCACTACGGCAGTCATTATAGTTGCAGTGAGGGCTGCTGTCTCGGTGCGCAGTCGCTGGTGGCCGAGAGTAATCGGCTCAAATCCATTTTCGAGTGCAAAATTAATCTCTTCTGGCGAAAAATCACCTTCCGGGCCAATTAAAATTAAAATATTTTCGCCTTTTCGTATAATTGAGGGGAGATAAGATTTTTCTTTGCCGACGTCGGCGCAATGTGCAATAAACTTCTGCCCATCGAATGGTGTTTGTACAAGTTCTCTAAAAGAGATCAGTTCATCAAACTGCGGGTGATATGCTTTCAACGACTGCTTAACGGCCGATGTTATAACTCTCATCTCTCGCTCGTATTTTATGGTGCGACGCTCGCTGTGCGTACACTCGATTGGTACAAAACGTGTAACGCCCACCTCGGTAGCCTTCTCTAAAAACCATTCGTATCGCTCGATATTCTTTGTGGGGGCTACGGCCATAGTAAGCGAGTAGGGCATCTTTTCATACTCAGTTTGGGTGCTTACAACCTCAATTGTGCAGTGATGCTGATGTGCCTCTATGATTTTGCACAGATGCAAATTACCTTTGCCATCGGTTACGTGCAGCTCATCGCCAACACCCAAACGAAGCACTCGAACACAATGTTTCGACTCCTCGTCACCCAAAGTATATATGGGAGGAGTGATATCAGGTGCGTAAAATAGTTGCATAACGTTTAGTTAAATATTATCTTTGCAAAGATATTAATAATATATTAAGGAATGAAACGCTTTTCAGGTTTATTAGCATTTGTAATGGTGATTATGAGTTTGTCAGCCTGCAAAAATAGGAATAATATGGCAGATAACCCGTTTTTTGAGTCGGAGTGGACAACTCCATATGGAGTCCCGCCATTCGACCGCATAAAGTTTGAGCATTATAAGCCTGCATTCGAGCAGGGTATGTCGCTACACAACGAGGAGATTGCCCGCATCGTTGAATCGAGTGAGGAGCCAACGTTTGAGAATACGATTTTGGCATTCGATAACTCCGGGCAGATGCTTTCACGCGTGGCAACAGTGTTTGGTATGCTCGAAGCTGCCGAAACCAACGAGCAGATGCAGGATTTATCTGCCGAGATAATGCCGCAATTGGCTGCACATAGCGACTCTTTCCTGATGAATGAAAAACTATTCGATAGGGTCAAATCGGTCTATGAGCGTCGTGAGGCTCTCAAACTCGACGATGAACAGAAACGACTCACCGAGAAGATTTACAATAGCTTTGTGCGTTCAGGAGCATTGCTCTCGGCTGAAAATAAGAACCGATTGAAGCAAATCAATGAAAAGCTATCATCGCATAGTGTAACATTTGGTCAAAATCTACTCTCCGAGACCAATGATTATGTGTTGGAACTAACGCGTGAAGACGTGGTTGGTGTTCCGGGAAATGTGCGAGATGCAGCTATGGAGTTGGCAAAGTCAAAGGGCAAGGAGTCGTATATGTTCACTCTGCACGAGCCGAGCCGAATTCCACTATTGACCTATGCTAAAAAACGCTCTGTAAGGGAAGCTATCTTTAAGGCTTATATTGCTCGTGGAAACAACGGCAATGAGTATGATAATAAGTCAATTGTAGCCGAGATGGCGCAGTTGCGATGCGAGAAGGCAAAGTTGCTGGGCTACGATAGTTATGCAGAATATGTAACCTTCGATGAGATGGCGGGCTCGGCCAAAGCTGTTTATGAATTGTTGGAGGGCGTATGGAATCCTGCATTGGAGAAGGCAAAGCAGGAGTTGGCCCGTATGGAGGCAATCTTTGCCCGCGAGGAGGGTAATGATGCAAAATTCGAGGCTTGGGATTGGTGGTATTACGCCGAGAAGTTGCGTAAGTCGGAGTATAACCTCGAAGAGGAGACCGTGCGCCAATATTTGTCGCTGGATAATGTAAAGAGTGGAATTTTCTTCCTTGCCAATCGTTTGTATAACATCACTTTCCGTCCACTGAAAGCCCCATCGTATCATCAGGAGTGTGAGGCCTACGAGGTACTTGATAATGATGATAAGGTGCTTGGCGTTCTGTATTTTGATTTCCACCCCAGAGCAGGAAAGAGTGGCGGAGCTTGGTGCGGTACATATGTTGATCAAACCTACAAAGATGGTAAGAGAGTATGTCCAGTCGTAAGCATCGTTTGCAACTTTACCCGCCCAACGGGAGGTGTGCCAGCATTGTTATCAATTGATGAGACTAAAACTCTTTTCCACGAGTTTGGCCACGCTCTGCACAATCTTTTTGCCGATGTTAAATATCGCGGTTTGGCAAATGTAGAGGGTGATTTTGTGGAGTTGCCATCGCAGATTATGGAGAATTGGGCATTTGCTCCTGAATTGCTGCGTCAATATGCGGTGCATTATCGTACAAGCGAGGTAATTCCAAATGATATAATTGAGAAGATTGGTCGCGCATCAACCTTCAACGAGGGCTTTGCGGTAACTGAACTTGTAGCAGCTGCGTTGGCCGATATGGATATACACTCATTACAGGGTGGCGAAAAGATTGATGTGATGGAGTTCGAGCGTAAAGCATTGACCGAAAAACGAGGCCTGATTCCGCAGATTGAACCTCGCTATCACTATACCTATTTCAGCCACATCTTCAATGGTGGATACTCTTCGGGATACTATTTCTATATCTGGGCCGAGGTGTTGGATAAAGATGCCTATCAAGCTTTCATAGAGAGTGGAGACTTGTTTAGTAGCGATGTGGCTGCTCGTTTCCGCAGTGAGATTTTGTCGAAGGGCGGAACTCGCAAGGGTATGGATATGTATCGGGCATTTAGAGGTGCCGACCCCGATAAACTTGCAATGTTGGTGGCGCGAGGTTTGGTAGATAAAGACGATGTTGCCCTTACCGAGCCATTGGCTAATGATGTAGAGGTAGGAAAAATTGTAAAAGTCGATACTCGCGCTCAGGCTCGTGAGCGAGCCGAGCGTTCTCGTCGTGAAAGAGCCGAGGCAAAGATGCGTGCCGATTCTGCCGCATTGGCCGATTCGTTGGCAAAGGTTGATGAGCAGCCGTCAGAGATGTAAGCCGACGACACCTAATCTATGGGAGGGCAATTGCTTAACTATGTGTAATTATAATGATTGCGGTTGCGGTTATGTGGCGTGAGTAGTAAAGCCTTCACTTTTCTCCCTGAAAACTTGAAAATGTAAGAACCAAATAAAAGACAAGATGAAAAAATTATTTTTGATGATGACACTAAGTGCATTGTTTGCAGGTTGTGGCGATGATATGCCTGTACCTGTTTTCCCGGAAATTGATAAGTCGAATCCATTGTTGGCGGAGTGGAATACCCCCTATGCAACTCCTCCATTTGATGAGATTAAAATCTCGCATTATGAGCCTGCTTTTGAGACTGCTATCGCGGTATCGCGTGCCGAGATTGATGCCATTGTGAATAATCCGGCGAAGCCAACTTTTAAGAATACAATCGTTGCAATGGAGCGTCAGGGCGAGTTGCTCGGTCGCATTGCAGGTATCTTCTATAATTTGCGCGAGGCTGATACTTCTGACGAGATGGACGCTATTGCACTGCGTATTCAGCCAAAGATGACTGAACTGAGCAATGATATCGCACTCAACCCTCAGCTTTTTGAGCGAGTGAAGGCTGTATATGAGGGCTCTCGTCGTGGTCTTTCCGATGTAGATGTGAAACTTTTGGAGGATACATACAAGAGTTTTGCTCGCTCGGGCGCGGCCCTATCTGACGAGGATAAAGAGCTTTATCGTAAATATACTTCTGAGCTCTCGGAGGCTACTTTGCTCTTCGGTCAGAACTCTTTGTCTGCAACAAATGCCTTTGCAATCAATATCACAAATGCTTCGCAGGTTGCTGAGTTGCCCGACTTCGTAAAGGAGTCGATGGCTGCCGATGCCAAAGCTCGTGGCCAAAAGGGTTGGACCGTTACGTTGAAGGCTCCAAGTTATATACCATTTGTTACCTATTCATCGCAGCGTGATATAAAAGAGAAATTGTATCGCGCCTACAATACTCGTGCATTGGGTGGCGAGTTCGATAACTCGGAGATTATTCGCAAAATCACCGCTTTGCGTTTGAAGATTGCTAACTTGCTCGGATATGAGACCTATGCCGACTATGTGTTGGAGGAGCGTATGGCCGAGAGTTCTAAGACAGTAAACGACTTTTTGGCCGAGTTGCGAGATGCTACTGTTGAGTATGCAAAGAAAGACTATGCTACTATCAACGAGTATGCAAAATCGACTGGATTCAAGGGCGATGTAATGCCCTGGGATTGGGCATACTTCACAGAGAAGTATAAGAACGAGAAGTATGCTTTGAACGATGAGCAGGTTAAGCCATATTTGAAACTCGATAATGTTATCAAGGGCGTATTTATGGTAGCTGAAAAGCTCTATGGTCTCTCGTTTGTGCCTAATAAGGATATTCAGGTATATCACCCCGACGTAACTGCCTACGAAGTCTATGATAAGGAGGTGAATGGGAAGCGTGAGCTTTTGTCTGTGTTGTATCTTGATTTCTTCCCTCGCGAGTCAAAGCGTTCAGGCGCGTGGATGACCGAGTTTAGAGGGACAAAGGTCGTTGAGGGTGTCGAGACACGTCCTTTGGTTTCGCTTGTGATGAACTTCACAAAGCCAACCGAGACAACTCCTTCGCTCCTAACTTTCGACGAATTCAATACCTTCCTTCACGAGTTCGGCCACGCCTTGCACGGAATGTTGGCAAAGGGTGAGTACGAGTCAATGAATGGTACAAGTGTATATCGAGACTTTGTGGAGCTCCCATCGCAGATTATGGAGAATTGGGCAACCGAGAAGGAGTACCTCGATTTGTGGGCCGTACATTACAAAACGGGTGAGCCTATCCCTGCCGACCTTGTTAAGAAGATTACAGCTGCCAAGAACTATTTGGCTGCATACAGCAATGTTCGCCAGCTCTCATTTGGTATGTCGGATATGGCTTGGCACACTTTGAAACAACCATATACGGGTGAGATTGAGCCATTCGAGGTAGAGGCTATGAAGTCGGTGCAGGTTACTCCCCTTGTTGCAGGGACTGCTATGTGTCCTTCGTTCACTCACATCTTCTCTGGTGGCTACGCAGCCGGATATTATGGCTATAAGTGGGCTGAGGTGTTGGCTGCTGATGCCTTCTCGCTCTTCAAACAGAATGGTATTTTCGATGCAAAGACTGCCGAGTCGTTCCGCCATTTGTTGGAGCAGGGTGGTCAGCGTCACCCAATGGAACTTTATGTTGAGTTCCGAGGTCACAAGCCCGAGGCAAAGGCTTTGGTAGAGTCAATGGGCTTAAAGTAGTGGTTGAATTAAAACCTAAAACATAATGAATATGAAGAATTTGATTAAATCTATGCTTGTGATGGTGGCTATGGTGGCTACTATCGGAGCATATGGACAGAAAACATCGGGTAACCCAATATTTGAGGGTAGATATGCTGACCCAGAGGGAGTTATATTTGGCAAGACCTATTGGATTTATCCCACTTGGTCGATGCCATTCAAAGACCAGCTCCATTTAGACGCATTCTCGTCTAAGGATTTGGTTAATTGGACAAAGCACGAGCGCATTATCGACAACTCACGCATTAAGTGGTTGCGTAATGCATTGTGGGCTCCTGCTGCAATCGAAAAAGATGGCAAGTATTACATCTTTTTCAGCTGCAACAATATCCAGAATAATGAGCAGTATGGCGGTATTGGTATTGGAGTAGCCGACAATCCCGCAGGCCCATTCGAGGATTATTTGGGTAAGCCGCTCATCGATAAAATCGTGAATCGTGCGCAACCTATCGACCAATTTGTCTTTAAGGATAAGGACGGCACATACTATATGTATTACGGAGGTTGGGGTCGTTGCAATGTGGTAAAACTCAGCGATGATTTCCGTAGTCTTGTACCTTTCGAGGACGGCTCATTGTATAAGGAGGTAACTCCAAAGGATTATGTGGAGGGCCCATTTATGTTTATCCGCGATGGTAAGTACTACTTTATGTGGTCGGAGGGTGGCTGGACAGGCCCCAACTATCGTGTGGCATATGCAATTGCCGACAATCCACTTGGCCCATTTGTGCGTAAAGACGTAATTTTGCGTACTGACGAGAAGGTGGCAACAGGTGCGGGTCACCATTCGGTAATTTACAATGCAAAGAAAGACCAATACTACATTATCTATCACCGTCACCCACTTGGCTCAAAAGAGGGTAATAACCGTGTGACTTGTATTGATGTAATGGAGTTTGATAAAGATGGCAATATTCTTCCTATCAAGATGACGTTTGAGGGGGTGAAGAAGGCCAAATTATAGGATAAAAAGCGTATAGCAAGGCTCTTTTGGCATTTTGCTTGTTCTCGAATTCCTCACATACGCCAAGTATGCTGCGGATTCTCGAACTTCGGCAATCTTCAAAATAGCTTTTGCTATACAACTTCTGAAACGTAAGGGTTGTCTGACAAACTTGTTAGACAACCCTTTCTTGTTATTAGGACTTTAAGTCGTTATTTCAACTCATTTGAGAATGAGTAAGGTCTATCCTCTTTGGCGGTACCGCGTTTTGTATTGGGTTTAGAGTCCATCGAAATATCCAACTTGCCACCACTCATAATATCCTGGTGCTTGATGTAGTTGCGAGTGTAACGTTTGCCGTTGAGTTTCATATTGTCGATATAGAAATTCTCTGCGCTGTTATCGGGAGCGTTAATCTCGAACTTCTTACCATTTTCCAGATGAATTGTAGCACTCTTGAATAGCGGTGCTCCCATTGCGTACTCGTCGCTTGCAGGGCATACGGGGTAGAATCCAAGAGCCGAGAAAATATACCACGCCGAGGTCTGACCGTTATCCTCATCGCCGCAATACCCATCGGGCGTAGGCATATAGAAGCGGTTCATCACCTGACGAAGCCAATATTGTGCTTTCCACGGCTCGCCAGCGTAGTTATACAGATAAATCATATGCTGTACGGGTTGGTTGCCGTGAGCATAGTTACCCATATTCATAATGGTCATCTCGCGAATCTCGTGAATTACAAAACCATAGTAGCTCTCGTCGAAAACGGGTGGTACGATAAATACCGAGTCGAGCATACGGGTAAACTCCTTGTCTCCACCCATAAGGTCGATAAGACCCTGTGGGTCGTGGAATACCGACCAAGTGTAGTGCCAGCTATTGCCCTCGGTAAAGGCATCACCCCACTTCAAAGCAGAGAATGGCTCCATAAACTTGCCGTCTTTATTTCGGCCTCGCATAAGTTTTGTCGAGGGGTCGAAAAGGTTGCGATAGTTGAGCGCGCGCTTTGCGAAGAGGTCAATCTCCTCCTGTGGGCGGTTAAGCTCCTTAGCCAATTTGTAGATGCACCAGTCATCGTAGGCATACTCCAATGTGCGAGCTGCATTCTCGTTGATTTTAACATCGTAGGGGATATATCCCAATGTATTGTAGTATTCGTGTCCGATGCGGCCTGTTGATGAAACTTTTGGGTGTACGTTCTTTGTTCCGTGCAGCAACCCCTCATACATCGTCTCAACATCTTCGACCTTCACCCCCTTCAAGTAGGCGTCGGCCATCACCGAAGCCGAGTTGTTTCCTACCATACAACCTCTATGTCCCGGGCTCGACCATTCGGGATAGAATCCACTCTCCTTATATACATTTACGAATCCCTCCTGCATCTTCTTGTTCTCCGAAGGATAGAGCATATTGAGTAGTGGGAAAAGACTGCGGAATGTATCCCAGAATCCTGTGCCTGTGTAGAAATATCCCTTCTCTACTTTGCCATTGTGCGGGCTGTAATGCACAATCTCGCCATTGGCGTCAATCTCGTGGTGCTTTTGAGGAAAGAGAGTAGCACGATATAGGCAAGAGTAGAATGTGCGATATTGATCGAGGTTGCCTCCATCTACCTCAATGCGACCCAAGACTTCGTTCCAAGCCTTGCGACCCTTCTCTGAGAGTTGCTCCAATGTGTCATCTCCCAACTCTTTCAGGTTGAGAGTGGCTTGCTCCCAGCTGATGAACGAAGATGCAATGCGAGCGTGAACACGCTCTCCGGCCTTTGTTTGAAAACCAATCACTGCGCCAACGTGATTCTCTTTTTGCTCGGCAACACCCTTTTCGAGTTTGCCGTTAACAAAGGTATTGATTTGCTCAAACGGTTTGTCGAACTCAATGACAAAGTAATTCTTGAAGTTTTGTGATACGCCTCCTGCATTGAGCGTAGAGTAACCGATGATTCGATTGTTGGCGGCATCAACCTTGACATAGGAGCCCTTGTTCAGTGCATCAATTACCACATACGAATCCTTCGATTCGGGGAATGTGAAGCGGAATAATACGGCACGGTCGGTTGGAGAAAATTCGGTTACAACATCGTGCTCGGCAAGATATACTTTATAGTAATATGGCTTTGCAACTTCGCCTTTGTGACCAAACCAACTTGCTCGCTTGTCTTGGTCAAATTCGGGAGCTCCCACGACGGGCATAATTGCAAACTGACCATAGTCGTTAATCCAGGGGCTGGGCTGGTGAGTCTGTTTGAATCCGCGAATCTTGTTGTCGGTGTAGGTATATGTCCAACCATTGCCCATCTTACCCGTTTGCGGAGTCCAGAAGTTCATACCCCAAGGGCGGGCTATGGCAGGATATGTATTACCTGTTGAAAATCCGTGTGTCGATTGTGTCCCGACCAGTGGATTCACATAATCGACAGGTGAAAAATCACTTTTCTGAGCCGATACGGTCAGCAGAGAGGTTAATGCAAGTAGCGAGAAGAAGGTTCGTTTAATCATATTGGTTAGTGTTTTATTCGTTTCTAGTTTGGTTTATCGTTTGATTGAGCCGCTCCACTTGGCTCTATTGCCGCAAGAGTCTCGGATTGTTATCTCTACTTTATGGCTCTTATTGCCCTTGATTCCTTCGGCTCGAAGGTTGATTGTGGCACGACCGCGAGAGTATTCAATAGGAACCCACTTGCCATCAATAGATGCCGAATATGAAGAGACCCCAGCAAAGTTGTCAGACAAACGGAACGATATATAGTCACGTTTTGTGCAGTCTGCTCCATCGTCAAAGAGTGGTCTGATGGTTGGTGGAGTGGTATCAGCCACAAGACAATATGTACCAAATGTGCGCGTGCGACCTACAAGACGATTATACTTGTAGTTTCCGCCCGAATTATACACTCGGCCACTGCTCGATACCGATGCCATAGTTGTATGTGCCTGCAACTCCTTCGCTACGGGAACAGAGAAGATAAGAGCCACACTATTTTGAAGCGGAGTGCCGTCATCGTGAATCGTATATGCCGCAGAAAGAATCTGTACCGTAGAGTCGGCCTTCGGTACAATCTCCGAGCGACGGAAATTCTCTAATGCTATGCTTTCGTACAGCGCACCTTTGGGGATAACTACGCTAAACGTGTCGTCAACCTTAGCGGCAAAGTCGTGGTTATACTCTACGATGTGTGCGTCGGCTGCAATCTCTCCCTTAAAACAATCGCTGTCGGGCTTTCCCTCAATCTCGAAGGAGAGGGTTGAAGTGTTGGCGCAATCGTCAGTAATCACAAACTCCATTTGTCGTTTCTCGCCAGCCTTGCATCGTACAACCCCCTTGTCAACGATTTTGGGGTAGAAATAATCTGTTCCACCCTCGCGCATAGCAATCAACATCGCTTCGTTGCGCGTATTGACCTGAATAGGGTAGTAGGCTACTGCATTGCAGTAACGTGAGAGCGTGAATGGGAATCCATCGTTGCGATATTCGTAAATGGTTTTACCATCGAGATTAGCTTTCAGATTATATACTCCGTAAGTATTGGCACAATCGTTTTTTCTATCCGATGTCTCAACCACGAAGTAACCCGTGCGACCTACCTTGATAGGGCTCTTTTGAGCGGTGCGGTAGGTGTTGTTGTCTGCCTTGTTTACTGTGTATGTGCTACGACGGCTGTGGCAGGGTACTCCACGCACACTATCAACCTCGATGTAATGCACCTTCATAATGTAGGGCGAAATATCATCTTTTGGCTTGTAAATACCTTGCGAAAAGAGGTTTATGGTGCGACCTGCATTGTCGCGAATCTCGAAATGCAAGTGTGGGCCCATCGAAGAGCCTGTGTTTCCCGATAGCGCAATCTGCTCGCCTCGCTTGACTTTGAATTGGTCGGGTTTGCACTCCACATCTATACGGCTACGCTTTTGACGATGACGCTCGGCAAAGACAAAGTCGGCTATATCCTTGCGGAATTTCGACAGGTGACCATACACCGATGTCGTGCCGTTGGTGTGGGTGACATAGAGAGCCAATCCGTAGCCCGAATTTGAGTAGAGTACGCGTGAAACGTATCCGTCGGCCACAGCAACCACAACTTTACCCTCCACTCCATCGGTCTTGAAATCGATGCCAGAGTGAAAGTGATTAGGGCGCATCTCGGCGAAGTTTGCCGAATAGTATCCAGCCACATTCCGAAGCGGATAGTCGTAATATTTTGGGTCGAGTTTTTGAGCCGATAATTTTGTTGCCGAAATCGCAACCAGCAGGGCTAAAAATAAAATTCCTCTTCGCATTCTTCTATGTTTTGATTTAGCGTGCGGATAACCTCATTGGTGGATTCAATCACCTCCTCCATAGCAAAGCCCAACGAGGCTCCGTATCGTATTAGTTTTGTTTTTAATTGGTATGTAGTGTCGTATTTTATACTCTTTGCTTTGCGTTGCAGACGCTGTGTTAAACGCTCTCTGTTTTGCTCTGGCGAAAGTTGCGCAAGTGCTCGATTTATAATCTCGTCGGCTATGCCTTTGCGTCGTAGTGAGGTGCGTATCTTGTACTCTCCCCACGCACTTAGGTTTGTTTTCTCTCTGACGAATGCTTCGGCATAACGTTCATCGTCAATATATCGCTCACGAATCAATCGTTGCAGAACTTCTTTTCGCTCTGCTACGGGTACTTCCCAGCCATTCATAAGTCGCAAGGCATCGCCCGAACTACGCTCTGCACGAGCACAAAGGCGCATAAGCGATTCAAGAGCCTGCTTGGCTGTCTTTGTACGTTTTATTTTCGGTTTGGCTGGCAACATATCATTCTGGGTTTGTCGAAACAGTCGTTGCGTAATTCAATGTTGTAATATCCTTCACATCTGAGCATCTCGGCTGTTTGGGTGGCGAGTGTCTCGTGAACTTCAAAGAGCAGATAACCTCGCTCGCTGAGTAGTTTTTTTGCCGTACGAGCTATCTCCCGATAGAAGACAAGTGGGTCGTTATCGTCAACAAAAAGAGCTATTTCAGGTTCGTAATTCACAACGTTGGTATGCATTGCTTGACGCTCCGAGAAGGGAATGTAGGGCGGATTTGAAACTACGATATCAAACTCTTGCCCTGCAATTTTAGGGAGGTGTGCTAATGCATCATCTTGCAGGAAATCTACTTCGAGTTGCAGTTTTTTCCCATTTTGGCGAGCTATGGCAAGAGCCTCCTCCGATATGTCAACGGCAGTTACGTCAGCCCCTTTTATTTTATGTGCGAGTGCTAATGCAATACAACCACTACCCGTGCAAACATCAAGTATTCTTGATCGGTCGAACTCTTTGGCTCGTTGTGTGGTCCACTCTACCAGCTCTTCTGTCTCTGGTCGCGGTATTAGCACACCCTCTTTGACCTCTATGTTCAGGCCGCAGAACTCTTGGTGTCCAATTACATATTGTAAGGGTCGGCCTTTGGCTAACTCCTCGACTGCTTGCTCCAACAAAGGAATGTTCACCACCTCCTTACGCTCGATAAGGTATTTTGTCTCCGCCTCGCCGCTGAGTGATGCAGCAACCATACGGGCGATGTGCATTCGCTCTTGCTCTTGGTAAAGATGCTCGATTTGTTGGCTTATGTAGCGGAGTATATCGGCGCGGGTGGCTTTCATCTCGTACGGTCTGTTTCTTGATTATGCTCTAAGAGCCAAATCAGCCAATGCAATTGCCGCTACGGCCTCGACAACAACGGCTGCACGCAACGTGATGCATACATCGTGGCGGCCCTTGATTACAAGGGGCTCCATTGTGCCGCTCTCGAAGTTGAAGGTCTCTTGCTCGGCCGAGATTGACGCGGTAGGCTTGATAGCTGCCCGAACTACGATTTCGTTACCGTTGCTGATACCTCCCACTATGCCACCTGCATTGTTGGTCGAGGTGTGGCCCTCGGCATCGCAAATAGGGTCGTTGTGTTGTGAGCCCATCATCTCGGCAGCCTTAAACCCTGCTCCAAACTCAACTCCTTTTACCGCAGGAACAGCAAACAGGAGATGAGCGATTTGGCTCTCTACGGAGTCGAAAAATGGCTCTCCAATGCCAGCTTTTATCCCATTTATACGGCACTCTACAACTCCGCCCACAGAGTCTTGTGCTTGTCGGGCGCGCTCTATTATCTCGGCAAACTCCTCTTTACGGTGAGAGCCTCCGATTGCGATTATGTCGGTAGAATATGTGATGCCACTGCCCAAAATCTTCTTGGCTACAACTCCTGCCGCAACCAATGCCAATGTTATTCTGCCCGAAAAGTGACCTCCTCCACGAGGGTCGTTGTAGCCGTTCCATTTTTGTCTGGCAACAAGGTCGGCGTGTGATGGGCGTGGGTGTGTTTCGAGCGATTTATAATCGCCCGATCGGGTGTTTTCATTGTAAAACTCAATGGTGAGTGGTGCTCCTGTGGTGTAACCGTTATATATGCCCGAAACGATGTGAGGCATATCGCTCTCTTGTCGAGGTGTGGTGCCTGCGGCTCCCGATTTGCGGCGAGCGAGGTCAGTCAGAAAATCTTCCTCTTGTAGCTCAATACCTGCTGGTACGCCATCTATGCTGACTCCCACCTGTTTGCCGTGAGACTCTCCCCAAAGTGTTATTCTAAATTTCTCTCCCCAAGAGTTCATATTACTTTTCAATTATTGATTCCAAATCCTCGAAAAAATCGGGATAACTCTTCTCTACACACTCCGCATTCTCGATTGTGATAGTGCCGTTGCAACGCAGAGCCGAAACTGCAAGCGACATTGCTATACGGTGGTCGTTGTGGCTAAATACGGTTGCGGGGTGAATCTCTCCACCGCGAATCTTCATTATATTCTCTTCGGAAAGGTCAACCGTGATACCCAACTTTTCGTACTCCTGACGTATAGTCTCTGCTCGGTCACTCTCTTTGTGCAGCAAGCGGTTTGTGCCGATAATTATACTTTCACCCTCTGCCGCAGCTGCAAGTGCCGCCAATGCGGGGAAGAGGTCGGGACAATTCGTAGCGTCAAAGGTAAAGGCTTTCAGAGGTCGTTTCGATACTGTTATAGAATCTTGCTCGATGATGATTCCTGCACCAGCACGCTCCAATGCGTGACAGATTGCTGTGTCGGCCTGCTTCGATAGGGTTGAGATATTCTTTACAGTTACTTCGCCGGCGATAGCTCCTGCGACAAGCATTGTAGATGCTCCGCTCCAATCGCCCTCGATAAAGATATCGGTTGGTGTGTATTCTTGACCTCCCTCGATGAAGAATTCCGAGTAGTCACCGCTTTTGTGCATAATCTCCACACCGAAACGCTCGGCTGTGTCAATAGTCATATCAATATATGGTGTTGAAACGGCAGAATCAACATACAACGTTGTATCGCTCTTGGCAAGTGGAAGAGCCAACAACAGTCCTGTGATGAACTGAGATGAAATACTACCGTCAACCTTTATCTGCCCTCCGTGAATTGGGCCTTCAACCTCGATTGGAAGATAGCCGCCACCATCTTTAACCTTGACTCCAAGTTCGCGCAGAGGCTCAATCATCATCTGCATAGGGCGGTGTAGAATCGTACCTTCGCCCTTAATGCAAATAGCCGACGAACAGAGCGATGCAATCGGTGTGAATAGACGTGTAGCCAATCCCGATTCTCCAACAAATAGGGTGTTGCCAATGGGGCTTAAACCGCCTTCGATTGAGAGTGTTCTATCGTCGATAAATGTAACCTTTGCACCGAGTGCTTCAATACACGATAGCGCAGAACGAGTATCCTTGCAGAACTCGATGTTGCGTAGCGTGGTGCGACCCTTTGCAAGCAATGCAAGGGCTATGGCTCGTTGTGCATAACTTTTTGAACTTGGCGGAGTTATTATGCCTTTTATACTCCCCAAGGAGACGCTTTTATCCATATTGGTTGTTGTGTTTATTCTTTGTTATCCTCCGAAGGTTGTGTAATCTGCGGATTCTTGTGGCGACGGAGCTCGAAGTTCTTACCCAAATATACCTTTCTTACCATCTCGTCGTTGGCCAAATCCTCGGCTGTACCTGTTTTGAGAATCTTACCCTCGTAGAGTAGATATGTGCGGTCGGTAATCTCCAAAGTCTCATCGACGTTGTGGTCGGTGATGATAACACCGATATTTTTATTTTTGAGTGTGGCAACAATACTCTGAATATCCTCTACGGCAATGGGGTCAACTCCTGCAAATGGCTCATCGAGCAGGATAAACGAAGGGTTGATAGCCACCGCGCGAGCAATCTCCGTACGACGACGCTCACCTCCCGAAAGCTGAATACCCAAACTCTTGCGTACCTTTTGTAGGCGGAACTCTTCGATGAGGGCTTCAACTCGCTCTCGCTGATACTCCTTGCTGTAATCGGTCATTTCAAGTACCGCCTTGATATTATCCTCCACACTCAAACGGCGGAATACCGATGCCTCTTGCGCCAAATATCCCACACCCATCTGTGCTCGGCGATATACGGGCTCGTTTGTAAGCTCGGTAATTTGACCTTCGTCGTTTTCGAGGAATATTTGCCCCTCGTTTGGCTTGATAAGCCCCACAATCATATAAAAGGTAGTGGTCTTACCCGCACCGTTAGGGCCGAGCAGACCAACAATCTCGCCTTGCTTAACATCGATTGTAACGTGGTTTACAACCGTGCGAGACTTGTATTTCTTGACCAGTTCACTCGTGAATAGACGCATAAACGTTGAAAATTTTTTACAAAGTTATCATTTTTTCCAAAAAAAGTTTTATCTTTGAATGAAAATTCATTATTTGGGATATTGCGGCGACCCCGCACAAGCTATATTTTAGACGATGGAGCAGCAAGAGAGCCTTTTACACGAAAAATTGAAGGAATATTTTGGATTCACCTCCTTTAAGGGTAATCAGGAGGCTGTGATACGCAACCTTCTTTCGGGTCGTGATACATTTGTATTAATGCCAACAGGTGGCGGAAAATCACTCTGCTATCAGTTGCCTGCGTTGTTGATGGACGGTGTAGCCATCATCATCTCGCCTCTTATTGCTTTGATGAAGAATCAGGTTGATGCTATGCGAACATTCTCAACCGAGTCGGGTATAGCTCATTTCTTGAATTCGTCGTTGAACAAGTCGGCCATTAATCAGGTGCGCAACGATGTTTTGGAGGGTAAAACCAAATTACTCTACTTTGCTCCCGAATCGCTCACTAAGGAGGATAATGTGGCGTTCTTGCGTAAAATCAAAATTTCGTTTTATGCAATCGATGAGGCTCACTGTATCTCAGAGTGGGGTCACGATTTCCGCCCTGAGTATCGCCGTATTCGTCCTATCATAAACGATATTGGTCAAGCTCCGCTTATCGCCCTTACGGCAACAGCTACCCCGAAGGTGCAGATGGATATTCAGAAGAATTTGGGTATGTCCGACGCTGCCGTATTTAAGTCATCGTTCAATCGCTCAAATCTCTTCTATGAGATTCGCCCCAAACATAATGCCGAACACGATATTATTCGATTCATCAAGCAACGTGCTGGCAAGAGCGGAATCATATACTGTCTGAGCCGTAAGAAGGTTGAGGAGTTGGCCGAGTTGCTTTTGGCTAATGGCATCAAGGCGTTGGCATATCACGCAGGTATGGACGCCCAAACCAGAGCCAATAATCAAGATGATTTCTTGATGGAGCGAGTCGATGTGATTGTTGCCACGATTGCCTTTGGTATGGGTATCGACAAGCCCGATGTGCGTTATGTGATTCACTATGATATTCCCAAATCGTTGGAGGGATATTATCAGGAGACCGGTCGTGCTGGTCGTGATGGCGGCGAAGGTCATTGCTTGACTTTTTATAGCTACAAGGATATTCAGAAACTCGAAAAATTTATGCAGGGCAAACCTGTGGCCGAGCAGGAGATTGGAAAACTTCTTTTGTTGGAGACCGTATCTTACGCCGAGAGTTCGATGTGTCGCCGAAAGACTCTGTTGCACTATTTTGGAGAGGAGTATGGCGAGTCGAATTGTGGTTGCTGCGATAATTGTGTGAGTCCAAAGCCAAAGGTTGATGCAAAGGCCGAGATGAAACTTATGTTGCAGACTTTGCAGTCTATTGGCGATAAGTTTAAGATTGACCATTTGGTTGCAATCCTTACGGGTAAGGTAACGGCTCAGGTCAAGAGCTATGGCCACAATAAGTTGGAGTGGTTTGGTAGCGGCGAGGAGCACGATGCTAAGTTCTGGGGAGCGGTAATCCGTCAGGGATTGATTATGGGCTTGATTGATAAGAGTATTGAGAATTATGGCCTTATCTCGGTGAACGAGAAGGGCTTGGTATACATTAAATCGCCTAAGTCTGTTACGATTACTCTCGACCACGATTACGACTCGGAGGAAAAAGATGACGATGTAGCAGTTGCACAAATGGGTAAGGGTGGAGCAGCCGATGAGGAGTTGTTCGCAATGCTTAAAGACCTCCGCAAGAAGGTGGCAAAGAAACACGACCTACCTCCGTTTGTGATTTTCCAAGACCCGTCGTTGGAGGATATGTCGGTGCAGTACCCCATCACGTTGGAGGAGATGCAGAATATCTCTGGTGTGGGTGCCGGTAAGGCCAAGAAGTTTGGCGAGGAGTTTATCAAACTTATCAAGGCCTACGTTGAGGAGAAGGATATCGTGCGTCCGCAGGATATGGTCGTTAAGTCGGTAGCCAATAAGGCTGGAAACAAGATATTTATTATCCAATCGATTGATCGCAAGATGGATTTCGAGGATATCGCGAGAGCAAAGAATCTCGATTTCGAGGAGCTGCTTTCGGATATCGAGGGTATTGTGAATTCTGGTACTAAACTCGATATATCATACTATCTCGACCAGCATATGGACGAAGATAAGGTTGAGGATATTTACCTCTACTTCAAGGAAGATGCCGAGAGCGATTCGCTCGATGCAGCTATTGAGGAGCTTGGCTCTGACTATACCGAGGAGGAGATTCGATTGGTGCGTATTAAGTTTCTTTGCGAAGTCGGCAACTAGTAAAAACCGTCTAAGCTGGCTATTTTGGCATCTTGCTTGTCCTCGAAATGCTCATTTACGTCAAGTAAATTGCGCTTTCTCAAACTTCGGCAATCCTCAAAATAGCTCACCTTATACGATTTTAGGAGTGAAATGCGAGAACTGAGAAATAAATTACGGGTGCTATTTGAGTAGCACCCGTAATTGTTGTATAATCACTGTATGAGATATTTATCAATCAAAGGCTGTATTTGCTCGGAACTTGGGCGTGGAGCATCGATATCTACTAATTTGCCATTTTTGTCATACAACAAAAGTCGAGGTATTGTATTAAATTTTATTTCCTTCAAAAGGTTAGCAGTCGAAGTGTTCGATACAAAATAATTTTCACCCAAATAATCTGTTTGACAATCTTTTACTGCTTGACGCCAATTTTGTTCCTTATCATTCACCGCTAAATATACAAATACCACATCTTTATCTTTGTATGATTCTCTAAGTTGTTTTGCTTTGGGCATTTCTGCTCTGCATGGAGCACACCACGAAGCCCAAAAGTCAACATAAATAACTTTACCTTTATATTTGTTTATTACATCTTGCCATTTAACCTCTTCTCCATTGAAATTTTTTAGGAGCAAATCTGCTGAATATTCAGAAATTGTATTTTTATTATTGATGGTTTTGTTATAAGAAAGCGAATCTCCCGTAATCTGGCGATACTTCTCTTTATATTTAGCTACCAATTGTGGGGGATATGGAGTCCAGCCTGTATTTTGAATTCCATACAATGTTTCACGAAGCATGATGTTTCGCGTAGTAGTCTGTAATGAAGAATCTGCAGCAATTAAATCAAATAATTGAGGAGCTTTTGTTCCTTGAGGAGCTTTTGTATAATTATGACGATTTGAAAGCAATAGAGTATAGTTCGAGATGTAGTATTTCAAACTATCATTCTGGATAACATCATCAACACTTTGTTGCTTTAATCCAATCTTGCGAAGGTAATAGTCTGCATAAGTTTTACTTATTACACCCGATGATACAAGTGTATCAAATTTTAGTTTTATGGATTCTGTATATTGTACAAAAACCTGCTTCAAAGAATCAAGATTACAATACAATTTATCGTATCCTAATTCCTCGATTAATGACTGAGGAGTCTTGCCTTCTTTGATTAATTTATAGGCAAAACCAAAACGATCATCTGAAAGTATTGTATTAGTTGAATATTTGTTTGGTTGTATAGCCCTTGAGTCGGTCCAGAGTAAATTGTATAAGCGAGTATTTGCTTCGGATTTTAGGCTCTTGATATTGGGTCTATTGTACTCATCATAGGTAAATAATACACTGTCTCCCACAATCAACAAATAGGGAATATCCTCAATTAAATTATACCTATGTAGGATCTCAACATATCCATACTTTGCAGGAACGGATAATGTGTCATAACCTATATTCTTTGGAATATAGAAATTTCTATAAAGAAGAGTATCAACATAGGCAATCGTATATTCAGGAATTGTTCGCATGCCTCTGAAATAGTCAGAAGAATTTTGCTGAGGCGCATCTTTGAAAATGACGGTTACGGCCGAATTGTTATATGCATAATTCTCCTCTTTCTGATTATAACTACTGCACGAGATATTGCACAAAAGTAATATTATTATGATTGAATTTAGTAATCTCATAAAAATTACCGTATATTTTATATGTAATCAAGTATGGTAATTCTTATATCAGCGTCATACCTGCTTTGCGGCAGGCTTCGCGCATATCTTCGGGCCAAATGCTTGATTGGGTCTCGCCAACGTGCGCTTTGTGAAGCAAAATCATACACAGACGGCTTTGTCCGATACCTCCTCCGATAGATTGAGGCAACGAGCCCTCTAACAAACGGCGGTGGAAATATAGCTCCTTGCGATTCTCTTTGCCACTCTGTGCAAGCTGTCGCTCCAAAGCCTCGCGGTTTACACGAATACCCATCGACGAAAGCTCAATTGAACGCTCCAAAATCGGATACCATATAAGTAGGTCGCCATTCAGTCCAGCTAATCCTGTTTCGGCCGATACCGTTGAGTAGTCATCATAGTCGGGGGCGCGGTTGTCGTGCTTTTCGCCATTGCTCAACTCCGAGCCGATACCTATGATAAACACAGCTCCGTACTCCTTGCAAATTGCATCTTCACGCTCTTTTGGCGAAAGCGTGGGATAGCGTTGCAAAAGCTCTTCGGAATGGATAAACTTAATCTCTTCGGGGAGAAATGGCTCAATCTGCGGATAGGTCTCGCATATGTGATACTCGGTGCGAAGGATTGCACCATAAATTCGCTCAACAATCTTTTTCAAATAATCCACCGTGCGGCACTCCTCTGGCATTACTCGTTCCCAGTCCCATTGGTCAACATACAAAGAGTGCAGGTTGTCAAGCTCCTCGTCGGCACGAATTGCATTCATATCGGTAATGATGCCATAGCCGTTTTCAACCTTATATTCGGCAAGTGTTACGCGTTTCCATTTGGCCAGCGAGTGTACCACTTCGGCCTCAGCCTCTTGCATATCCTTGATGGGGAACGATACGGGTCGCTCTATGCCGCTCAAATCGTCATTCATTCCAAGACCTTTGAGTACAAATAAAGGAGCGGTAACTCGGCGTAGGCGCAACTCGGTGGAGATACTGCTGAGGAAGAAATCCTTGATTTTCTTGATTGCAATCTCTGTCTGTTGCAGACTCAATGCCGCAGTATAATTTTTTGGTATAATCAGCTGACTCATATTCTCGCTGGGTTATGTGGGGTTATCTCTGTGTTAATTATTTTGCAAATATAGCATAAATTTCTTATCTTTGTAAATAAGTTACGTTTAACGGCAATGGCAATCTTTCGGGATTGTTGCAAAAACTATTACATTATGTCATTGATTTATTGCAAAGAGTGTGGTAAGCAGGTGTCAAGCAGTGCCGCAGTGTGTCCCCATTGTGGATTTAATCTCCGAACATTAGACCCTAATCGTAGCCAAAAGGATTGGCTTACCACTTTGTTGTTGTGTTTCTTCCTCGGCGAGTTTGGAATCCATAGTTTTTATGTTGGGAAAACGGGCATTGGAGTTGTACAGTTGCTCACGTTGGGCGGCTGCGGAATCTGGTGGCTTGTGGATTTCATTATGATAGTGTGTGGCAGCTATCGTGATGGCGAGCGTAAATTCGTATCAAACAAGTAATCAATTTATTATATTGAGGTATGTGTTAAAATATTGGCGTGCGGTGGTGGTCGCACTCGCTCCGTTGTGCGTGTATATTATCCCCAAATGGTGGCTCTTTGATGAGAGTCACACGCTCTGCCTTTTTCACAATCTTACAGACCACGATTGTTGGGGTTGTGGTATGACAAGAGCTTTGGTCTCGGTGGCTTATCTCGATTTTTACGGTGCGTGGCATTATAACCGAGCAGTGATAGTGGTTGCACCGTTGCTTGTGTGGTTATGGGGAAAATGGGTTTGGCAACTTGCAAAAAAGAGGCAATAATATTATCTTTGTCATAGAAGTAACCGAAATATATTGCCAAATGAAAACTTTTTCAATCCGATTTGTTTTGTTTTGTGCTATTGCGTTGTTTGCAGGTGCGGGCTTTTGCCGTGCAGCTAATGATAGTATAGAGCCTGCGATTTTTCCACGGCCAATTTTGTGTGAATTATCTGCCGATTATGTTCCATTAGTAAAAATTGCTATTGCTTCGGCAGACGCCGATGCCATCAATTGGGCCGAAAGGCATTTGAAGGAATGGTATGGCAAGCAGACTCCCGAAGTGATTGCTCATCAAGCCGATGTGGCCTATTTGGGGGACGAGGAGTATGAGATGGAAATCGACGAGCAAGGGGTTAAAATCAAAGCTCGTACAATTCAGGCTGTGCGCTATGCTCTCTACTCGCTAAGGCAGATTGCAATACCCAAGCGTGGAACTTTGGAGGTTGGAGGTTGGATTACGCCAAAGGGAACAATCAAGGATAAACCCCAAATGAATTTCCGCGGCATACATATCTGTTGGTTTCACGAAAGCGAACCGTGGGAGGTGGAGCGACAGATTCGATTGGCGGCCTATTATAAAATGAACTATGCAGTTGTTGAGCCGTGGGGAACATTCAAGAGTAATGTGGCTCCGTGGCTTAGCTGGCCTGATGCCACGATGACCAAAAAGCAAATCAAGCGTTTGAAGGCCATTGCCGATGATTTGGGCATCACACTGATACCTCAGATTAATGTTTTTGGTCACGCCTCGCAAGCTCGTAGCCTTGCCGGTAAACACGCCACGTTGGATATTAGTCCTAAGTATCAGCCACTGTTTGAGCCTCTTGCTGGTTGGAATTGGTGTTTGTCAAACCCTGAAACACGAAAATTGCTTCAAGCATTGATTAATGAACTGCACGAAGCATTTGGTCGCCCTCCGTATTTCCATATCGGAGGTGATGAGGCCAATCTTCCTAGTTGCCCCGATTGCGCTTCTCAACCATATTCTAAACTCTTTTTGGAGCATATAGAAGCTATGAACGAGACAATCTCATCGCTCGGTGCAAGAACTATGATGTGGCACGATATGCTTATCGAGCGAGGTGACCCTCGTTGGAGTGGTTATGTGGTGAATGGCACTAAGGAGACAGCCGAAGGATTTTTGAAGTTCCCTCGCGATATTATTATTTGCGATTGGTACTACGGTGCCCCACGACCATCATATCCTTCTATGGATTACTTTAAGTCGCAAGGATTCTCGGTTTTGGCGTGTCCGTGGAATGTGACAAATGGAACGATTGCACAATGTAAGTATGCTCACAATGCGGGCATTATGGGTGTTTTGGGTACTACTTGGCATCGCTATTTTGGGCGAGATATGTGGACAATATATTACACACTATCGAATATGATGTGGAACCCCAATGTGAATATCCATACTGGCGAAACAAATATGTTAAGAGTGCAGACCCATATCCGACAAATCGGTTGGGATATGAAACTTACAAATCCTCGTCAGGCAGGACTCTATTACGATGAGATTCCGCCAGAGCCATTTTTGAATAATTAGAGGTGGTTATGACGATTTAACTTTTGCATTATGAATCAAGTTAGAGCAAAAAAAGCATTGGGTCAACACTTTTTGACCGACCTTAATATAGCGCGTAAAATATGCCACTCGCTTAGTGGTGGTACGGCCGATTCTCCCGCACAGGTGTTGGAGGTCGGTTGTGGTATGGGTGTGCTTACGCAATTCCTTCTTCAACGCGAAGACATAGTGACATACGGAGCTGAAATCGACTCGGAGAGTGTGGTGTATCTCCACGAACACTATCCCGACTTTGCACCTCGTCTTATCGAAGGTGATTTTTTGGCAATGAATCTGCGCGAAAAGTTTGGTGAGCAGGTACGAGTGATTGGTAATTTCCCATATAATATCTCGTCGCAGATATTCTTCAAGATAATCGAGAATCGCGATATAGTTCCCGAGTGTGTGGGAATGATTCAGCGAGAGGTAGCCGTAAGAATGGCAGAACCTCCGGGCTCGAAAGAGTATGGAATACTCAGCGTTCTGTTGCAGGCGTGGTATGACATTGAGTATCTTTTTACTGTTGGAGAAAAGGTCTTTAATCCGCCTCCAAAGGTTAAGAGCGCAGTGGTACGTTTGACAAGAAATTCAATTCAGGAGTTGGGCTGCGATGAAAAACTTTTTGTAAAAGTGGTGAAGGCATCGTTCAACCAACGCCGTAAGATGTTGCGTAATTCATTACGCTCGGTTTTTGGTGATTTTGGTGGTGCGGAGCATCGTTTCTTTACTGAGCGTGCCGAGCAGTTGTCGGTAGCCGACTTTGTTGAACTTACAAATTGGGTGGCAGAAAATAGACAATAAAATTCACATACAATGAAACGAATATTAATTTTATGCGCTCTCTCGCTCTTTGCAACATTGAACATTGGAGCAGAGGCTCAGGCGGCATCTCGAAAAGAAAAAGCTCCCAAGAATGGTGATTCGGGTTGGACGGTTCGTCAGCTTGATGGCGACAAACTTGTGTGGTATAGTTTTCGCGGCGAAAAATTTGGTGCGCAGCAGTTTGTAAATGTTCTTGCATTAGACCTAAATTCAGAGGATTACGAATTGGATTTTGTGGTGCTGGATAGGGGTGATTCTCTGTCGAGCGTGGCCACTAAGCGAGATGCTGTGGTAGCTATTAACGGTACTTACGAATGGGACGCTTCGTTTGTGAAGGCTGGTGGTAAGGTCTTTTCCGAGATAACATTGCCGTCAGACCATTTGCGTTATTGGAAACACGAAGGAGCAGTCGCATATGATGGTAAGAAGATTGAGATTGGATATGGCGATAAGGCATCGTATCTCAAAAACCCGATGCCCGACATCTTCTCTTCTTCACCTATGCTTATTGATAACTACAAACCTGTGGGTGCAACATTCATTGGTGATATATCAAACGTTGATATCCGTAAATTGCCTTCGGAGGATTATCGTCGTCATCAGGGCGTGCGTCACCCACGAACTGTTGTGGCACTCTCTCGCTCAAATAAATTGTTGCTCATCACCATCGATGGTCGTTCAAAGAATAGTGCTGGTATGAGCGCAAAGGAGACAACAGAGTTTCTAATCGAATATTTCAATCCTCGTCACGCTCTTAATATGGACGGTGGAGGCTCAACAACAATGTATATCAAGGGTAGTGGAGAGTCACTTACCGATGTGATAAACTATCCAACAGACAACAAACGTTATGACCATTATGGTCAGCGTAGGGTTTCGACGCATATACTTGTGAAGCGCAAAAAATAAATTAAAAACCGTATAAGCTGGCTATTTCGGCGTCTTGCTTGTCCTCGAAATGCTCATTTACGTCAAGTAAACTGCGCTTTCTCAGACTTCGGCAATCCCCAAAATAGCTCACCTTATACGATTTTAAGCAGGGGAAGCTGGCTATTTCGGCATCTGCCTTGATGTGAAAATCCTCACATACGCTTAGTATGCTGCGGTTTTCCCATCTGCGAGCAGCTTCAAAATAGCTCACCTTATACGATTTTTAAGGCGTGGAAAGCTGGCTATTTCTGCGTCTTGCTAATTGAAATTATAATCATACAAAACGACCTGATTAACACATTGTTAATCAGGTCGTTTAAGTATTATTATTCCTGTTTACTCAAAATCACCCACAACAACCGTAACCAAATCCGCAGGGTTGAGGTATCGTTGAGCCAATGACAATATTTCGTCTGGTGTGGTTTGTCGTATGCGTTCCAAGTTGTGTTGGATATGCGAGTTGTCGAATCCGCACAAAATATTCTCGGTGGTCACATCGGCAATGCCAAACGGCCCATCTAATATGCGCATCATCTCGCCTGCCATTATATTTTTCACAAGCTCCAATTCCTCCTGCTCAACCAAAGTAGTGCGAAGCTGATCTATTTCGTGGGCTATTTCGCCCAAAGCCCGCTCGGTAATCTCTTTGCCTACCTGTGTTGCAATAGCCAAATAACCAGCCTGTTGGAAATTGACCATAGCCGAAAATACCCCATAAGTGAATCCGTTTTGTTCACGCAAATTCTGCATCAAACGCGAGCCAAAATATCCACCAAGCAGAGTGGCTAATACCTGCATCGGGATAAAATCTTCGTGTGTTCGAGGAAATAGCATACGCCCCATACGAATAGACGATTGCACTGCGCCAGAATGATTAATTCGTACATCGTGAGTGGTGTCGAAAGTCGGTATGGTTATAGTGTCGAGTAGGGGTGAAGAGCTTAGTTGCTCGGCAATTTGTCGGGTGCGTGAAAGTACCTCCTCGCTAATCGTACCGCTGCATACTACCATACAACGCTCGGCTGTGTAGCATCGTGAGTAGTGATTTCGCAATATCTCACTCGAAAGGGTGTCGTATCGCTCCTCGCTATATGATATGCCGTAAGGGTGGCTATCTCCAAACATCGCTCGTGCGAAGTTTTCGCGAGCCAAAGTCTCTACTTTACGTCGCTCGATTGAGAGCTGTTGCTTGCGTTTTGCTTTGTAAGTCTCAACCTCCGATTCGGGAAATGTTGGGTGTAGTATAACCTGCTCTATAACCTCGGCTGTCTGAGTGAAGAATTTTGATAGACAACAGAATGTTATATACGCATAGTCGCGGTCAATATTTATATCGAAATACGAGCCATAGTAATCCAACTTCTCGGCGATTTGTTGCGAGGAGTACAACTCAGTACCCTCTGCCAACATATTTGCCGTTGCCGAAGCTGCAAATGGGTGGCATTGAGTGATTGTACCTGCGTGAAATACAAACGATATGCGGACTACCTCATATTCGGGGCAGTTGATTGCATATATTGATGTGCCGTTGCTTGCGGTGTGACGCTCTGCCGCAGGAACTACAATTTGCGATGGTGTTATCAGTGGTGGCTGTTTCATTGCTTTGCTCTGTATATAAGTGTTGAAGAGTTCTCGGTGCGGAAGATGTGTTGAGAGAAATCTGCAACCTCTTCGCGTGCGAGTGAACGATATATATCAACTTCGCGGTTTATAAGTCCCAAATCGCCAATCATCTCATAATAACCGAGATTCATAGCTTTATTCATAACATTGAGTTCTCCGAATAGAGTGTTGGCTTCAAATTTATTCTTTACCTTTTCAAGCTCGTAATCGCTTATCTCTCCGCTCTTTAATTTATCTATTTCTTCCCAGAATGCAGCCTCTGCCTCAGCTTCGGTTGTCGTGGGTAGTAGTTGCCCAGTAAAGACAAACATACCACAATCAACATCTCCTGAAATGTAGGCGTTGACACTTGCGAATAGTCGATTGCGCTTAATCAGTCGCTCATAAAGTCGTGCAGAATCGCCACCTGCCAACAAATCTGAGGTCATATCTCCCAAGAAAAAGTCGTGTGATAAACGGTTACCCATATGGAATGCAATAACTATGGTCGTGGCTGGTACATCACGCTCAACCTCCAATCGTCGGGCTTCTATTTGTGCGGGCTCTTGCGGGATTGCATCAATGGCCTGAGCCTTATCGGTAATCTCTCCAAACCACTTTTCTGCTAACGAAAATATCTTTTCCGATGAGAAGTCTCCCGAAACGGAAAGTATGGCATTGGAGGGGTGGTAGAAACGAGCGTAAAAACCTCTTATCTCTTCGATTGTTGCCTGCTCAATATGCTCGGGCGCGATTCCGATTGTTGCCCAACGGTATGGGTGCTTTTTATACACCATCGAGCGGAGCAACATATTCAAATCTCCGTATGGTTGATTGAGATAACGCTGACGAAACTCCTCTATTACAACTCGCTTTTCGATTTGGCACGCCTCCTCCGACAGATTCAATCCCGTCATACGGTCACTTTCAAGCCATAGTGCTGTCTCGATGTTATCGCACGGCAGAGTGATGTAAAAATCTGTGTAGTCGTTATTCGTAAAGGCGTTATTCTCGCCGCAAGCCATCTGTACGGGAGTGTCGAAATCGGGTACTTGATGTGTGCCGCGAAACATCAGATGCTCAAACAAATGAGCAAGTCCTGTGCGTGACGGGTTCTCGTTTCTGGCTCCGACTTTATATAACAAATTGACAGCTGCCATTCGCGAGGCTTTGTCACGATTGGCAATTACTGTGAGTCCATTCGAGAGTGTGGTTTTGTCGTATGTAATCATATCCCTTTTTTAGTCTAATTCTGAGCGAAAATTACTCTGCTACGAGTGCAAAAATATTGATTTTTTTGTCAATGATATACATTTTGCCGCAAGATAAGTTTATTTGTCGATTTAATTGCTGTCATATTTGGGTTTTTGGTTTGAGAGTTGCGTAGTTGCCGATGAGGTTTGTGTACTGTTAACATTTTAACACAAATTGTTAAAATAATAACACAAAAAATCTATGAAATTTTATCTAATTTTTGTAACTTTGCCGAGATTTGAATAGGGCTTTGTCGGTGTTTTAAGCACACGTTAGCCACAACTCCGTGTATGCCTTAGTTTTTGCAAACAGGAAATTAAATTAAAAATTCATAATAAACAAAATTAATTCATTATGTCAGAGAAGAAATTTATCACTTGTGACGGTAACTATGCAGCGGCTCACATCGCCTACAAATTTTCGGAGGTAGCTGCAATTTACCCCATCACTCCTTCTTCAACAATGGCTGAGTATGTCGATGAGTGGGCAGCTCAGGGTATGAAGAATATGTTCGGTGAGACAGTAAAGGTTGTTGAGATGCAGTCTGAGGCAGGTGCTGCTGGTGCTGTTCACGGTTCATTGCAGAGTGGTGCGCTTACATCGACTTTCACTGCTTCGCAGGGTCTTTTGTTGATGATTCCCAATATGTACAAGATTGCCGGTGAGTTGCTCCCGGGTGTATTCCACGTATCGGCTCGTGCATTGGCTGCTCAGTCGCTTTCAATCTTTGGTGACCATCAGGACGTAATGGCTACTCGCCAGACTGGTTTTGCTATGTTGGCAACATCATCTGTTCAGGAGGTTATGGATTTGGCAGGTGTGGCTCACATCGTGGCATTGAAGGCTCGTATCCCATTCCTTCACTTCTTCGATGGCTTCCGTACATCTCACGAGATTCAGAAGGTTGAGATTATCGACGACGCATCACTTACCTCATTGCTCGACCGTGACGCTTTGAAGGCATTCCGTGCTGCTGCTTTGAATCCTAACCACCCTGTAACTCGTGGTACTGCACAGAATCCCGACATCTATTTCCAGACTCGTGAGGCTTCAAATAAGTTCTACAATGCTGTTCCCGATATGGTTGCAGAGACTATGGCTCAGATTTCTGAGATTACAGGTCGTTGCTATAAACCTTTCACATATTACGGTGCTCCCGATGCAGAGAACGTTATCGTGGCTATGGGTTCAATCAACGAGACAATCAAGGAGTGTATCGACTACTTGGCAACTCAGGGCAAGAAGGTGGGTCTTATCACAGTTCACCTCTATCGTCCATTCTCAGAGAAGTATTTCTTCGATGCAGTTCCTGCTAGCGTAAAGCGTGTATGCGTTTTGGACCGTACAAAGGAGCCTGGAGCAAACGGCGAGCCTTTGTATCTTGACGTGAAGGATATGTTCTATGGCAAGGAGAATCAGCCTTTGGTAATTGGTGGCCGTTATGGTCTCTCTTCAAAGGATACAACTCCTGCTCAGATTTTGGCTGTTATCGAGAATTTGTTTGCAGCAGAGCCTAAGAATCACTTCACAGTTGGTATCAACGACGATGTTACAAATCTATCATTGCCAGTTGGCGAGGAGGTTTCAATGGCTTCGGCTGGTACTTTCGAGGCTTTGTTCTTCGGTTTGGGTGCCGACGGTACTGTGGGTGCAAATAAGAACTCAATTAAGATTATTGGTGGCTCTACCGATAAGTATTGTCAGGCATATTTCTCATACGACTCAAAGAAATCGGGTGGTTACACATCATCACACTTGCGTTTTGGCGACTCTCCAATCCGCTCACCTTACTTGGTGACAACTCCCGACTTCGTGGCTTGCCACGTTCCTTCTTATGTTGACAAGTATGATGTATTGAAGGGCTTGAAGCAGGGCGGTTCATTCCTTTTGAACTCTGTACACGATGCTGCTACAACTTGCGCTACATTGCCCGACCATATGAAGGCATATTTGGCAAAGAACAATATCAACTTCTATATCATCAACGCAACCAAGATTGCTGCTGAGTTGGGATTGGGTAACCGTACCAATACAATTATGCAGTCAGCATTCTTCAAGATTGCAAACGTTATTCCTTTCGAGAAGGCTGTTGAGGAGATGAAGAAGGCCATCTTGAAGTCTTACGGAAAGAAGGGTGAGGATATTGTTAATATGAACTACGCTGCTGTTGATGCTGGTGGTTCGGCTGTTGAGAAGGTTGAGATTCCTGCCGAGTGGGCTTCAATCGAGGTTAAGGCTGCGGCTGCAACAGTAGATATGTCACGTCCTGAGTTTGTTCGCAATATTGTTGATCCTATCAACGCATTGAAGGGTGATGACCTTCCTGTATCGGCATTCAATGGCCGCGAGGACGGTACTTGGGATAACGGAACTGCTGCTTATGAGAAGCGTGGTATCGCAGTAAACGTTCCTGAGTGGATTGTTGACAACTGTATCCAGTGTAACCAGTGTTCTTATGTATGTCCTCACGCTGCAATTCGTCCATTCCTCGCAACAGAGGAGGAGGCTGCTGCATCGGGTCTTGCGTGGAAGCAGGGCTTGGGTGAGACTAAGACTTATAAGTTCCGTATTCAGGTGTCTCCATTGGATTGTACAGGTTGCGGCAACTGTGTTGACGTATGTCCAGCCAAGACAAAGGCTTTGGTTATGAAACCATTGGAGTCACAGATGGGCGAGGCTGAGAATTGGAATGCAGTAACCAAGAACGTAGGTTATAAGCAGGTTGTAGATAAGACTAAGACCGTTAAGAACTCTCAGTTTGCACAGCCACTCTTCGAGTTCTCGGGAGCTTGTGCAGGTTGTGGTGAGACTCCATACATTAAGACTATCACTCAGCTCTTTGGTGATAAGATGATGGTTGCTAATGCTACTGGTTGTACCTCTATCTACTCTGGTTCAGCACCTTCTACTCCATATTGCACAAACGATAAGGGTCAGGGCCCAGCTTGGGCAAACTCACTCTTCGAGGATAACGCAGAGTTTGGTTTGGGTATGCACACTGGCGTTGAGAAGTTGCGTGACCGCGTTCAGTCTTATATGGAGAAGGCTATCGCCGAGTGCGAGAAGTGCTCTGATGAGTTGAAGGGCGTAATGAAGGAGTGGATTGAGAATCGTGGCTCATCTGCTAAGTCTGCTGAGGTTTCAGAGCGTTTGATTCCTATGTTGGAGGCTTGCGGTTGTGATTACTGCCAGAAGATTCTCGAAATGAAGGATTGGCTCGTTAAGAAGTCACAGTGGATTATCGGTGGTGACGGTTGGGGCTATGATATCGGCTTCGGTGGTGTTGACCATGTGTTGGCTTCTGGTATGGACGTTAACATCTTGGTAGTTGATACTGAGGTTTACTCTAATACAGGTGGTCAGTCGTCAAAGGCAACCCCCGTAGGTGCTGTGGCTAAGTTTGCATCAAGCGGTAAGCGTATCCGTAAGAAGGATTTGGGTGCAATTGCAATGACATATGGTTATGTATATGTAGCACAGGTATCAATTGGTGCATCTCAGAACCAGCTCTTCAATGTATTGAAGGAGGCTGAGGCATATCCCGGCCCATCTCTCGTGATTGCTTACGCTCCTTGTATCAACCACGGTATCAAGGGTGGTATGACTCGCACTCAGACTGTCGGTAAGCAGGCTGTTGAGTGTGGTTACTGGCACTTGTGGCACTATAATCCTCAGTTGGAGGAGCAGGGTAAGAATCCATTCGTAATGGATTCTAAGGAGCCCGACTGGTCGAAGTTCCGCGACTTCTTGATGAAGGAGGTTCGTTATACTTCATTGCAAAAGGCATTCCCTGCCGAGGCAGAGGAGTTGTTCCAGGCTGCTGAGGAGAACGCTAAGTGGCGTTACAATAGCTATCAGCGTATGGCTAAGTTGGAGTACTAATATTACTCTATATAGTGGCAATCCCCAAGTCGAAAGGCTTGGGGATTTTTTTATACCTTTATTATATAAATGTAGCCAAGCAAGTAGCGAACACATTCCCTCTACGCATTGTGGAATGCCGCATCGTCTTAGAAACTTATGTAAATGGATAATAAAATGGATAAAAAAGTGAAAATTTCAAATTCATTTCAGAATCTCGTACTACATTTGATTCCGTAAATAAAGATAATATTGTAGAATACAACTTAAACTTTTACATTATGAAGAAGATTCTATTGTTGGCTATTGCAGCCATATTTGCGGTTTCAGCATCGGCTCAGGAGGCAGGTGGTTGGGCATTAGGTCCTCGCTTGGGTATTTATACTAATACTGGTGATACAGTATTGGGTATTGGAGGTATGGCCCGCTATCGTTTTGCCAGCAATTGGCGCGTTGAGCCATCGATTACGGCTCTGTTACACGAGCACTGTTCGCTGGATATTAGCTGCGATGCGCACTATGTTTTCGATATGGGCGTTGTTCGCCTTTATCCCGCTGTTGGTCTTACAGCTAACGATATTGGTAAGTGGGCTGCTGGTGTGAATGTTGGCGGTGGCGTTGATTTCAATGTTGCAAATATATTTGAAATGACAGCTGGTTTGAAGTGGTCACCTATGTTTGATGATGTGCGTAAGAATCCGGTGACTATATCAATCGGTGCAATGTTCAAGTTCTAATAAAAAGTGTATAGCAAGGCTCTTTTGGCATCTGCCTTGTCTGCAAAATCCTCACATACGCGTAGTATGCTGCGGATTTGCAGCCATCGAGCAGCTTCAAAATAGCTCTTGCTATACGCTTTTTTTGTGTGGATATACAAACTCTTTTGGCAACTGCTTGTCTGCAAAATCCTCACATACGTATAGTATGCTGCGGATTTGCAGTCTTCGAGCAGCTTCAAAATAGCTCTTGCTATACGCTTTTTTTTGTGTGGATATACAAACTCTTTTGGCAACTGCTTGTCTGCAAATTACTCACATACGCGTAGTATGCTGCGGATTTGCAGCCATCGAGCAGCTTCAAAATAGCTCTTGCTATACGCTTTTTTGTGAGTAAGTCAAACTCTTTTGGTGTTTTGCATCGGATTAAAAAACCTGAGACAATTATCTCAGGTTTTTTTGTAATTCAAAATTCAAAAAAAATGTGGTAATTATTCCTTTTTAATTACTCAACGTACAAAACAAGTCCCTTCAAATATTCGCCTTCGGGGTGGTAGATATTAATAGGGTGGTCGGCAGGTTGAGTGAGTTGATGCAGTATTCGTACTTTGCGGCCGGCTATTGCTGCGGCTGAAAATACGGTGGTGCGGAACAACTCTTTCGATACGGCTTGTGAACAAGAGAATGTGAAAAGTATTCCTCCACTCTTGATTTGCGAAATGGCGCGTGCATTGATGCGCTTATATCCCTGCATTGCGTTTCCAAGCACTTTGTGGTGTTTGGC
The DNA here is from genome assembly GCA_017465605.1 of Alistipes sp. Lineage (GTDB taxonomy): Bacteria > Bacteroidota > Bacteroidia > Bacteroidales > Rikenellaceae > Alistipes. The sequence goes on from JAFTVW010000005.1 coordinate 75,878, forward strand.
AAATGCGGGTGGGTCGAGGATAATCAAATCATACTTATCGCCAATCTGTTTCAAATACTCAACTGCGTCGGCTGCAATTGCCGAATGTTTAACCTTGTCACCAAAGTTGAGTTTCATATTCTCGTCAGCCAGCTTTACAGCTCGCTCCGAGGCATCAATCGAACACACCTCCAAAGCTCCTCCCGATGCTGCATAGACCGAGAATCCTCCCGTATAGCAGAATGTGTTGAGTACGGTACGTCCCTTTGCATAGCGACGTACAAGCTCACGATTACGACGTTGGTCGAGGAAGAAACCTGTCTTTTGGCCCTCCTCCCAATTTACTATAAACTTTTCGCCATTCTCTAATACTGTGTGATTCTTATGCTCGGAGTGTCCCCAGATATACCCATCAATAGCATTCAGCCCCGCCTTGAATGGTACGGTTTGCGAACTCTTGTCATAGATGGCCGTAATCTTCTCACCCATAACATTATGTATCGCCTCGGCAATGGCCATACGCGATAGATACATACCCACCGAGTGACACTGAACAACAGCCGTATGGTCGTAAATATCTACAACCAATCCCGGCAAAGAGTCCCCCTCTCCGTGAATAAGGCGATAGCAGTTGGTGTCGTTGTTGTCGGTAAGGTCGAGTGTACGGCGTACATCGTAGGCTACTGCAATACGATTGTTCCACCACTCTTGATTAATCTCCTCCTGCTCGAATGTCAGCACGCGTACTGCAATAGAGCCAATCTGGTAGTGTCCACGAGCAATGAAATCTCCTGATTTGGTGAATACATCTACAATCTCGCCCTCTCTAATATTCTCCTCGTTACACTTTACGCGCTCGATTGCTCCTGAAAAAATCCAGGGGTGACGGCGTAGTAGCGACTCCTCTTTGCCTCGGCGAAGGTAAATCTGTGTAGTAATCATCTTATTATATCTGTTTTTCGTTATTATCGTGGTTCTTACGGTGAGGCCTGCCACCAAATCGTTTGCGATAGGGTAAACTACGGTGCTTTGTGGCAAAATTAGCTTTGCCTTCGCGCTTTGGCCTACTCTCTGATGTTCGCTCTGGATTGCGGGGCGTACGGTTATTTGTAGTTGGCTTTTTGTCCTCGATAGTTGGCTCGCTACTTGCCTGTTCTGGCTTGGCGTTTACACGAGGCGATGCCATCAACTTTTCGTATATCTTTATACACACCCAAGCATCAGTGGCTGCATACATCTGTTGTTGTGGGGTCAATGTTGCAGCCTCCCAATTACTCAATCGTTGAGCCTTTGAAACCCTCTCTTGCAGCACTATGGCCGATATTTTACGCAGGCTCTTGTCCTCAATTCCCCATTCAGGCGCAATATGCTGCAAATCTATAAATCCACGCTCTGTGAAGTGACGCAGAACGTGCAAAGCTCTGATATCACCCGCAACATCTGCCCCGATTTTGAGTATGTTGGGATTGCTTAGAATGCGGAGAATATCCTTGTGCAGTCTCATTCGACACAGTCTAATCAGATAACATCTCTTTGATGTCGAGAGTTGCAAAAGTGCCACCTTGTTTGTAACTCCTGCCTTGAATGAAGGGCGGGTCTCTGTGTCAAATCCGATAATCTTCTCAGATGTAAGGTCGCGGCATACCGAGGCAATCTGCTCCTCACGCTCAACGACAATAATATTGCCGTCGAAATGGGCTGAGGGTAGCTCTGCCGTCTGTTCATTGGTTATGGTCGAAAGGTATGCCATTGTATAAATTATCTGCCGAAATTATAATTGGGCCGTAAAGTTACTCATTAATTACCAGTTTCCCCTCGTTGGAGAGAGAAATTTTGCCTTGTGCCTTCAACTCGTCGATAATTTTCGCAACCAAATGTGGCTCGCAACTCACTTCGCGCATCACCTCGCGTGCTGATATATTGCGGCTTTTGATGAGCGATAGTATGTTGTTCGAGATGCTACTGTTTGTCGTAGTTACGTTATCAGCGGAGTTGTTGCTGGTAGATTTGCTCTTATTCTCCTCTTTTAGGCGACGTCGCTCGGCTAAACATATATCGCATATTCCGCAGGGTTGTGCTTGGGTATCTCCAAAGTGACGTTGCAACAATACGCTACGGCACTCGGTTTCGTTCTCTGCATACTCTATCATACTATTGAATCGCTCCGATATCAGTCGTTTGCGATGTAGGTAGGTGTCGGGCGAAATATATATATCTTTTGTCGGAAGACGCTCCTCGTCGAAGAAAATCATTGGCGAAGTATTGGCTGGAATATATCGTATGATTCGCATCTGCCACATTCGTTTCAATAACTCCTTTACCTTCTCAACCGTATAACCCGTGAGCGCAGAAATTTCACGTTCATCGATAGCCTTGAATTCGGTGAAAATGCCGTTGTATCGGCGTAGCAACGTGCGTATTATGTGGTCGAGATCTTGCCTGTCGATACGAATCTTATAAAGGTCATCTCGCGATACGGTAAAGAGTATCTTTGCGGGATTATCCATCTCTTCGATAAGCGTCATATAGCCATTTTGCGACAATAATTTCAATGCTGAGCGTACTTTGCCCATATAGATATGTTCACGCTGGCAAAACTCTTGCATATTGAATACGAGTGAGTTGTATAGCCCGTCGCCGATAGCAACTTGCAGATAGCTGCAAATCTTCTCGTATATCGACTTCACCTCATCTAATGGTGGAAATTCCGACTCAAATCGTTTCGATATTCTTTGGTCGTCATTCGATGCTACAAGTAACAGGGCATAGCTTCGCTTGCCATCACGTCCTGCACGTCCTGCCTCTTGATAGTAATTTTCCAACGAATCACACATCGCGTAATGCACTACAAAGCGTACATCTGCTTTGTCGATTCCCATTCCAAAGGCGTTGGTTGCCACCATAATACGAACTTTGCTCGAAGCCCATTCATCTTGTCTTATGCTGCGCTCGGCGTGGGGCAGTCCTGCGTGATAATACGAAGCTTTTATTCCGTTTTGTAGCAGTTTTTCAGTTAATTGCTCGCACCCTTCTCTTGAACGTACATATACAATTCCACACCCCTCTACGTTGCGTATAACACGCAGCAGTTGTTCATCTTTGTCGTCGGTGTGCCTTACCGAATAGGAGAGATTTGGTCTTGAAAAGCTACTCCGCAAAATGTTGGGTTGCTTAAACCCCAAGTGCTTCATAATATCGTTGCTGACCAACTGCGTAGCCGAAGCCGTAAGTGCTAAAATCGGCACATCGGGTAGCAATCGTCTAAGCTCTGCGATGCGAAGATAGGGTGGGCGAAAATCATAACCCCATTGCGAGATGCAGTGGGCCTCATCAACTGCCAAGAGGGTAACTTTCATTCGTTGCACCCTCAATCGAAAAGCCTCGGTTGCAAGACGCTCGGGCGCAACATAGAGGAACTTCATATCGCCATATACACAATTGTCAAGAGCGATGTCTATCTGTGTATAGGACATTCCCGAGTGTATAGCCGTTGCCGAAACACCCATTTGACGCAGGCGGTCAACTTGGTCTTTCATAAGGGCAATAAGGGGGGTGATTACGATACACAATCCATCTCGTGCAAGTGTTGGAACTTGGTAAGTGAGCGATTTGCCACCTCCGGTCGGCATTAGAGCCAAAGTGTCACGGCCTGCCATCACCGAGTGGATAATAGCATCTTGTCCGGGGCGAAATGCGTTATAACCCCAGTACTTAGCGAGTGTTTCGTGTAGCCTTTGTTCTATATCTTGACCGTACTCCTTCATATCTGCAAAAATACAAAAAAAGAGCGGGATTTGATATTTTTTCACTATATTTGTGGCTGAAATATAGTGTTGAAACGTGATGAGAATCAAGCAAGGATATAATGTTCGCGAAATTGTTGGCGAGAATGTAGTAATTATGTCGGGCCGCGAGGGTGCCGATATGACACGCATTATCACGCTGAACGATAGCGCATTATTGCTTTGGAATAGCCTTTGTGCAAAGGAGTTTACAATCAACGATGTAGCACGCGTATTGCTTGATAATTATGATGTTGAGCCTTCTCAGGCTTTGACCGATGCCCAAAAGTGGGTGGCAAAAATGCAGGAGGCCGAACTTTTAGAGTAGATATGACCGATAGAATTTTCAAAATAGTGGCTGCGAGTATTACATTGCTCCTCTATCTTTCAACGATGGTGGCGAGCGATGTGGTGGCTTTGACGTGTCACTGTATGGTCTATCATAATGGCGAGAATCAGATTGCTCACACTCATTCCCTTCACCACTCTGCGTGTTGTTCTAATCACTCTTCACGCCATCATTTAGAGTGTGATGATTACGACTGTTGTGATTCCAAATCCGAGCATAACGCCATCTCAATCTCATTGCAAAGTGATGATTGCAATTGCGGTCACGACCACTCCAATAACATTGAACTTTATACCCAACCCCGAAGTGCCGATGACGAAACAGAGTTGCGTTATGTGGCTGCGGCAGTTGTTATAAACAATATCGGCTCTTGTTTGGAAAAGAGCCACGACTCAAAAAACTCAGATGCCTACGGAGTCTATCTCTTGCCTCCGTTGTCGGCTGCTTATTCAAGCAGTTCGTCGTTGCGTGCCCCTCCATCATTAGTATAATTGTTAGCCAAAAGGGAGAATAGATATATCTCCTTCGTTGTCAATTATATTAATATATGGATAGAGTATGAAAATCAAGAATATTTTATTTTGTTTGTTGGCCATCGTATTGTGTAACAGTGCTTTCGGTCAGAATGTAACAGGTACAGTGCGTGATGCGGAATCGGGCGAAGTGCTCGTTGGAGCTGTTGTCTTTTGGGATAAGACTACGGTCGGTGCAACGTGTAATGTAGATGGCAAGTATAATGTATATCGAGTTAAGGGTTACGATATGCTTATTGCCACCTATGTCGGTTATGCCAGCGATACAATCAAGGTCGAAAATGGTGTAACGGAGGTCGATTTTAAGCTCAAAGCCGATGCGCGTATCGAAGAGGTTGTCGTAGATGGTAATCTTGGCAACTATATCAACCACGAGAGCGTTTTGAAGGGCGAGACTATCTCGTTTGCTGGATTGTGTAAGATGGCCTGCTGTAACTTGGCCGAGAGTTTTGAGAACTCGGCTTCGGTTACCGTTGGATATAGCGATGCAATTTCGGGCGCACGCCAAATCAAGATGTTGGGCCTGACTGGTACCTACACCCAAATCCTTGATGAGAATCGCCCTATAATGCGTGGCTTGGGCGCACCTTATGGTCTGAATTACACTCCGGGTATGTGGCTTAATTCGATTCAGGTATCGAAGGGTGTAACCTCTGTAACGGCAGGTCACGAGGCCATAACAGGTCAGATTAATTTGGAGCATCGTAAGCCCACCGATGAGGAGCGAATGTTCCTTAACCTCTATTTCGATAGCGAGCTTAAACCTGAGTTCAATATCACTTCGGCAATTCCATTGACTAAGGATAAGCGTCTTTCGACTGTGATTTTGGCGCACGGCTCAATGGATACCCAGTCGCACGATATGAACCACGATGGATTCCGCGATTTGCCAGAGGCCAATCAAATCAATATTGCCAACAAATGGTTGTATCAAACTAACAATGGTACGCAGGTACGTTGGGGTTGGAAGTATGTTGACGAAAACCGTTTGGGTGGTCAGAAGGAGTATAAAAAATCTCGCTATGACGAGATGACCGAGAGTCTTTCAGTCTATGGCTCGCATATGGACAATACGGGAGTCAATGCCTATTTCAAACTCGGTATGCCCGTCGGCGCGGCGGTCTATGATGCTGAGGCGGAGGAGGAACTTCGCTCGAATATCGCTTTTGTGGCCGATTATAACTACTTCAAGGAGGACGCATATTTCGGTTTGAATAACTACGACGCTCACGATGATGCGTGGTGGGCGAACTTTATGTATGCACACTATTTCAATACTCGCTCTTCGATGATTTTCGGTGCTTCTGTATCGATTACCAATAGTAGCGAAGATATTTTGAATCGCGCAGTGTTGAATAAGGGTAATGGTGCATTGGATATGTGGAGTAATGCAACACTCAACAAAATGCGTTATTTCGAGCCCGGAGTATATGCGGAATACACCTACGCATTACCCGAAAAATTCTCTTTGGTTGTTGGCCTTAGAGGTGATTGGCTCGGTGCCGAGAATCGTGCTGCTGTGCCAACCGCAGAGTCGGAGGGTGCGGCATATTATAAGCCAAAGGAGTACTTTGCTCTCACTCCTCGTTCTCACGTTAAGTGGAATATCACCCCTTCAACCGTTTTGCGTGCTTCGGCTGGTTTGGGATACCGCCGAGCAAGTATTTTCACCGATAATATCTGGATGTTGGCCACAGGTCGTACGATTTTGGTCGATGACTTGACCGATGATGTAGAGATGGCTCTTACGGCTGGTGGTAGCCTTACTCAGGATATTCCATTGGGAGGCTATTCCGATGCTACACTCAGCTTCGATTATTTCCGCACTCAACTCTATAATACTGTTCTTGCGGATCAGGAATTGGTTGGTAACGATATCCGCATATATAACACCGATAATCGTTCATTCACCGATACATATCAGGTTGATTTCCAGTGGACTGCATTGCGCGGATTCGATATCTTTGCCACGTTCCGCTACACAAATAGTCTTATTACGCTTATGCGTGATGGTGTGGGTTACGAAGTTGAGCGACCACTCACAAGCCGCTATAAGACTTTGATTAACTTGCAGTATGCTACGCCATACCGTCGTTGGGTATTCGATGTTACAGCGCAGCTCAATGGCCCTGTGCGTCGTCCATCGTTGGACGGTGATTTGAGCCGCGAGGAGCTATCACCATCATACCCGATGTTCTATGCGCAGGTGAGCCGCAAGATTCGTAATTGGGAGGTGTATGTAGGTTGCGAGAATATTGGCGATTATATGCAGGACGACCCCATTTTGAATGCGTCCGACCCATTTTCTCCTGCTTTCAACTCATCGAGCGTGTGGGGACCGTTGATGGGCCGTAAGTTCTATGTTGGACTTCGATTTAACCTCTACTAATATCCTTTGATTTTTTGTAAAAGACAAAAATGAATAGTTAAACAAATAGAAAATATTGATAATTAACCAAATGAATAATGTTATGAAAAAGATTTTAATGTTGTGCCTTTTGGCCGTAATGAGTTTTGGTGTTGCTGATGCAGTAGCACAGAAGAAGAGCGATGCTGCTTTGAAAACCACCGTATTTATGACCGATGTTGATTGCGAGGGCTGCGCAAAGAAGATTACAAACTCGTTGCCTTATGCAAAGGGTGTGAAAGATGTTAAGGTTGATGTTAAGACCAAGAAGGTAACCGTTACCTACGATGCAACCAAGACAAGCGATTCAGCTTTGATTAAGGCTTTGGCAAAGGTGAAAATCAAGGCCGAGGTTAGCAAGAAATAATCTTCTCGCAATCGAAATTTATAACCATTATAGGTGCTTAGAGCGATAGCGATAATCCACTCTGAGCACCTTCCTTAATTTTTATCTTATGAAGAGAATTCTACACGTTATGCCACTCATTGTGGTGATGTTGTTGGTGGGTTGCTCGCAACCACGCCAAATGCGTATTATGAGCTATAATATCCACATCTGCAAGGGTATGGATAAGGCTCTTGATATTGAGCGTACGGCCGAAGTAATCAAGCGTGTTAATCCCGATTTTGTCGGCTTACAGGAGGTTGATAGTGTAGCCAAGCGAAGCGATTTTGTTGACCAAGCCAAAGAGTTGGGCCGCCTAACAGGTATGCACTACTTCTTCGCACCTGCCAAAGAGCATAAAAACGGTGGCTTATACGGTGTGGCGGCATTGGTTAAGCAGAAGCCAAAGTCGTTTAGGTATATTCCGTTGCCCGGAGCCGAGGAGGTGCGTACATTCCTTATTTTGGAGTACGATGATTATTTGTTGTGCAACACTCACTTCTCGCTTCGCTCACCCTCGCGTAAGGAGTCGATCGAGATAATCAAGAAAGCTATGGCCGAGTATGGTAAACCAGCTATTTTGACAGGTGATTTCAATATGTTGCCCACATCGGAGGAGACTCAGCAGATGCTCTCGGATTGGGAGGTGTTGTCCGATACCACAAGGTTCACCTTCCCATCGAAGGGTCCACGCCGCACTATCGACTATATTTGGGGTTACGGCAAGGATAATAAATACGAAGTGTTGAATTATGAGGTGCTCAATGAGCCTATCACCTCTGACCATCAGCCTTTGTATGCCGATATTAAGTTCTAATTTTGGAAGTATCCCAAAACGAGAATAGTTATTTATAATATGGTAGATATAGACCCTTGGAGACTATTTCCGAGGGTCTATTTTATCAAAGAATGCCAATATCTTTGGCGATGCGTATTTGTCGAATATGAAAAGTAGGGGAGCCGAGATAAATATCATAGTCCACAATTTCAACTGATATACATTTTCGGGTGTGAATATTTTGGTCCAACCCATACTGAGGTATATCCTGTAAGCCAAATAGACCATCAAGCAGACAAAAACAATGAACGTTGTGGCTAAACCTACGCCTATCCACATCTCGCGGTTGTATTCCCGTTGGCGAATTTGCGCCATCAACCGAGCCTTGAAATCGGGCGAGAGGCTCTCTTTGTTCATACGACCAAGAGCCTGCTGTATCATTTTGTTTTGTTGGTTGTTTCGCTCCATATTATCCATAGTTTTCACTTTTAATCATCTGGTATAGTTTTCGGCGTATTCGGTGCAACTTGACCTTTACGTTGCCTAAACTTTGGTCGGTAATCTCGGCGCACTTTTGCAGCGATAAGTTATTGTAATATACCATCGTAATTAAAGCCCTCTCCTCGCTTGGCAGGGCCTCGATGGCTCGAATCAATCTCTCTATCTTGTCGTTGCTACTCTCGCTCTGCTCAAAGGCATCTAACTCCTCGTCGCTAATCTTTATCAAACGGCTCTCGTCTAATTCCAACTGAACAATTCTTCGGCTTCTGGTTTGAGATATGGCCTTATTGTAGGCTATGCGGTAGAGCCAAGTCGAGAAGGTGGATTGTTGCTTGAATTTGTGTAGGTTGGAGTATGCTTTCAGGAATACGTCCTGCGTCAGCTCCTCGGCCTCCTCACAGCTCCCCACTATGCGCGCAATGAGAGCAAATACCGCATTCTCGTGGAGCTGTACAAGCTCCGCATAGCGTTCGGTTGCCCCATTTAGGATTTGGCGTATTAGTGAGTTTTCAATCAGTTCCATCTTGTCATTTAGACGCAAATTTACTGAAAAGGTTACAACTTTTTTCAATTTTTTCTTTCCAATCCCATATAGATAGCTGTGCGAAAAATTTTTTCACTCAAATGTGTAACCTTTTATCGTGTTTTGCGTCTAAACAAACGAGAAGCAATCGAGGTGGCTCTTGGCCTAACCTTTCGAGCAACCACTTTTGCCTCCTTGCTTTGTACAAAGATAAAAGAATATATTATAAACCTTTTAAAACTTTATATTATGCATTTCAATGACTCGATGATGTTGTTTATTTTAGTGCTATTGGGCTTTGCGACTGTCGTGCTATTAGCTTATAAAATCATTTTCTACCTATTGCAACGTCGTGAACGCCAGCAGGTAATGGAGAAGCTTAATGCCGAGCAGACGTTAGAGTATTTGGCGGTGGATAGTAACCGCGATAAGGATTCTAAAATCTCAATCCCGCCAGCGTGGGTTTTGCGTTTGGGCTTGGTCGGAGTATTGGTGGCAAGTGTCCTGATTTATGCTTACAGTCAGGCTCAGAATGGTAAGCCTATGGACGAGACGTTTGCTATTGTTTTGTCGATTGCTGCCGCTGCGGTGGGCTTTGTGGTGTCGTTCTTTGTTGAGTATTGGTTGGCTAATCGCCACAAGAGCGAGTTTAGCAATGCTGCTCCTATCAATAAATATACAATGCTACGTTGGGTATTGGCTGTTGTAGGTGTGGGCTTTGGTATAGCAGATAATGCTTATCAAAATAGATTTTTACCCGTTTTGGGAGGTATGGTGTTGTGGGGTGCAATAGGCTTGGCGATAGGTCTTTGGGTGGAGCATTATTTCACTAAGGGCAAGCCCGATAATCGTAACATAAATATGACAAGCCTATTGGTTAAAGTGGCGTTTACTCTACTTGGAGTTGGTATAGGTATAATAGGTGGAGCGTTATTGTTGAGTACTCTTCTAGACGATTTCCACTATGGAGAGGATATTGCTTCTTGTGTAGTGCTTATCTTTGGAATTATAGGTTTCTTTGTTGGATTCTATGTTGACAAAAAGATGAATAAGAAAAAGGAGTAGTTTACATTTTCAACTATTTATTAAAGCACGAAGTGCAGGACAAAATGCCTGCACTTCGTGTCATTTTTATTTACTCCATCGGAAATACCCTTACATCGGTCACTCCCTCCAATTCGCGGCAGAGACGCTCGATGTCGGTCTTTTCCTCCACCTCGCCATAATGGTAGGGGTAGAAGATGCGGGGTTTGATGGTCTTGACAACCTCGATGGCTTGGTCAACGGTCATTGTGTAGGGTTGATTTACGGGCAAAAATGCAATGTCGATATCTTGCAATGCGAGCATCTCAGGTGTAGGCTCGCCATCACCTGCGATGTAGATTCTAAGTCCCTGAATAAGCTCTACCACATAGCCGTTATCCTCTCTTGCTTTGGGGTGAAAATCGGTGTGACCCTCCGATGTGTTATATGCAGGAATAGCCTCGATTACAATATCTTTACCTACCTGAGCCTTCATTCCGGGTGTCATCACAACAGCCTCTCCATCAAACGCTTCGGCCGATGTCTTGTCGCAAATTATAGTGCTTTGGCGAGTTGTGATATCGTCAATCGCTGCGCGATCCAAATGGTCGTAGTGGTGGTGAGTTACAAGCACCACATCGGCTTTGGGTAGCTGGCTATATTTAGCATACCCAGATACAGGGTCAACATAAAAACGCAATCCTGCGGCCTCGAATGCGAATGCTGCGTGTTTGAAGAAGGTGAACTTCACCTGCTCCTCGTCGCCATATGTGACGATGTCGGTGGGGTAGTCAATCTGACTTGTTTTACCCTTGCCAAATATTGAAAAAATCGACATTTCGTTAGTGTTTTACGGTTTATAATAATCTTAAATCTTCCTTGTGTTTCCCTTGAAAATGTGCGTGTTGAGCCGTTTTCGCAAGTGCACCTTTTGTGCAGTTTACCCTCGCGGCTCCATTCTACAAAGATAGTCAACAATTTGAGTTTTTCAAATCTTTGGCCACAGATATTACTATCGTTGAAAACATTTTGAAAAAATGGGTCAAAAATTTTGGGTCACTCGCTAAAAATGAGTAAATTTGCAGGATAGAATATTTTTAATTAAAATACGAGTTATGTTAACTATTCTGTACTATATTTTTACACTTCTTCAAGTGACGTTTTGGTTTATCGTGTCGATTATCGTATTGGCCGTAACCTATCCTTTCGATAAGAGCCGCCGCTGGGTGCATTGGTGTTCGGAGCAGATTTGTAAGTTGCTCTTTAATACTCCGTTTGGCTTGAAGCGTACAATCGAAGGCGTAGAGAACATCGAGAAGGGCAAATCTTATGTGATGGTTTTGAACCACAATTCAGGTGTAGATATTTTTGCTGCCTATAAAATTCCACTCAATTTCCGTTGGGTGTCGAAGCGTGAGGTATTCCGAGTTCCTTTTATGGGCCCATTGCTCACAATTCACGGCGATATCCCCATCGAGCGTGGCAATCCAACCGAGGCTATGGCGAAGGTGCTGAATTTGGGTAAGCTTTGGCTTGGCCGAGGTGCGAGCGTGGCAATCTTCCCCGAGGGTACACGCTCAAAGACAGGCGAGATTAATCGTTTCAAGATGGGCGCATTCAATTTGGCCAAAGAGGCAAATGCCGAGATTCTCCCTGTCGTGATGACCGGTACAAACAAAGTCTTCCGCAAAGGTTGGTTGGTGAATTGGAAAAATCAGGTTGCAATCCGCGTGTTGAAGCCAATCCCTGCTGATGAGGTTGCAGCAACCGATGTTAAGGAGATGGCTCAGAAGGTGCGTGAGCAGATGGTCGAGGAGTTGGCCGATTTGCGAACAAAGGTAGCTGCCCGAAGAAAGAAGTAGCGAGAAAAACATTCGCCTCAATGAGGGCAACATCTCAAAAAAAAGTGGTGTGTCAAAATTTGACATTCTGCGTTGATAATTTTGTGACAAAGTTTCAGACAAGCAATGAGCTTTATGGCAAATAATATAAAAAACAACAATTCAGCCCCTGTGGCATACGATGACGATTCGATTAAAACCCTTTCGCCGCGAGAGCATTTGCGATTGCGCCCAGGTATGTACATCGGTAAGTTGGGCGATGGCTCGCAGGCCGACGATGGTATCTATGTGCTTATCAAGGAGACGGTGGATAACTCGATTGATGAGTTTATTATGGGCGCGGGTGACCGTATCGAGATTACAATCGAGGATAATGTAGTTACCGTGCGTGACTATGGTCGCGGTATTCCGTTGAAGTCGTTGTCGGCTGCCGTAAGTCAGATGAATACGGGAGGAAAGTACGATGGCGAGGCATTTAAGAAGACCGTTGGACTGAACGGAGTGGGCGTTAAGGCTGTAAATATGCTTTCGAGCGAATTCACAGCCCGCTCGGTGCGTGATGGCGAGGCGCATACTGTAAGTTTTGCTCAGGGCTTGGAGTTGTCGGATAGATGGGAGAGCGAAGTGGAGGAGCGCAACGGTACAATGATTCAGTTCCGTGTCGATGAAACCATCTTTGGCGAGTATAGCTACAATATGGATTATGTCGAGCAGATGGTGCGTAACTATACCTACCTGAATCTCGGCTTGAAGATAATCCTCAATGGCAAGGAGTATGTCTCAAAGAATGGATTGCTCGATTTGGTAAACGATAACCTCTCGGAAGAACCTCTTTATCCGCCTATCTATTTGTCGGGCGACGATATTGATGTGGTTATCACTCACGGTACGGGATATGGCGAGAGCTATTACTCGTTTGTCAATGGCCAATATACTCCGCAGGGAGGAACACATCAGGCGGCTTTCCGTGCATCGGTGGCGAAGGTTGTTAAAGAGTTTTTCAAGAAGGATTACGACCCATCTGATGTCCGTACTTCTATCATCGCTGCCGTTTCGGTGCGAATGAACGATCCGGTTTTTGAGTCACAGACCAAAATTAAGCTCGGCTCAAAGGAGATTGCTCCGGGCGTCTCGATGCAACAGTTTGTGGGTGATTTCTTGGCGGTGAATCTCGATAATTATCTTCATAAGCATCTCGAAACAGCACAGGTGATGCAGAAGAAGATTGCCGAGAACGAGAAGGCCCGCAAAGCTATTTCGGGTATCCAGAAAAAGGCCCGCGAGACCGCAAAGAAAGTTGCTGTGAATAACCGTAAGTTGCGTGATTGCAAAGTCCACCTTACCGATAGCAAGAACGACCTTGCCGAGAAGACAATGATTTTCATTACGGAGGGTTTGTCGGCAATGGGCCCGATTACTATGAGCCGCGATGCGATGACTCAGGCTGTGTTCTGCCTTAGAGGTAAGCCGCTCAACTGCTATGGCCTTACCAAAAAGGTGGTTTACGAGAACGAGGAGTTCAATTTGTTGCAGTCGGCTCTCAATATCGAAGATGGTTTGGAGAATCTGCGCTTCAATAAGGTGATTATTGCAACCGATGCCGATGTCGATGGTATGCACATTCGCCTGCTTATGACCAGCTTCTTTGTGCAGTTCTTCCCAGAGCTGATTCGCGCGGGTCACCTCTACATCTTGCAGACTCCGTTGTTCCGTGTAAGAAACAAGAAAGAGAATTACTATTGCTATTCGGAGGAGGAGCGACAGCGAGCAGTGAAGAAGTGTGGCGCATCGGCTGAGATTACACGATTCAAAGGTCTTGGAGAGATTTCCCCCGATGAGTTTAAGGAGCTTATTGGCGAGAATATGCGTCTTGATAAGGTGCGTCTTACCAAAGATGACCCGATTAGCGATATGTTGGAGTTCTATATGGGTAAAAACACTTTCGAGCGTCAGGGATTCATCATTGACAACCTGCGCATCGAGGAGGATCTTGTTGACGAGGCAATCGCATAGTGCAGATTATACTGCAAATTTACTAACCTAAGTAATAAAGTGAAAAATCTACCATAGATGGCAGAGGAAAAAGATATAATGGAAGAGATGGAGCCTATGCAGGAGGTGACCCTCGACGAGGATATTGTCGAGTCTGCTACTGATACGGCTATTCAAGGTAAGTATTCGCGTCTTTTTGGCGATTCGGGAAATATGCGCAAACTTACGGGTATGTACCAAAACTGGTTTTTGGACTATGCTTCGTATGTAATCTTGGAGCGTGCCGTACCGCACGCCGAAGATGGTCTGAAACCCGTACAACGCCGTATTTTGCACGCAATGAAGTGCTGCGATGATGGCCGCTATAATAAAGTTGCCAATATCGTCGGTCAAGCTATGCAGTATCACCCTCACGGTGATGCTTCAATCAAAGATGCATTGGTGCAGTTGGGCCAGAAGGATTTGCTTATCGATTGTCAGGGTAACTGGGGTAATATTCTTACAGGTGACGAGGCTGCTGCTGCCCGATATATCGAGGCTCGCTTGTCGAAGTTTGCGTTAGATGTGGTGTTTAACAAAAAGACCACCGAGTGGATGCGCTCTTACGATGGCCGTAATGAGGAGCCTGTAACCCTGCCTATCAAGTTCCCCCTTTTGCTGGCGCAGGGTACCGAGGGTATCGCCGTAGGTTTGGCATCGAAGATTCTTCCGCATAACTTCAACGAACTTATCTCGGCTTGTGTCTCGCATTTGAAGGGTGATGATTTCCAACTTTTGCCCGATTTCCCCACCGGAGGATTGATGGACGCAAGCCGTTATAACGATGGTTTGCGTGGTGGAGCTGTAAAAGTTCGTGCCCGTATATCAAAGGTCGATAAACGCACGCTTGTTATTACCGAGATTCCTTACTCAACCACTTCGGAATCTATCAAGGATTCAATTTTGAAGGCTATCGAGAAGGGTAAAATCAAGGTTAAGAAAGTCGATGACTTGACTGCTGACAAGGTGGAGATTGTGGTTCACGTTGCCAACGATGAGTCGAGCGATAAGACCATTGATGCACTCTACGCATTCACCTCTTGTGAAGTTTCGATTTCTCCTAATGCCTGCGTGATTATGGACGATAAACCCTGCTTTATGGGTGTGAAGGATATCCTTCGTCGTTCTGCCGACTATACTCGCTCGTTGTTGGGCCGAGAGTTGGAGATTCGTATGCACGAATTGCAGGAGGCTTGGCACGCAGCATCGTTGGAGCGAATCTTTATTGAGAACAAGTTGTATCAGCTAATCGAAGGTTGTCGCACTCGTGAGGCTGCATACGAGGCTGTCGATAAGGGCTTGGAGCCATTCAAGAAGAAGCTGCGCCGAGAGGTTACAATGGAAGACGTACAGCGATTGACCGAACTTAAATTCATTCGTATTTCGCGTTATGATTCCGATAAGGCCGATAATGAAATCAAACGTATTGAGGAGGATATGAAATCAACCCAGTACGATTTGGATCACTTGACCGACTATGCCATTGCTTACTATGAGCGTATCCGCGAGAAGTATGGCAAGGGGCGTGAGCGTCGTACCGAGATTCGAGAGTTCGATACTATCGAGGCAACTAAGGTGGCCGTTACCAATGCTAAACTCTATGTCGATAGAGCCGAGGGATTCTATGGTATCGGTAAGGGTATGAAAGATGCCGAGTTTGTATGCGATTGTAGCGACATTGACGATGTGATTGTAATCCTGAAAGATGGCCGATATAGAATTACGAAAGTTGATGATAAGGCATTCTTCGATAAGAATATCTACTATATCGGAGTATTTAAGCGCAACGATGAACGTACAATCTATAATGTTCTCTACCGTGATGGGCGTGGTGGTGCGATAATGATGAAACGTTGTGCCATTAAGAGCATTACGCGTGATAAGGAGTATGACCTCACAAAGGGTACTCCGCGCAGCGAAATACTCTATATGTCGGTGAATCCTAACGGCGAGGCAGAGGTACTGAAAATCTATTTCCGACCTCGCCCACGTTTGAAGAAGGTGATTGTCGATTTGGACTTCTCGACCGTTGCAATCAAGGGTCGTCAGAGTCAAGGTAATCTCTTCTCTCGATATAGTATCCACAAGATTGTTCTCAAAGAGAAGGGTACATCAACTCTTGGTGGTCAGAATATCTGGTACGATGAAGATGTGCGTCGCTTGAATACCGATGGTCGTGGAGTGTTGCTCGGTGAGTTCAAGGGCGAGGATAAGTTGGTTGTTTGGACCTCGAAGTATAAATATTACATCACAGGATTCAATGTTGACCAGCACTTCCCCGATGAGACGGTGCGTGTTGAGCGATATGTTGCAGGACGTGTTTATAGCCTTTGCTATTTCGATAGGGAGCAGAACTACTACTATATGAAACGCTTCCAGTTGGAGCCAACCGAGAAGATGCTCTCGTTCCTTGAAGATGAGAATATGATGGAGTTTGTCACTCTGACCGATCGAAGTGGAGCAACTTTGATTGTTACATATAAGGGTGCGCAAGCGTCACGCCCAGCCGATGAGGTTGATGTGGATTCGTTTGTCGGAGTTAAGAGCCACCGTGCGAAGGGTAAGCGTATTACAACCTACGATGTGGCATCGCTCAGCTTCATTGAGCCTGCATTGCCCGAAGTTGACGAGAGCGCAGAAGAGAACAATGAGGTAGAAGATATAGAAGAAAATATCAATGCGGCAGATGCTACGCAAGATGCTGTAAGCGTGGATATTGATGATGCAATGGAGGTTACGGCATCTGTCGATGTTGAGCGAGATTCGGTGGTGATTGAGCCTCAGGGTGAAGATGCGGAAGAGCCTGCGGTTATTATTGATTCCGAGCAATTAAACCTCTTTTAATTAAAGCGTTACTTTAAGTAAATGTCAACACAAATGGGTATAAAACTCTTTTTGGTGGGGTATATGGGCTGCGGAAAAAGCTCGCTCGGCAAGAAACTGTCGAAGGTGACGGGCTATGAGTTTGTTGATATGGACTCCGTTATCGAGCAGCGAGAGGGTGCGGCCATTAGTGAGATTTTCCATTATGCAGGTGAGGAGTATTTTCGTCGAGCTGAGAGAGCGTTGATTGAGGAACTGGCCACAAAAGAGGGTGATATGATTATTTCGACAGGAGGTGGAGCTCCTACTTGGTCGGATAATATGGAGTATATGAATCGTGCGGGAGTGTGCGTGTATCTGCGTCGCACAGCCCAGCAGATAGCCTCGCGCCTGAGCCCTCACGGAAGGCAAAAACGACCAAAGCTAAGAGGTCTCAATGATGAGGAGTTAGTGGCCTTTATGACCGAGAATATGGCCGAGCGAGAGCCTTATTATTCGCAGGCAAAGTGCATTGTGGAGTGCGCAGAGCGTAGTGATGCAGAGATTATTGATATAATATTGTCTTACGTAAAAAGCAATGAATAACAACCCGATAGGTGTATATGATTCTGGATTTGGCGGTTTGTCGGTGTGGCGAGAGCTGTATCGAGCATTGCCAGAGGAATCTATTATCTATTTGGGTGATGGCAAGAATTGTCCCTATGGCTCATTGTCGGAGGAGAAAATTCGTAGCCTTGCAGTGAAGTCGGTCGAAGAATTGCTGGCAAGAGGGTGTAAGATGATAGTTGTTGCTTGTAATACTGCTACCGCTGCGGCTATCAAACATCTGCGCGCAACGTTCCCCGATATTCCTATTGTGGGTTTAGAGCCTGCTGTTAAACCAGCTTGCCAGAGAACTCGTAGCGGAGTTGTGGGCGTTATTGCCACCGAGCGTAGTTTGAAAAGCGAGAAGTTTCTTGCGACGCTTGCCAAATATGGACAAGGTGTAAATGTGATAAAGTCCGTAGGGCAAGGTTTTGTCGAGGCGGTGGAGCGTAATGCTGAGAATTCTCCGCAGACAGAGGAGATAGTGCGAGAGGTCGTTGAGCCTATTGTTAGTCAAGGGGCTGATATGCTGGTTCTTGGGTGTACGCATTATCCGTTTTTGCGAGATGTTATTGCAAAGGTTATAGGAGAGCGCAATGTGGAGATAATCGATTCGGGCGAAGCCGTTGAAAAACGAGTTGAATCGTTGCTCGAAGAGTATGATTTAAGAGCCGAGCAGGGGCATCGGGCAGAGTATGAGTTTGTGAGCTTTGCCGATGGGGATTATGTGCAACGTCTGCGCTGTAAAGCCTTTGCAGAGTGAATATTACACAGATTACCTAACGTGGAGATTTAGGTATTTGCAAATTATCAACTATTACAAATCGGGCGATGCCCGTAATTAAGGAAGTGTAAAGTATGGCACAAAATGTAAAGAAGAAAAATAGTAAATCTCGCTCGCAGGAGCCGAGTGTAACGAGCGTTCCATCGAATGATAATTTATTGTGGATGGTTGGCTTTGTAATGCTTGTCTTGGGTGTTATATCGTTCTGTTCGGTATGCTCTCATTTCTTGCATTGGTCATCGGATTTGTCGGCTCTTCGTAACGACGAGGAGCTAACAGGTGTGGTTGTGCCATTTGAGAATGTGTGTAGCCGTCTTGGTGCTATGATTGCATACTGGGTGGTGGATTGCTCGTTTGGCGTGTTTGGTATTATAATCCCAATTGTTATTACAGTATTAGGCTGGCGTATTTTCCGTAAAAAAGCGTTGCATTTGAATCACTTTGCATTGAGTGCCGCTTTGTTGCTTGTGATGGGTGCGCTCACGTTGGGATTTGTGGGTTTGCAGTTTGCAGTGCCATACGATATTGGTGGCCGATTGGGTCACGCTTGCGCTATGGATTTGTCGCAGATTATTGGAACATTTGGAATGATAGTCTTGCTTCTGGCAGGTTGGGTCTTGACGGGCGTATTTATCAATCGCAACTTTATCCATATCGTAAATGGATTTAGCGATACAATGGTTCATCAAAGCGAGCGATTGGCTACCGTTGTGAAAGATACGGTTGTGAAAAATCGTAAGGAGGAGGTCTCTGATGAGGAAGATTCTGTCGGGGATAGCGAGACGGAGGCAGGCGACGATGTGCGTGAAGGATATTCGGTAAACTCGCAGGTTTCGGGTGGCTCTACTTCTATTTCTATGTCGGACGTGCCTATGGCGCAAGGGGCGGAGCAAAACATAGCTTCACAACAGTTGAATTATCAGCCCCAAGAGGCACAAATAACACCTTCGGTAAGACCTATCTCACGTCCTACGGAGCTTGTAGCAGAGGAGGAAGATGAGTTTTATGTCGAGAGTGTTAATGCACCTAATAATGGTAAGGCGACAGATGTTGCAAATGCCCATTTAGAACCGCAAGAGCCTCAGTTTGATGAAGATGGATTTATGGTGATACCAAACAGTGGAGCTATACCCAATAAGATAAATGTGGATATTCTAATGTCGCGAGACAAATCAGATGATGGGCAAACTGTTTCTGATGATGGAGCAAAGGATAATGCAGGTAATGTCTTTGATGAAGATGGTTTTGCTGTGGTGGCTCGTGGCGAAGAGGGGGCAGCGGAGGGTGTCCTTCCTGCGGCTAAGAAGAGTGAATATGACTTCTCAACACCCGAGGTGAAGATGCCGTTGCCGAAAGATTCTGCGGCCGCAGTCGCAGAGGAGGAAGATGGTATAATCGTTACGGTTAGAGAGAATAAGCCAAAGCAGTTGGCTGAGTCGGAGGTTGATTTTGAGCTATATGACCCATTGCGGGATTTGGAGAGCTACAAGAAACCATATGTTTCGCTGCTTGAAGATTATAAGTCACCCCACAAGGTGAGCGATGCTGAAATTTACGACAATAAGTGCCGTATTCAGGAGACCTTGAAGTATTTTGGTATTCCAATTTTGGATATTCACGCCACTGTTGGCCCAACTGTCACGCTCTATGAGATTGTGCAGGCGCAAGGAGTGAAAATCTCGAAGATTCAAGGCTTGGAAAAAGATATTGCTCAAAGCCTCAAATCGTTGGGAATACGAATAATAGCTCCAATTCCCGGGCGTGGTACAATCGGTATTGAAGTGCCTAATCGCGATAAGCAGATTGTGTCGATGTACTCGTCGATTTGTTCGGAGGAGTTCCAGTCGTCGAAGGCCGAGTTGCCTATCGTAATTGGTCGCACGATTCAAAATGAGAATTATACCTTCGATTTGGCTAAGATGCCCCACTTGTTGGTGGCGGGTGCTACGGGTCAGGGTAAATCGGTTGGATTGAATGCCATCATCACCTCGCTTCTTTATAGGAAGCACCCCGCCGAGTTGAAATTTGTGATGATTGACCCCAAGATGGTGGAGTTCTCGATTTATAACAAATTGGAGCGTCACTTCCTTGCAAAGATGGAGTCGGAGGACGAGGCTATTATTACCGAGCCTAAGAAGGCCGTATATGCACTCAATTCGTTGGTTGAGGAGATGGGCCGTCGATTGGAGCTTTGTAAGATGGCTACGGCAAGAAATATCGTCGAGTATAACCAAAAGTTTGTTTCGCGACGACTCAACCCTCAGAAGGGACATAGATTCTTGCCATATATAGTTGTTATTGTCGATGAGTTTGCCGACTTGATTATGACAGCTAAGGAGGTTGAAGTGCCTGTTATGCGATTGGCCCAGAAGGCTCGTGCGGTGGGTATTCACCTTATTATCGCCACTCAGCGTCCCGATGTGAAGATTATCACAGGAGGTATCAAGGCCAACTTCCCAGCGCGCATTGCATTCAGGGTGATGCAGATGATTGACTCGCGTACGATCATTGACCAGCCGGGTGCAAATCAGCTGATAGGTCGCGGTGATATGTTGTTCTCGAATAATGGTGAGCTTACGCGTGTGCAGTGTGCTTTGGTTGAGACCCGCGAGGTGGAACGATTGGTTGATTTCATCTCTAAGCAGCAGGGTTATCCCGATGCATATCCATTGCCCGATTTTGTTCCCGATAA
This sequence comes from Alistipes sp., assembly GCA_017465605.1. Taxonomy (GTDB): domain Bacteria; phylum Bacteroidota; class Bacteroidia; order Bacteroidales; family Rikenellaceae; genus Alistipes. Next base: position 96,894 of record JAFTVW010000005.1, read on the forward strand.
CTCCGATGGGGGTGGTGGAGCATCGGATTCAGAGAGTGGTGCACCTGTAAAATATGATATGTTGTTTGGTGAGGTGGCGCGTGCGGCAGTTACCAATGGTATGATATCAACTTCGGCCATACAACGTAACTACGAGGTGGGATTCAATCGCGCGGGGCGTATTATGCTGCAATTGGAACGAGCAGGAATCGTCGGACCGCAAGTAGGCTCTAAACCTCGTGAAATAAAATACTACGACCTGCAGTCGTTGGAGGCTAAGTTGCAGGATTTGGGTGTATTTTAATGGTAAATAACTGAGCGGATATACTATTTTATGTGGTATATCCGTTTGTTTATAAAACAGAAACGGTATGCGACGTGTTTTAATGATGTTTTCGGCATTGATTGTATGCTACTCGGCCATAGCAGATGGTGGAGCTATGCAGGTCGTGCAGCGTGTGGCCCGTTATGTGAAATCGTTGGGTGGATACGAAGTGAATTTTGTTTTGACATCGGGGGAGTATGCCGCAAAGGGGTATTTCTCGGTAGAGGGTGATGCGTACTATATGAATGTTGGCGTGGCGGAGGTGTATTCCGATGGTAAGGTGCGATATGAGGTTGATAATGAGCGCAGAGAGATAAATGTTGATTATGTGAATCTGTCGAGCCGCAATATTTTGGATAATCCCACTCGTTGCTTCGATTTTGTGGGTAGTGACTACAAGGTGCGAAGCGAACAAGTGCGAGGCGAAGATATAACGCTCAGCCTCTCTTCTGAGAATAAAGATAATGTAGGTGTGATTCGGTTGGTGTCGGACGCGAAAACCGGTCGCCCATCGGCTTTGGAGTATGAGATGTATGACGAGAAAGTTAAGGTTAATATTCTCTCGATTGAGGGAAATAAAAAGCCGATAAAGCGGTTCGAGCAGTCGAATTATCGTAATTATGAAATTATAGATTTTCGATAGATGAGCCGCAGTTGAAAGTCAAGCCTTCAAGTCGAGTAAAATGTGCTAAAAATGAAAATTTCTCTCGGCAGGAGGTCGGGAGAAATTTTTTTCGCGCTCAAATCGGCTGAAAATGGCCAAAAATGGGGTATGTGTTGGATAAAATCTCCGTTTCGAGGTAAAAAAATAACCATAAAATTGGTTATGTGCGAAAAAAACGCTACTTTTGCTTATTAAAATAAGTGCGAAACGTGAGTTGCTTTTTGCGGGTTGCAATAAGGGTTTTATTATTGAGCCGAATAGCTTGTGGTAAAGGCCGATTTGTGAGCGGAAGAGAGCAAATTTGCGCGAGCTAATTTTGTAAATGAAAGAAACAATGTTGACTGAAGAAGAAAAGAATACCTCGTTGACGGGGAAAATTATTCCTATCAAAATCGAGGAGCAGATGAAGTCAGCCTATATCGATTACTCGATGTCGGTTATCGTATCGCGTGCGTTGCCTGATGTGCGTGATGGTTTGAAGCCTGTACATCGTCGTATTTTGTATGATATGAGTGCTGAGCTGAATCTCTATTCCGACAAGCCTACTCGTAAGTCTGCCCGTATTGTGGGAGACGTGCTCGGTAAGTTCCACCCTCACGGCGATAGCTCGGTTTACGAGGCTATGGTTCGTATGGCTCAGGATTGGGCTATGCGTTATCCGCTTGTAGAGGGTCAGGGTAACTTCGGTTCTATGGACGGTGACTCTGCTGCGGCTATGCGTTACACTGAGGCCCGTATGCAGAAGATTACCGATGAGGTGATGGCCGACATCGATAAGGAGACTATTGATTGGACTACCAACTTCGATGATACAATTAAGGAGCCAACCGTGTTGCCAACCAAGATACCTTTGTTGCTTGTGAATGGCGCAAGTGGTATTGCTGTGGGTATGGCAACAAATATGGCACCTCATAATTTGGGTGAGGTAGTTGATGCTTGTTGTGCTTATGTGGATAATCCCGATTGCGATTGCGAGGAGTTGTTGCAGTATGTGAAGGGCCCCGATTTCCCCACAGGCGCATTGATTTATGGCTATGAGGGCGTTAAGGAGGCACTCCTAACGGGTCGTGGTCGCGTGATGATGCGTGCTCGTACAGAGATTGAAACCTCTCCGACAGGTCACGAGACAATTGTCGTTACGGAGATTCCGTATATGGTCAATAAGGCCGAGATGATTAAGCGTATCGGCGAGTTGGTCAATGAGAAGAAGTTGGAGGGTATCTCGCATATCAACGATGAGAGTGACCGTCAGGGTACTCGTATCGCTATTGAGGTTAAGCGCGATGCGTCGGCTAATGTAGTGCTCAATACACTCTTCAAGAATACGCAGTTGCAGACGTCGTTTGCCGTTAACAACATTGCGTTGGTTAATGGTCGCCCGATGCTCTTGAACTTGAAGGATTTGATTAAGCACTTCGTTGAGCATCGTCACGATGTGGTTGTACGTCGTACTCGCTTTGATTTGAAGAAGGCGCAGGAGCGTATGCATATCGTGCAGGGTCTTATTATTGCGCAGGATAATATTGACGAAGTTGTACATATTATTAGAAACTCCCGTAATAACGATTTGGCAAAGCAGGCTTTGCAGGAGCGTTTTGGTTTGAGCGAGATTCAGGCGTCGGCAATTACCGAGATGCGTCTGCGTCAATTGACAGGCTTGGAGGTTGAGAAATTGGAGAATGAGCGTGCCGAGTTGGAGCGTCAGATTAACTACTTCAACGATGTATTGGCAAGTGTCGAGATGCAGTTGCAAATCGTTAAGGACGAGCTTATCGAGGTGAAGAACACTTACGGCGATGAGCGTCGTACCGAGATTGTATATTCGTCGGAGGAGTTTAATCCAGAGGATTTCTATGCTGATGACGATATGGTAATCACCATTTCGCATATGGGTTATATCAAGCGTACTCCACTTGCTGAGTATCGCACTCAGAATCGTGGTGGTGTAGGCTCGAAGGGTAGTGCTACTCGTGACGAGGACTTCATCGAGCATATCTATGTTGCTTCGATGCACAATACAATGATGTTCTTTACGGAGAAGGGCCGTTGCTACTGGTTGAAGGTTTACCAGATTCCAGAGGGTACTCGCACTTCGAAGGGTCGTGCAATCCAGAATATTATTCAGATTGACCCCGATGATAAGGTGCGTGCATATATCAACACCAAGAACCTTAACGATGAGGAGTATATCAACAACAACTTTATTGTGATGTGTACTCGTGAGGGTGTTATCAAGAAGACTAAGTTGGAGGCTTACTCTCGTCCTCGTCAGAATGGTGTGAATGCAATCGTGATTCGCGAGGGTGATCAGCTTATCGAGGCTAAGATTACAAGCGGTGAGGCTGAGGTGATGATTGCAGCTCGTGGCGGTAAGGCTATCCGATTCAATGAAAGTACAGTTCGTCCTATTGGTCGTGTGGGTGCTGGTGTTCGCGGTATCGCACTTGACGAGGGTGACGAGGTTGTAGGTATGATTTGTATCGAGCCCGATGCTAAACGCGATGTGTTGGTATTGTCGGAGAATGGTTACGGAAAGCGTACCGATTTGGACGAGTACCGTATCACAAATCGTGGTGGTAAGGGTGTTAAGACTATTAATATCACAGAGAAGACAGGTGATTTGATTTCGATTCAGGCTGTGAACGATGATAACGACCTTATGATTATCAACCGCTCGGGTGTGACAATCCGTACCGAGGTGTCGCAGATTCGTTTGGCTGGACGTGCTACGCAGGGTGTGAGAATCATCAACTTGCGTGAGGGTGATGCAATTGCATCGGTTATGGCTGTTCCTGCTAGCGACGAGGCCGAGGAGATTGAGAATGTAGTAAGCGAGGGCGCAGAGGCTGTGGCTGATAGTGCAGTTGCAGAGAATGTTGCTCCATCTGCTGAGAATACAACCGATGCCGAGGGCGTTGCTGATACAGAATTTTTAATTTAACAACTAATACAAACGTTTTCATTAAAATTTACATTTATGAAAAGATTGATTTTTATGGTGATGGCCGTAATGGTTATGGCTGCACCCGTAGCAAATGCACAGAACATCGATCGCGATGCTGAGCTTGCGAAGTTGAAGAAGGCTGATGCTACATTGCAAGATGCCAAGAAGGCTGCAAAGTCGGCTACTTGGATCAACCACGGTAAGGTTTATTATGAGGCAGCTAACCTTCCTACTGCTGACCTTTACACAGGTGCTGATTACGAGCAGACTTATGTAAACATCGGTGATCCCGAGAGCAAGAAGGACGGTGTCGTTTTGGCAGGTGAGAAGTACACAGAGATGGTTTACCCTTGGTTCAAGCTCTATGTAACTAATGGTAAGATTGCTACTTGGTCACAGACTATGACCCTGAGAAATGATGATTTGGCTGCTGTTGCTTTGGAGTCTTATACAAAGGCTGCTGAGATGGATCCTAAGGCTATTGCTCGTTTGAAGGACCCTGTTAAGAAGTTGGAGGATTTCTACTCAAAGGCTGGTAACGCATTTACTATGACTGGTGAGTATATTCAGGCTGCTTACAACTACACTATGGCTTACAAGGTTCAGGAGCACCCTGCTTATGAGGGCGATAAGAAGGCTGATTACCTTTACTATGCAGGTTATTTCTATGTAGCTGATGGTGCTAACAATCCTGAGTCATACGACAAGGCAATCGAGAATTTGAGCAAGGCAATCGATGCTGGTTATGTTGACGAGAAGGGTGACATCTACTACTACTTGTTTATGAGCTACTACAACAACGCTAACGAGTCAGTTAAGATGGCTAATATGGACAAGTGCAAGAAGCTTTTGATGGAGGGTTTGGCTAAGTTCCCTAACAACGACAACATTATCGAGGGTCTTATCAACGTTTACACTGCTGGTGCTGGCGATCCTAAGGAGCTTATCGATGTTGTTGACGGCGCTTTGAAGCGTGATCCTAAGAACAAGGGCTTGTGGTATGGTCGTGGTCGTATCTTCTATAGCTTGAAGGATTACGATCAGAGCATCGAGTCATTCAAGAAGGTTGTTGAGTTGGATCCTAAGGACGCTCAGTCACTCTACTATGTTGGTTACTTCTATGTATTGAAGGCTGACGGTTTGAACAACGAGTTCAACCAGCGTGACTACAAGAGCAACGATGAGTTCAAGGCTGATCAGGCTAAGATTACTGCCGTTTACAAGGAGGCTATTCCTTACTTGGAGAAGTCATACGAGGCTAATCCTAAGGACGTTCGTACTTTGGAGGTATTGAAGTCTTTGACATTCCGTCTCCGCGAGGAAGATGGTGTTCAGGCTAAGTTCGACAAGTACAACAAGCTTTTCAACGAGGCTAAGAAATAATTTTCATAGTTCTGAAAATGTAGAATCGGGGGCAGTGATGCTCCCGATTTTTTTGTGGTTATATGTGACTTATAGGGTGTGGTGATGGTCGAAATCGTGAGTAAGCTTGAATAAATGTATATGAGAATTAAATAATATTGAAGAAAAATTTGATTTTATTTAGTTTATGATTATATTTGTGAAAACAAATAGTATGCTATGAATCAAAATAAGAAATTACCAAAGATTTGCCCATCGTGTGATGGAGTGTTGCGTGTTCAGGCAATGCATTGCGCAGGTTGCGGAACTAAAATTGAGGGAGATTTTGTGTTGCCCGAACTTATGAGACTATCGGAGGAGAATCAGCAATTTGTGCTTGATTTTGTGAGGTGCAGTGGCTCGTTGAAGGAGATGGCTCAAAAATTGGGTTTGAGTTATCCTACGGTGCGAAATAGACTTGATGAGGTGATATCGCAGTTGGAGTAGGGAGCGCGCAATCCTGCGGCGTGTGATATTTCGAGATAAAGTAAAATGAAATGATGTTTAATTAAAAACAGTGAAGATATGTGGAGTAAATTTATTAATCCGTTTAAGTATTTGCCTTTGCGTCAAGCTATTTGTTGGGGAATTGCTGCGCTGATTCTCACCTCTATATTCTTTTGGCAGGTGGGGCTACGCCTGACCTCTATTACCCAACTTAATTTGGCTGGTGATAGACTGTGGGCTGCTACTGTCCGTCAATTGATAGCGTGGTTGTTGTTTGCTGCCATATTGTATTTGGTGGGTGTGGTGGCATCGAAATCAAAGGTGCGTTTTATTGATGTGGCTGCGTTTAACCTCTTTGCTCGAATTCCTATGGATTTGGGATTTTTGATGTTTGCTATTCCGTCGGTGCGAAGTGTTACGGCTCTTGCTTCGGAGGGAAATATTAATGCTGTGATGCAGCACATCGATATTATGACTATTGTGGGGTTGGTTTCTGCGGTTATGTCGGTGTGGTATTTCTACTGGTCGTATAAGGCATTTGCAGAGGCTACAAACGTGAAAAACACCAAAGGTGTGGTGTTGTTTATCCTATCGTATATTGTGTGCTATGTTGCATCGGCATATGCGTTGTTGATTGTTTAGGGTCGTTGTCGGTTGTAATAGGATACGCATAGTTAATATATATATTCAATATGATAAAAAGCAGAACTCAAAAAGTTCTGCTTTTTATCATAGTCGGGATAACAGGATTCGACCGGCGAAGCCGAAGCGAGGATACCATTGAAATCAAAATATATTATTATCCTCGCAACCTGCCCTTATGTGAGAATCTGTTATGTCTTAAATGAGAAATAGCGAAGCGGTTTTTTGTTTAGATGTAGTGCGGAGAGCTTGCTATCGGCACATCTCTAAACAAAAAAAACAGCAGAACAATTGTTCTGCTGTTCTCATAGTCGGGATAACAGGATTCGAACCTGTGACCTCCAACTCCCGAAGCTGGCGCGCTAACCGGACTGCGCTACATCCCGAAGTGATTATTAGATTCAGAAAAGGGAGTTTGTAATATTAACTATTACCCCCTCCCTTAACCTGTCGGGATACCAGGATTCGAACCTGGGACCCCCTGCTCCCAAAGCAGGTGCGCTAACCGGACTGCGCTACATCCCGTTTTATTAGTGTGGGCTATGATTTTATGTCACCCCTCCCATCACTATTTGTAAATCTTCCGATTTCGTGGGGCAAAGATAAGTAACTTTTTCTTTCAATCCAAGTTTTTTTGCGAGTTTTTTGTAAAAAAATCTCTCCGACTATGAGGAATATTTGTCGGAGAGATTTTTTATGAGAGATATTGTGTTGTATATTACAACTTTACGTCAACATATACGGCATAGTGGTCGGAAGCCTTTTTCATATCACCTGAATTGGCTTCGCGGATAACCTTTGAATCGATGACAGTGACAGGCTTTGCCTTGTTGTTGAGCTGTAAAACATAGTCAATACAAGGTTTGCCGACTGTAACAACGGTTGTACCCTCTGCAATCTGTGAGATGATAGTCCACTCTTTGCGGAACTCGTTAATCATATCACTGTCGGGGAATGCGTTCATATCTCCACCCAAGAATACAGGTTTCTTAGAATCGCCATAAAGTTTCTTGATTTCGGTGTTGATGAATTTCACCTGCTCGGGATCCCCTCCGTTAAGGTGGGTGCAAGCGATAACGTAGTTCTTATACTCGGCAATAGTCAATACGCGAGCCTCTCTCTTCTCCTGTACGGGAACGGGAATATAGAGGGTCTTAATAGCCTTTTGGCCTTTGGCTGTTACGCCTGTGCCATACTTGCCACCTCGGTAATTGATGGCTGGGCCATAGAAATAATCCCAATCCTTGCCGCAACCTTCGGCAACTGTTTTCAGCTGGAAGTAATTGTTGCGAGCATTGCAGCTGTCGAGCTCCTGAATGGCTACTGCATCAGACTGAGACTCGATGATGATGTCAGATATCAATTTAGCGTTATCCTCCTTTGTGAAGTTATCGTCAACAAACTTGCCGATTGCTCCCACGTTGTAGCTCATAATACGGATTGCTCCTTTGGGTTTGGCTGCGATGGGAGAGTTGTGCTCTTGTGATTGCGGAGCATTGCCACAGGCAACAAGAAGAGTGGCGCACAAGGCGGCTATGGTTGAATGTATAGCTTTCATAGGGTTAATTTTTATTTGTGATGATTACTTGTTGATAATCTTGAAATCTGCAAGGATAGGCAAGTGGTCTGACTCAACGGGAGCATCAATTACGATATGCTCGTTGACCTGTGCAGTTGCGCCCTTGTCGGTGTAAAGACAAACGAAGTCAATCTCGCTCTGAGGATTGTCGGCAGGAATAGTGTTGATAAGCATTCCGGTCTTTTTCATCACGTCGAAGTGAGCTGCCATAATCTTCATAGGCTCCTCGGTACGGTATGCGTTGAAGTCACCTGCGATAACAACGGGCTTGTTTAGCTTAGAAAGCTCCTCTACGATGATGTTTGCCGATGTTATGCGGTCCTCGTCGTGCAATGATAGGTGTGTACAGCAGTAGTAGTAATCCTTCATCTCAACAATCAAGAGTGAGCGAGGCTCCGAGCGGCAAGGCAGTGGAACTCGATAATATGACAAAGGCTTCTCCTTTGTAAGCATACCGATACCGTACTTTCCACCCTGAAAATCGATTGATGGACCAAAAGTTGGGTGCATTCCTGTAAGTTTAGCCAATTCGCCCAATACGTCAACGGGGTGGCGTTTCGACATACTGTCAAGCTCCTGTAAAGCAACGGCCTCTACATTGCCGTCGTTGATGATTTTTGCTATGCGCTCGCAAGAAAACTCGCCGTCCATACCTACGCAATTATGAACGTTGTAGCACATAATTCGAAGGTCAATCTCCTTCTTGCTGTTTACGCTTTGTCCTGAGCAACCAATGGTGATGAGAGCTGCTACAAGAGCCAATCCTAAAAGTGTAATCTTCTTCATAAGTTGTATAATTAATAGTTATTATGTGTCATTCATCTTGTAAAGATAAGGTTTTTATGGCAAATAGTCGCACGTTAAGGGGTTAAAAATTTATTGAGCAAAAATTTTATTGGATTTGAGAGATTTTTTCTTGAAAATATTTTGTGGGTTGAAATTTATTTATATATCTTTGTGATATCAAAATGATATTACTTTTGAAATTGAGGTTTGCTTGAATAAAATATATGTTTAACACTTAAATACAATTATCTTTATGGAAAACAAAAATTTTGAGTATGCAGGTTGGAAAATCAACGGTTTCGTGGCGTTGATAGCGATTTTGGCCATTATCGGAGGTTCGATTTGGCTGATTGTGAAGGGTGCAATGATTGATGCTTTGCCTTTGACTCCTGTGATGATTGTGTCGGGAGCTTTGATTCTTACCATTGCACTTATTGCTTGTAAGGGATTCTTGCTTTTGGAGCCAAATGAGGCAAGAGTTCTGACTTTCTTTGGAAAGTATTGCGGTTCGTTTTACAACACAGGTTTCTGGTGGGTTAATTTCTTGATGTCGTCGAAGAATATATCGCTTCGTGCGCGTAACCTCAATGCCGAGCCTATTAAGGTGAACGACAAGACGGGTAATCCGATTATGATTGGTTTGGTGCTTGTGTGGCGATTGAAGCGTGACGAGATTTATCGCTCGGTGTTCGATATCGACGTTGCGGCAAATGCTCAGGGTATTGTGTCGCAGTCGGCTCGAATGAATATGTTGGAGAATTTTGTGTCGGTGCAGAGTGATGCTGCATTGCGTCAGGTGGCGGGTTGCTATGCTTATGATAACAACTCTTCGGGCGATGAGGAGGTGACTCTTAGAAGTAGTAGCGAGGAGATTAACGAGTTGTTGGAGGCTCGCTTGGGTGAGCGTTTGGCTATTGCTGGTATTGAGGTTGTTGAGGCTCGTATCAATTATTTGGCTTATGCTCCCGAAATTGCGGCGGTGATGTTGCGTCGCCAACAGGCAGATGCTATTATCGCGGCTCGTGAGAAGATTGTCGAGGGTGCTGTTTCGATGGTTAAGATGGCGTTGGAACGTTTGTCAACCGATGAGGTTGTGGAACTTGATGATGAGCGTAAGGCGGCGATGGTTACCAATATGCTCGTTGTATTATGTGCCGATGAATCGGCTCAGCCCGTTGTGAATGCTGGAACTATGCACCATTAATATATTGTAATGGCAAAGAAGGCGGAAAATAAGAGTTTTGTGTTGCGCGTTGATGCCGCTACAATGGAGGCGTTGGAGCGATGGGCCGATGATGAGTTTCGTAGCATCAACGGCCAACTCCAATGGATTATAGCCGATGCGTTGCGTCGTAGCGGACGACTGAAAAAAGCGAAGTCGCCGGCCGATGCAATGTCGCAATCTGTAAGTGATGAAGAATAATGGAAGAGAGAGAAGATGAGAGAGATGTGTTGTTGTATGTTTGTGGTGCTGATGTGTGCCGCAGCAGTGTGGATTTATAGAGCTTTAATTGGATAGAAAAAAAGTATGGAAGAACTTAATCGAAGATGGTTTAAGATAGTGTGGGGGCTTTTGTTGCTTGCTTCTGTTACAATAGGTTATATTCAGCGAATGAGCGATGCACTGTGGGCTCACGGGCCAGTTGTGGAGATGCTCGACAAGATTCTATTTTGGATAATGTTACCAATGACTCTGTTGTTGTTAGTGTTGTATTGGATAGGAAATTGGCGTGTGGGAGAGCGATATTTTTGGAAGAAACTCAGAGCGCAGGCCGGTGCGATGTTTATCGGCGGAGGATTGGGATTCTTGTTGGTCCTTGTCGTTCAGTGGTGCAAGGGCGATGCAGTTGAGATGAGTTCGATGGCCCGTGCTACGGTTTTGGCGATATTTTCAGTGGTGGGTCTGATGATTGGTTATGCGCGATATAGATTGCGAAAAATGAATGAGGAATAACCTACCGAATAGTTCTAATTGCCGCTTTCTGAATGAATTTTTATCGCAGAAGGCGGTTTTTTGCCAAATTGTTTGTAAATTTATGGTGAGAATGGACCTTTGTTAAATGAAGGCCGAGGTGAAACCTAAATTTACGAATCTATGGCAGAGAATATTCAGCGTGAAATACACCCACAAGTTCGTTTGCGTAATCGCCTTTTGTTGGGTGCTGTGACTGTGTTGGCAGTTGTAAATGCAGTGGCAGGATATTTTGATATTCATTCTACAACCGTAATCGTTGTGTGTAATGTAGTGGGGGTAGCGGTGTTTGTTGCGGCAGTAGTGTTGGAATTTATGCGTATGATTCCACGCAAGAGGTGGCGCGCATTATCGTTCTTGGTAACAGGTATAGGTGTGGCAGTTGTGTTCTGCGGAATGGCAATGAAGCAGGAGGACCCCAGCCAATTGGCAATGCTTATTATCGGAACGGGTGTGGCTTTGTTGATGCTGGGTGGAATATGTGCAGTGCATTGGCGTAGGCATAGCTTGGCATATAGAGATATGTTGCAACGGGAGCGTCGCAAGCCGAAAGGTAATATTTGAATTGAGTTTTATGGGAATAAAGTTTGTTAGAATAGGTAATGTAATAAATTGGGTGCCTTCTGTAATTAAGCGGTATCCGCTGATTAGTTTTTTGGTGATATTTGCCGCGCTTGTCCTGATATCGAAGTTTTGTTTCGGTGAGGAGGATCCGGTGTGGTTCAAAATATTGTACTTTATAATAACGGGTTGGACGTATGCGGCAATGGATAATCAGTTGCCAACGAAGCGATACAGAGATTTGGCGATTCTTCTTGCTACGTTCTTTTTGTTGTTTGGAAGTTTGGCGTTCAAAGATTTGGTTATCAATAAGAATGCAGAGCTTGATGTTGTCGATTATTCTATCATTGTAGTTGTACTACTGCTGCCGTTGGGTTACGGCATATATTGCATTTGGAAGTTGCGCCAGCAAAAGATTTTGGTAGCCGATAGATTGCAACATATCGAGCAGATTAGAAAACGTAAGAAAACAAAATAATTTCGATTATGAAACGAGTAGTGGTATTTACGGGTGCGGGAGTGAGTGCCGATAGTGGCCTTGCTACATTCCGCGACTCTGATGGTTTGTGGGCGCAGTATAGAATCGAAGATGTATGTACGCCCGAGGCTTTGCAACGTAATAGAGCTTTGGTTGTGGAGTTTTATAACAAACGCCGCAAGGAGTTGTTTTCCGTAGAACCCAATGCTGCACACCGTGCCATAGCCGAGTTGGAGAGGTATTTCGATGTTGATGTGGTGACTCAAAACGTAGATAACCTGCACGAGAGAGCAGGCTCAAAGCGAGTGACGCACCTGCACGGAGAGCTGATGAAACTGCGTAGTGAGCGCAATCCCGAATTGATTGTCGATATTGACGGTTGGGAGCAAACTCTTGATGCAAGAGCCGAAGATGGGGCTTTGCTTCGTCCGCATATTGTCTTTTTCGGAGAGTCGGTGCCTATGTTTGACCGAGCAACTCAAATTGCTGCCGAGGCCGATTTGATGATTGTGGTGGGTACGTCGCTTGCGGTATATCCTGCGGCAATGTTGGTGCGATATGCCCGAAGTGGGGTGCCTGTCTATGTGGTTGACCCCGGAAATCCCGATACCGCAATGATTCGTAATCCACTAACTCACATCAAGGCCCGAGCTGCGGAGGGTATGCCCGAATTGTTGAAGAAACTTGCAAGTGAACTGAGCGAATGAATATAAAACGTTTTCGAGAAAAGGCTGCTGAGGCTGCTGTGTATTGCCGAGAGCGAGGCTACAACGACCACATCGTGTTGTTGTGGGATTTGTCGTTGCACTCTGGTCGACGGAGATTTGTCGTGTGGGATATGGTGGGGAATATACCTTTGAGAAAGATGGTTGCTTCGCACGGTAGCGGATTTGAGTGCAGTTTGCGATATAGTGCATACGCCAAGACATCGAATGTGCCTAATTCGCATCTTAGCTCCGAGGGCCACGCCCTTGTGGCAGAGCGATATAAGGGCCGATATGGTATTGCTTATCGTCTTGATGGTTTAGACGAGAGTAATTCGGCTATTCGTGAGCGTTGTATAGTGTTGCACGGCTGGCGACACACTACGTCCTATCCCATTTGGCCAATGCCTACCGTCGGTAGTTGGGGGTGTCCTGTGGTTTCGGAGCGTGCAATGGCCATATTAGATGAGATTTTGCGTGATGAGCAGAATGTGGTTTTATGGGCATATAGATAATTTTTTATAAGAATAAAAATTTCAGAATTAAATTATAAACGTTATCTTTGTGCGGATAACGTTTATTTTTTTTGTTATTAAGAATCGAATGAATAAAATTGTATGTTTGTTTGCGGGGTTTGCCTTGATGTTTTTAGGAGGTTGTGGAAGTGACAGTGGGCAGACCGATGCTGAGTTTCGACAAATTGTAATAAATCCAGAAAGGAGCGATTCGCCCGAGTATGAGAATTGGGTGAAGGGTATTGAGTATATCCCATTGGAGACTCGTCAGGAGTGTTTGGTGGGTGGCGATATTCAAGATGTGGTATTCCACGACGATAAGTTTTATATTATGAGCGACCGAAAGCGCGTGCAGTGCTTTGATAGAGATGGAAAGTTTCTGTTTAATGTCGGTTATGAGGGTCGTGGTCCGGGCGAGTACTCATCGCTGGGTAATATCACGATAGATGGGGGAGTGGTGTATGCATATTGCAGGGCTAATACGATATTACATAGCTACGATGCTGCAACTGGTGAGTATATCAAAAGCTACGAAATGCCCAAGCTTTACTCGCAGGTGAATGTCCGTGATGGTTACATATATGTTACGGGAGTTAATTTAGATGGCGAGAAGTCGCGCTTTGTGATTGATGTAATGCCGTTGAAGAATATGGAGAAGGTAACTCGACTTTATGCTTCAGCCGAAGGAGAGAAAATTCGTGGAAATTGGCGACAACTATACAATTCAAAAGATTGTCTTGTGTGGGTTGATGAGTTGCGTGGAAAGGTGTGGCGTTTGGCTGATGGTAAGATGGAGAGTTGGTTGGATTTCGACTTTGGCGACAAGGAGTGGAGCGATGAGGTGTTGCTGTCGGGAGGATTCCTTTATAATGAGTCAACTAAGGTGTCGGGAATATCGAACTTTTATGTCGATGGAGATAATATCTATTTTGAGTATGCATATAATAAGAAGCTTTATAATCTCTATTACAATCTTAAAACGGGGGACTACTATAATGTTGATTTTATGAGTTACGCTACCCCGAAACTTTACTATAAGCAACCGTTGGTTACGTGTGCTACCGACCGTTGGATTGGAATAATGTTGGTGCCGTATAGGACATTTGAAGGTGATGATTCGATTCCTGCGTCGTTCTCAACTTACAACCGTTTGAAGGGTTTGAAGAACGATGAGAGTAATCCTGTGATATGCATTTACGATATGAGATAAAAATGGAAGCTGTCTCACAAAGCTCTTTTGTTGTTTCTCTTGCTCTCAAAGTCCTCAAATACACTAAGTATGCTGCGGTTTATCGGGCTTTGAGGGCCTAAAATAGCTCTTGTTATTAAAGAAGTTGTCTAACAAGGTGATTTCTGCGTTACGCTTGCCCTCAAATGCTCATTTACACCGAGTAAACTGCGCTTTTTCGGGCTACGCAAGCCTTGAAATCCCTCATATTATACAACTCCTAACAAAAAGGGAGTGTCTAAAAAACTTGTTAGACACTCCCTTATAGTTGTCGGCTGATTGCCTATTATAAGCTATCGCCAAAGTCCTTGCGGAACTTCTCCAATAGGCGAGCGGGCCAATTTGTCTTAGGCTCCAAACCGCCCATAAAGAATCGAAGTACAGGAGGCTCATAAACAAACTTCAATCCGCCAATGAGCTTGCGATTCTGGTAGAGCCAATCCACACGGTCGATAACATAGTTAATCTGCGAGAGTGTGAATACTCGGCGAGGAACTGCCAAACGCAACAACTCAACATCGGCCAAAATCTCGTTGCCGTTCTCGTCGCGTACGCTTGATACTGTACCACGCTCCATACCGCGAATACCTGAGCAAATGTAGAGTGCTGCTGCCAATGCGCCTGCGGGATACTCCTCCTGTGGGATATGCTCGCAGAACTTCATTGCATCGACGTGTGCGCCCAATACTCCCGGAGGTGTTACCATAGGCACGCCACGCTTCTCCAACTCCTCAACCAAATACTTGATGAAGTTGGGGCTCTGGCTAATCATAGTCTCGTCGAGCGACTCGTAAAGACCTACTGTCATAGCCTCAATTTCGCGAACTGAGATACCACCGTATGTGAGGAAGCCCTCGTACAAAGGAATCATTGCCTCCATTTTTGCGTAGAGCGCACGCTGGTTGGTGCAGATACCACCACCACGAGAAGATGAGAGCTTACGAGCCGAGAAGTAAACCAAGTCGGCAAGACCTGTCATCATCTTCAAAATCTCGCCCATAGAGTTCTCCTTCCAGTTGTCCTCGCGCTGCTTGATAAGGTAGGCGTTCTCACCGATAAGGCTGGCATCGAGTACAAGCATAATTCCATACTTGTCGGCAATGCGACGCACGTCCATCAAGTTTGCCATAGAGAAGGGCTGACCACCGATAAGGTTGGTAGAGGCCTCCATACGGATAAATGGAATGTTCTCAACACCCACCTCGTTGATGCAGTTCTCCAACTTCTCGATATCCATATTACCCTTGAAAGGGTGCTCCGATTTGAGCTCGGTGGCGTGGTCGTGCAAAAGCTCTACAACTCGACCGCCATTCTCCTGAATATGTGCAAGAGTAGTGGTGAAGTGGTAGTTCATTGGGATAACGTGACCTGGCTTTACGAATGTATGGCAGATTACGTTCTCGGCAGCACGTCCCTGGTGAACGGGCAAAAGATACTTCTTGCCAAGTACGTCCAATACGGCTTTCTGCAAACGCTCGAAAGATTGTGAACCTGCGTATGCATCGTCGGCGTGCATCATAGCTGCGAGCTGGTTGTCGCTCATTGCGTTGGTGCCGCTATCGGTAAGCATATCGAGGAATACATCTTTTGTACTCAAACGGAATGTGTTGAATCCTGCCTCTTTCATTGCCTCCAAACGACGCTCAATGGGCACCAAGTGGAGTTTCTGCACAACGCGAACCTTGTGTAATTCGAGTGGCAAATCGCCACCACGATAGAACTTTACTTTACTTGTTGACATTTTCTATATTCGTTAAAATTATTATAATTCAACTATATGTCGCAACCAGCGTAAGTCTATTTGACTAAGCGAGTTGGTATGGAATCCCAAAAGTAGTGCATTTTTAATAAAATTACAAAACAGACCACATAATTTTTGCTTATGCGGTCTGTTTTATGTTTTATTTGTGCTTATTTATGCAGCAAACTGAAAATATGCGGCCTAAATATGCGATTAATAGTTCTCACCTTAGACTGCGTTATTTCTCCTTGAAGTAGATGTCAAGAAGCTCTTTTGCTGCGATAAACGAGCTGAGGCGGGCCTCCAATACTCGTTGTTCGACATCGGCAATGCGCTCGGCAATTTCTGGATTCTGGTAGAAACTGCTCTTCAAAGTCTCGTTGATACTCTCGTACATCCAATACTTATTCTGGCGATTGCGATTGGCCTCGTAGTATCCGTTAGCTTGAATGTGGTCGAGATACTCCTCGACACCCTTCCATACCTCTTCCAATCCTGTTTGAGCTACCGAAGAACAAGTGTAAACTTTTGGTCTCCAACCCGATTCGGGAGTTGGGAAGAGATGTAGCGCGCCTTGATACTGTACCTTCGCAAGCTCGGCTTTATGGACATTCTCTCCGTCGGCTTTGGTTATGACCATCATATCGGCCATCTCCATAATTCCACGTTTGATACCCTGCAATTCATCACCTGCGCCCGAAATCTGCAACATCATAAACATATCAACCATCGAGTGTACGGCAGTTTCGGATTGGCCAACACCTACGGTTTCAATAAAGATGACATCGTATCCCGCAGCCTCGCACAATACGATTGTCTCGCGTGTCTTACGGGCTACACCGCCCAATGAGCCAGCCGATGGTGAAGGGCGTATGAAGATGTCGGGATTTGATGAAATGCTCTCCATTCGAGTCTTGTCGCCCAAAATAGAGCCGCCGCTACGCTCCGAACTTGGGTCAATAGCCAAAACGGCCAATTTGTGGCGTAATGACGCAACCATTCCGCCGATAGCCTCGATGAATGTGGATTTTCCTGCTCCCGGAACGCCTGTGATGCCGATTCTTACCGAGTGGCCTGCGTGTGGAAGGCAACGCTCGATAATCTCCTGCGCTTGGGCGTAATGCTCGGCTTTGTTGCTCTCGATGAGGGTGATTGCTTGTGAAAGAATGGTGATGTCTCCCTTCAAAATTCCTTCAACATACTCATCGGTGGTGATTGTGCGGCGTTTCTTGCGCTTGAAATATGGATTGACGATTGGTTGGTCGTCAACACCTTCCGTAACGTTGAGTGCGCTTTCGTGATGAGTATCGAGGTACTCCTTCTCGTAATGTTCTATCTTCGTGAAAGCCATTTTTATTTCCGTTTATATGTTAAAATCCTATCAAAAGTCTTTTCGTCGAAACTCTTGGCGTGGCCGCACCATACGGCATATCCCTTTTTGTCGTATATCACGCAGAAAGGAATGAATCGAACTCCATAGGCGATGAATGTTCGCCCGCCATCGTCGAATGCTACACCAACTCGGTCGCTAAGATGCTCGGTGAGGGTAACACCCGCTTTGCTGTAATCCTCTTTGGTTAGTATTATCAAGTTTAATTTTCCTTCGTAAGTGTTAACGATTCGTTTGATTTTGGGTAGGCACTCTTGGCAACGGGGACTTTTGGAGTGGTAGAAGATAATGCAGGTGTAATCCGCTGCGTCGGGCTGCAAATCCATCAGCCACGAGCGAATCCTGCTATCGGGGACCTTCTCTCCTAAGATTATGTTTTGAGCCTCTGCCGAAGTCGTGGTTAGCATAAAAGCAATAGCCGCGACAATCGTTAACAATAGTTTCATTTTCCTGTTTGGGTTGATTTGTCGGGAGCGAATTTAGCAACTTTCGGGCAAAGAAACAAGCCTTTTGGCAAGTATCATCTCTATAAAGATGAGTTGCGGTGTTGAAGCTTGAAATATTAATCACGAAAAGAGTATAAACTTGCCCGAATATTTCGTTATTTGAGAATTTACTCGTATCTTTGTGAGGTTTTGCGCGTGTACGCAAAGTATGTTGGACAAATAACCAAAATTTACATATACAACAAACAATTTAATCATTAAAAATTATGAAAGTTTCACACATTGAACATCTCGGTATTGCCGTGAAGAGCTTGGAAGAGGCTATCCCTTATTGGGAGAACGTATTGGGCTTGAAGTGTTATGCAATTGAGGAGGTTGCTGACCAGAAGGTTAAGACTGCATTCTTCAAGATTGGCCAGACAAAGATTGAGCTTTTGGAGCCCACTTCTGAGGACTCTACAATTGCTAAGTATATCGAGAATCGCGGCGTAGGTATCCACCATATGGCTCTTGCTTGTGAGAATATCGAGGAGCAGTTGGCTGACGCCGAGGCACAGGGTGTTCGTTTGATTGACAAGACTCCACGCAAGGGTGCAGAGGGTCTCACAATCGCATTCCTTCACCCAAAATCAACTCAGGGTATTTTGACAGAGTTGTGCGAGGATAAGAACAAATAATAATTTTAATCAATATTAGCACTTTATGAGCGAAATTCAAAAACAACAGGTAGCCAAACTTATTGAGAATCGTGAGGTTGCCCGTATGGGTGGTGGCGAAAAGGCTATCCAGAAACAGCATGACAAGGGTAAATATACTGCACGCGAGCGTATCCAGATGCTTTTGGACGAGGGTAGCTTCGAGGAGTTCGATATGTTCGTAACTCACCGTTGCTATGACTTCGGTATGGAGAAGAAGCACACCTTTGGTGATGGTGTAGTAACAGGTTACGGTACAATCGATGGCCGTTTGGTTTATGTATTTGCACAGGACTTTACCGTTACAGCAGGTTCATTGTCAATCTCTTTGGCAGACAAGATTTGCAAGGTAATGGATATGGCAATGCGTAATGGTGCTCCTTGCATCGGTTTGAACGATTCAGGTGGTGCCCGTATTCAGGAGGGTGTAAACGCTTTGGCAGGTTATGCAAATATCTTCCAGCGTAACGTGATGGCTTCTGGTGTTATCCCACAGATTTCAGCAATCTTCGGTCCTTGCGCAGGTGGTGCGGTTTATTCACCAGCGTTGACTGACTTTATCATTATGCGCCGTCAGACATCTAATATGTTCCTTACAGGTCCTAAGGTTGTTAAGACCGTTACAGGTGAGGACGTAACTCAGGAGCAGTTGGGTGGTGCCGATATGCACACAACTAAGAGTGGTGTTGCTCAGTTTGCAGTTGATACTGAGGAGGAGGGTATCGCACTTATTCGTGGCTTGCTCTCATATATGCCACAGAACAATATGGAGCCCGCTCCAAAGATTGCTTGTGCCGACGATATCGCACGCAAGGAGGATATCTTGAACGAGATTATTCCTGACAATCCAAACAAGCCATACGATATGTACGAGGTAATCCGCAGCATCGTTGATAATGGTGAGTATTTGGAGAGCGCAGCATCGTATGCAAAGAATATCATCACTTGCTTTGCTCGTTTTAATGGTCAGAGCGTAGGTATCATCGCTAACCAGCCTAACTTTATGGCAGGTGTGCTCGATATCAATGCCAGCCGTAAGGCAGCTCGCTTTGTTCGTTTCTGCGACGCATTCAACATTCCTATCGTTACTTTGGTTGACGTTCCAGGATTCTTGCCCGGTACAGGTCAGGAGTATGGTGGCGTAATTACTCACGGTGCAAAGCTCTTGTTTGCATACTGCGAGGCTACTGTACCTAAGGTTACAGTTACTTTGCGTAAGGCTTACGGTGGCGCATATATCGTGATGTCATCTAAGCACATTCGTGGTGATATCAACTACGCTTGGCCAACTGCTGAGATCGCAGTTATGGGTGCAAGTGGTGCTGTTGAGGTATTGCACGCTAAGGCTTTGGCTGCATTCGAGAACGCAGAGGAGAAGGCTAAGTTTGTTGCCGAGAAGGAGCAGGAGTACAAGGATAAGTTCTCTAACCCCTACAACGCAGCTCGCTACGGTTATATCGATGACGTTATTGAGCCTCGTAACACTCGCTTCCGCGTAATCCGCGCTTTGGAGTCATTGCAGACTAAGCGTGAGGTTAACCCAGCTAAGAAGCACAGCAATATTCCTTTGTAATCTAATATAAGTTGTAGTATAATATGACAATGTTAGCAATTAACTGGGGTAATGCATTTTTGATTACTGGCGTAGGTTTCGGATTGGTATTTACAGTACTTGTGCTGCTTATCTTTATCGTAAAACTCTTTGGTGTAATCTTCGTGCAGAAACCCAAGACACAGGCAGCTGCTGTTGCAGCTCCTGCGGCAGTGGAGGCTACTGACGAAACGGATATGGCCGCAATCGCATACGTCTTGCACACGTTCTATAACCAGCACGACGAGGAGAGTGATGTCCTTACTATCCGTCACGACGATGTGGCATATTCACCGTGGAATCAGAAAAGTATAACATTCTAATCAATTAGAAAAAATGCAAAAACTTAATTTCAATATCAATGGTAAGCACTATGAGGCTACCATCACCGAGGTAGAGCACAACGTAGCAGAGGTAGAGCTCAACGGTAAGAAATATACTATCGACGTAGAGCGTTCAGAGGCTGTTGCTGTTCCTCATATCGCAACTCCTAAGGCTGCTCCCGTTGCAGCAGCTCCTGCGGCTGCTGCTCCCGCACCAAAGAAGGCTGCGGCTGGTGCTAATGCAATCGTAGCTCCATTGCCAGGTAGTGTTGTATCAATCAGCGTTAAGGCAGGTGATGCTGTTAAGTCAGGTCAGCAGTTGGCAGTTATCGAGGCAATGAAGATGGAGAACGAGATTTTGGCTCCCGCCGACGGTACAGTTAAGGCTGTTCACGTTTCAGCAGGTCAGGCTGTACAGCAGGGTGACGCACTTATTGAGTTGGCATAACCTTAAAATGGAAAGTCCAATGAAGAAAGTGATGAAATATATGATGATGTTGCTCGTCGTAGCCACTATGGGCTTGTCGGTGCAGGCTTGGGCAAGTCCTGAGATTGCTCCTGTGGCCACTGCGGCAGTCGATGCGGCTCAGGCCGATATCGACTTGGGCGAGTCTTTGATGAATTTTGTTGAGCAGTCGGGTATTAGCGGTATCTTCGCTGATTGGCGTGTATTGGTGATGCTCATTATCTCTTGCGCGTTGCTCTATTTGGCAATCGTTAAGCAGTATGAGCCATTGTTGCTTTTGCCTATCGCCTTTGGTATGCTTTTGACCAACCTCCCAGGTGCAGGTATGTATCACACAGAGTTGTTTGAGGGCGGTCACGTTCACTGGTCAATCAACGGCACAACATTCGACCGTGTGGGTGGTCTTATCGACTTCCTCTATTTGGGTGTTAAGCTCGGTATCTATCCTTGTTTGATTTTCGTTGGTGTAGGTGCTATGACCGATTTCGGTCCACTGATTGCCAACCCTAAGAGTTTGTTGTTGGGTGCTGCTGCGCAGTTTGGTATCTTTGCAACATTCTTGGGCGCGTCGGCTATGGGCTTCACTCCCGCTGAGGCTGGTTCAATCGGTATCATCGGTGGTGCTGATGGCCCTACGGCTATTTACCTTACTGCCAAATTGGCTCCTCAATTGTTGGGCCCAATCGCAGTTGCGGCTTACTCTTATATGGCTCTTGTGCCTGTGATTCAGCCTCCTATTATGAAGGCTCTCACAACTAAGGCAGAGCGTCAGATTGTGATGAAGCAGTTGCGTACTGTGTCGAAGACCGAGAAGATTATCTTCCCTATTGCAATGACTATGATTATCTCATTGTTGTTGCCATCGGCTGCTCCACTTATCGGCTGCTTGATGTTGGGTAACTTGATGAAGGAGTGCGGCGTTGTTGAGCGTTTGAGCAAGACTGTTCAGAATGAGTTGATGAACATCGTGACTATCTTCCTCGGTATCTCAGTAGGTGCTACTGCTACGGCTGCTAACTTCCTTAACTGGCAGACTATCGGTATTATGGTATTGGGTGTAACTGCATTCTGCTTGGGTACTGGTTCAGGTGTGATTTTGGCCAAGATTATGAATATGTTCTCTAAGGAGAAGATTAATCCATTGATTGGTTCGGCTGGTGTATCGGCTGTGCCTATGGCAGCTCGTGTATCTCAGAAGGTCGGTCAGGCAGAGAATCCTGCAAACTTCCTTTTGATGCACGCTATGGGTCCTAACGTGTCGGGTGTTATCGGTTCGGCTGTTGCCGCTGGTATCTTGTTGGCATTCTTGGGATAGTAGATAGGTAGATTTATACCTATATATATTATTAGTCCGCTCGGCGTATGACCGAGCGGGCTTTTTTTGTGCTTTTACAGAGAAAGTTAAAATAATTTTTGGGGTTGTTGGTAATTATAAAAATATTTACTACCTTTGCGCACCCGTAAATATGCGGGAATAGGATTACAACAAACAAAGTTATTAACAAAACGTAAAAGATGGATTCAAGAAGTTACAAAACTATCTCGTTGAACGCCGCTACGGTTCAGAAAGAGTGGGTCGTTATCGACGCTACCAACGAGGTATTGGGACGTCTTGCTTCGCAGGTCGCAAAGATTTTGCGTGGTAAGAACAAGCCTGGCTACACTCCTCACGTCGATTGCGGTGATTATGTTATCGTTATCAACGCCGAGAAGGTTAAGCTCACAGGCGCAAAGATGACCGACAAGGTCTATGTACGTCACACCGGCTATCCCGGTGGTCAGCGTTTTGCTACTCCTGCGGACTACTTGGCAAAGAAGCCTGAGTTCGTAATCGAGCACGCTGTAAAGGGTATGTTGCCCAAGACACGTCTTGGTGAGGCTATCATCAAGAATTTGAAGGTTTATGCAGGCGCAGAGCATCCTCACGCTGCACAGAACCCTAAGACAATTAAGTTAAACGAGATTAAGTAAAGAGTATGGAAGTTGTAAACACCGTAGGTCGCCGTAAGGCTGCTGTGGCTCGCGTATATGTGAAGCCGGGTAATGGTCAGATTACAATCAACCACCGAGCACTCGAAGTTTATTTCCCCTTGAACATTCTCCAGTATGAGGTTAAGCAGCCTTTGTTGGTTACTAACACTTTGGAGCAGTATGATGTTACCATCAACTTGGACGGTGGTGGTATCAAGGGTCAGGCTGAGGCAGCTCGTATGGGTATTGCATGTGCATTGTGTCAGATTGACGCTGAGCAGTATCGTTCTATCTTGAAGAAGAACGGTTTCCTCACACGTGATTCTCGCGAGGTTGAGCGTAAGAAGCCCGGACAGCCCGGAGCACGTCGTAAGTTCCAGTTCAGTAAGCGTTAATCCTTACCAGACCGAAATTTCGGCAAGCACGACAAGGGTTCGAAATTCGCAAGACTGCTATTATATATTCGGTATTACTTACGAATTGCCCTGTCGCGGAAAACCCATCGGATTGGCCGAGGGTCACTACCGATAGGTTGAAGAAAAGAGAAATTAAAATTAAAACAAAAGAATTAAAATGTCACGCACAGATTTTAATACATTATTGGATGCAGGCGTTCACTTTGGTCACTTGAAGCGTAAGTGGAATCCCAAAATGGCTCCATATATCTTTATGGAGAAGAACGGCATTCACATCATCGACCTTCACAAGACTGTTGTAAAGCTCGATGAGGCAGCTGCAGCACTCAAACAGATCGCTAAGAGCGGTCGTCGTGTGTTGTTTGTTGCTACAAAGAAACAAGCAAAGGAGATTGTTGCCGAAAAGGTAGCTCCCGTTGGAATGCCTTACGTTACAGAGCGTTGGGCTGGCGGTATGCTTACAAACTTCCCCACAATACGTAAAGCCGTTAAGAAGATGGCTACCATCGACAAGATGTTGAACGATGGAACTTATGATAATTTCTCAAAGCGCGAGAAGCTTCAGATTGAGCGTCAGCGCGCTAAGTTGGAGAAGAACCTCGGTTCTATCTCTGACCTTACTCGCCTTCCTGCTGCATTGTTCGTTGTTGACGTTCAGAAGGAGGCTAACGCCGTTAAGGAGGCAAAGCGATTGAATATTCCCGTATTTGCAATGGTAGATACTTGTTGTGATCCTACTGACATCGATTACGTAATCCCTGCAAATGACGATGCTACAAAGTCAATCGCTACTGTTCTTGACGTAGTTTGCGGTGCTATCGCTGAGGGTACCGAGGAGCGTAAGCTCGAGAAGGAGAAGGAGGCTCAGGAGTCTGAGGCCGCTGCTCCTGCAAAGCAGAGCAAGCCCCGCATCAAGAAGGCTGTTAAGGCTGCCGTAGATGCTGAGGAGGCTGTTGTTGCCGAGGTTGTAGCTGCAACTGAGGAGAAGGCTGAGTAATTCAGTGGCAAAAATTTTGCAAAGAGAAATTATTAACAATTAAACACAAAGACGATTATGGAAATCAAAGCAGCAGATGTAATGAAGCTCCGCAAGATGACCGGTGCTGGTATGATGGACTGCAAGAAGGCTCTTATTGAGGCTGAGGGTGATTACGAGCGTGCAAAGGATATTATCCGCGAGAAGGGTAAGCTCGTTGTTAGCAAGCGTGCAGACCGTAGCGCATCTGAGGGTGTTGTAGTTACCAAGATCGCAGGTCAGAAGGCATATTTGTTGTGCCTTGCTTGCGAGACAGACTTCGTGGCTCAGAACTCAGAGTTCTCTGCTTCGGCTAATGCTATCTTGGATATCGCAGTTGCTAACGATGCAGCTGATATCGAGGCTTTGAAGGCTATCAAGAATGCTGAGGGTGTTACCGTAGAGGAGATGGTAACCGAGAAGTCTGGTCAGACAGGCGAGAAGGTTGAGTTGGCATACTATGGCCGTATCGAGGCTCCTTACTGCAACGCATATGTTCACTTCAATAAGAAGTTGGGTACTATCCTCGGTTTCAACAAGGAGGTATCTGAGGAGGTTGCTCACACTATCGCAATGCAGGCAACAGCTATGGCTCCTATCTCTATCGACGAGAACGACTGCCCAGCAGACGTAGTTGAGAAGGAGAAGGCTATCGCATTGGAGATGATGAAGCAGGATCCTAAGAACGCTAACAAGCCTGAGGCTATCTTGGCTAAGATTGCAGAGGGTAAGATGCGTAAGTTCTTCGAGGAGAACACTCTCTTGAACCAGGCATTGGTTGGTGAGAAGATCTCTATCCGCGAGTACTTGCAGCAGGCTGACAAGGAGGCTAACATCATCGCTTACAAGCGTTTCGCTTTGGAGGCATAATTTTAAGCCTATGGGCGCGACTGCAAAGTTGCGCACTATATAAGAAAAGTCCCGACCGTGAGGTTGGGACTTTTTTGTGATTCAAACATTTCATTATTTATATACCTTTACCTATGTAGCTGCGTAGAGCCGCTACATACTCTTCGAAGGCCGATACACCCTCTTGGGTAATGGCGCAGGTTGTGCGTGGCATCTTGCCTTTGAAACCCTTTTCTATGGTGATGTAACCAGCCTTTTGCAGCTTGTCTAATTGTACACTCAGATTGCCTGCTGTCGCTCCTGTCTGCTCGCGCAGAAAGACAAAATCGGCACTTTCGACACTTAGCAAAACCGACATTACGGCAAGTCGCAATTCCGAATGTAGTAGTGGATTAAGTTCTTTGAACATACGCTGTCCGATTATCTGTTGTATTTATGGTTTAGAATATGTCCTGGTATAACCATCATAAAGAGAAATATCGCAGCAAATAGCAGAAAATCAGTGCGTAGCCATTCTGTGTGTTGTGCAATATCGTTCACTCCGACAAATCGAATCATCAACCATTGTTTTAAGGGAAAGAGTATCGACGATGCCATAGCTGCTATTCCACCGATTTGTGTGGCTCTGTCGCGAATGATATATCCTGTCATTGTCGTTCCCATTCCTGCCATCAGTATCACGAGGAAAAGAATGGGGGCGTGGTAATATACGAAGGCAAACATAATCCAAAAGAATGAGATGCCTATTACGCACCAAATAATCGAAATTACGCGGTCAATATAGTTCTTTGCACCGTTGTCGTGCTTGCCCCAAATCATCATTCCTACCCAGCCAATAATGGGAATAAGCCACCATAGCCACCAATATTGTATGTCGTATTGGGATAGGACATAATTGAGGATTGAGATTGCGACTGTCGTGTATCCCCAAATTAGAAATGGAGTACCTGAATTACGGGCCAAACGTGCGCGTGAGTCTTGAATCATTGAGGTTATGAGCTCTATGCTCTGTGCCTCAGAAAAATTGTTGTTTTGCATAATTTTGTTGTTTTTTGTGGTTTGTTTTGTGGTTCCCTCCGACTCTGTATTGTGGTGTACAGATAGGGTGGGTGTTTTTTTTTGTAATGCAAATATAAAGTAGTTTATAATATAAACCAAATTTTCGGCCAATATTTTTTATAATATCTTCTGGAAATTTTTATACCTATATTTTATGTGATGTTTTGCTATGATATTGTTCCTCAAATGGGATATAAGTGGCTGGAATCTGCTGAATTGGAGTATTTGAGTGTGAAATATGTTATCGTTTGGTCTTTTTTGACTACCTTTGTGGCGATGGAGAAGTTGAAAAAGATATTTGTTGGCATAGTGTTTCTCACGTTGAGCGTTAACGCATACTCTCAGGGTTATCTAAAAATGAACGCACTATATGCTACCGTTGGTGTTATCAATCCGCAGTTGGAGGTGGTTATCTCGCCACATTCAACTATGTCGGTTGATATTACTTTCTCGCCGTGGAGACGATGGAATGGAAATCACTCTCAGTTTGGTATGTTAATGAGTGAGTACCGCTACTATTTCAAGCAGGCTACTCGTGGCTGGTATTTGGGTGCTAATGCGGCGATGATTGCCTTTGACCTTAATAGACCTCAATTTTGGGCTGATGGACGTTTCATTAGCCGCCAAAGCGATTATGGTAAGGGTTTCAGCCTTGCGTTTGGAGTGAGTGCTGGTTGGGCGCATTGGCTGTCGGAAAGGTGGATTTTCGATATATCGTTTGCATTTGATAGAGTATCGTCGTGGTATAATCGATACCGAAAGAATGGAGATATTGAGATGAACCCTCAGGGGCACGAGCATTACGAAAAGCCCGACCCATTTAATGGCTCATTGGAGGATATACCCTTAAAGCTTGCTGTGTCGTTTGGTTATAGAATATTTAAGCCAAAGGATAAGTAAGATAAGATAGTTAAAAAACCGTCCCAAAATGGTTAAGTGAAACCAATTGGGACGGTTTTATGTTGGTTGTTCGCTATTATAACAACCTGACAATCTTCTCTAACCACTCTTGGTCAATGCTGTCGAATGTCGCCAAATGCTCGCTATCAATGTCGAGTACGGCAATAACCTTTTCGTTGTCCCACACTGGTACGACAATCTCGCTACGAGAGAGTGAACTGCACGCAATATGTCCTGGAAATTGCTCTACATCTGGCACCACCTGCGTCGTTTGCTCTTTCCACGCTGTACCGCATACTCCACGACCATAGGCAATACGGCTACACGCCAGTGGCCCTTGAAAAGGCCCTAACACCAACTCCTTGCCGCATACACGATAGAATCCTGTCCACCAGAAATTGAACGTAAAGTGTATCATTGCCGCTATGTTGGCCATATTGGCAATCGTGTCGCGTTCACCCTCTATAAGAGCGACAATCTGCTTATATAGAAGGGCATATTTCTCCTCCTTGCCACCATTGGCTATTATAAGATTCTCGGCCATAGCTACTCCTTTTTCCACATTTTATCACCCAAATAGAAGTAGAGTGTACCGTATGAATAACGGCCTGTTTGTGCTCCTCTATCGAATGTTATCCATAAATATCGCTCATAATTGCCGTATGGAACAGGAACGATTGTGGGCCAGCCACGAAAACCTCCGTTGGCATATTGTTGTTGGAATGTGCCGAGGTAGTCGAGCGTTGGGTAATCGTAGATGTAGAACGTGGTGTCGCTACCGCCACTAAGCACATAACGTTTGCCTCCTACGGTGGTAATTCTGATACCCGTATTGTTGTTTTTGGTAGATTCTGCAATCTGAACGTATGGGCCATTCCAATTCTTGCTCTCGCAAAGGTAGGTCACATACGATTTATCTTTAAGAGCGCAGTAAGCCAAACGCCATCTTTTAGCCTTTGCATCGTAGAAGAAGTCGGGGTCTTCGGTGTTGTATTTAATTTCGGCTTTTGTGCCGCGTGTGTAGTTGTGAGGGAAATCCAACTCGGTACACTCCAAGAAATGAATACCGTGCAGAAGGTCGGCCTTAGTTGAGCAGTAGGCCAAAGTGTGGGTGTCGCCGTGAGTGGTTGTCATAACCAAATACTCCTCATTTTGCGGGTCGTAAACCACCTTTGTAGCGTGAAATCCATACATTATACCATCGCCCTTGCCGAAGAACATAGCTCCCTCTAAACGCAACTCAAATGATGTCAAATCGAGCGAATACATACCCTGATATGAGTCGGGAATCTGCTCAAAACCACGAGATGTAAAGCATACATATAAACGGCCATCACGAATCAAAGGCTCTCCATCGGTAGTTTGCACTATTTGAGGGTCGGCCTGACCTGTGCCACAAGTGAGTAGGCTTTGAGCCTTAGTTATAGCGATTTGGCCTGCTTGTGATGGCGCGACATAGATTCCGAATGAGTGCGTAGTGCAACTTTCGATGTTTCGCATATCGTTCTTTACGCTATATAGGAGTTCTGCGCGGCCATCGTCGTAGATACGGAAAAGGTGAAAACGAAGACCAGTATATTGCAGGCGAAGATTGATTTTGTCGCTTTTTGAGGTTGATTTTTCAGCCAAGATACTCTCTTTGCCGTTGGTGATTTTGAGCGATTTAATCTTTCCGTCAGAATATATAGTTCTGATAATATCGCCGCTACCGTTGTTTGCATAAAATTCAATGCCTGCGGCATCAGTAGGGTCTAATTCTGCGAATTGTGCCTCATAGCATAGATAAGGGTGAAATGCACCAACCCTCAGCGTTGCAGCCTCTTTGGCCTCGGCTGATACGACAAGGAGCGTGCGACCTTGTTGTTTGATTTGAGGTAGAGCGGCAGTACCTCTGTTTTCGATAATAATATTAGCAGAGTTGGGTAGAAAAAGATTCGTACCCTCCATATTTATTTGACTCATCACCTTGTTTGAGGTGTAGAAATTGCGCACAAATGATTGGCGCACGAAGGTCATATCCTCCAATTTTACACTCTGCTGAGGCTTTTGTGCCTGCGAAAAAGAGATGATACCCAAAATGGCTAATGTGGTCAATAAAAATCTTTTCATAGCGGATTTTTCTATTTGTTTAGGCAAATTTAATAAAAACTATCATTAAATTGGAAATCCTGCTCGGATTTTGTAAATTTGCAAAAAGCAATTTTTATATTTTATGGCAAATATTCGAGATTTACAGCCGCGTTTGGTGTGGGAACAGTTCGACGACATCACTCGCGTTCCACGTCCTTCAAAGAAGGAGGAGAAAATTATTGAGTTTTTGATTGACTTCGCAAAGCAGCACTCTTTGGAGTGGAAGCGCGACAAGATAGGAAATGTGGTTATTCGCAAAGCTGCCACTGCGGGATATGAGCAACGTCCGACAGTGATTTTGCAGTCGCATATGGATATGGTATGCGAGAAGAACTCCGATGTGGTGTTCGACTTCGAGAGCCAACCTATCAAGACCCGTATTGAAGATGGTTGGGTACGTGCCGAAGGTACTACACTCGGAGCAGATTGCGGAATAGGTATGGCAGCGGCTTTGGCAATGCTTATCGACGAAAAGGTTGAGCACGGAGCGTTGGAGGCTCTTTTTACCGTTGATGAGGAGACCGGACTTACAGGTGCTTTCGAACTTGGCGAGGGAATGCTTACGGGCAAATATCTTATAAATCTTGATTCGGAGGACGAAGGCGAGATTTTTATCGGTTGTGCTGGCGGAGTCGATACGATTGCTACTTTTACTTGCCCTCGCGAATCAGCTCCCAAAGGTTATGATTTCTATCGTTTCGATGTGTCGGACCTGCTGGGTGGCCATTCGGGCGATGATATTGACAAGGGTCGTGCAAATTCAAACAAGATAGCTGCTCGCCTTATGATTGAGGCTCAGCAGGATTTTGAGGGTAGATTGAGTTACTTCGATGGCGGTAATTTGCGAAATGCCATTCCGCGAGAGGCATATATGATATTTGGAGTGCCATCGTATCGTAGCGAGGATTTTAGGGCTTATTGCAATAAATTTATCGACGATGTTAAATCGGAGTATCGCCCGACAGAGCCTAATATGCGATTGGTATTATCGGAGATGCCTTCTGTTGATGATGTTTTGGAGGAGGGCGCACAACACAACTTAGTTGGAGCATTGGTTGGCCTACCTAATGGAGTGTTGGCAATGTCACAAGCTGTTAAGGGGTTGGTTGAGACTTCAACAAATTTGGCATCGGTAAAATTTGTCGGTCGCGAAAAAGTTATAGTAACCACATCGCAACGCTCATCAATCGAGAGTGCAAAGACTTACGCTAAACTTATGGTAGAGTCGGTATTTGTACTTGCAGGTGCATCGGTCGAACACTCAGACGGATATCCAGGCTGGTCACCCGACCCGACATCACGACTGTTGAATCTCACGGTTGAGAGTTACCGTCGTTTGTTTGCAACAGAGCCAATCGTAAGAGCAGTACACGCAGGATTGGAGTGTGGTCTGTTCTTGGAGAAGTATCCCGAATTGGAGATGGTGTCGTTTGGCCCGACAATTCGAGGTGTACACTCTCCCGATGAGAGATTAGAGATAGCGACCGTAGATAAGTTTTGGCGATTGCTCTGCGATGTTGTAAAGAGCATATAAACGCGACAAATGCTAACCCACAATGCGTCGAGCGATTCTCACAATACTATTGCTTTTCTCGGTTTCTTGCCTATGTGCGCAGCAGACCGAGCAGGATTATTATCTTTACAAGATAGATCCAGAACGCGAGACCATTGATGCAATAGATTCTGATACTACTCTATTTTATCTGCTTAGGCAGCACGATGGTGATTTGTATGGCGAGATAACCGATTATCGATTTGCGTTTGTCGATATGGCTCGTCGAGGTTTTGACTTTTACGAGCGAGGAGTGTGGTTAGATGGAATCACAATGCAGAGTAGTGATATTGCAATTCTGCGTCGATTGGGTCTTACGGAGTCTCGCACAAGTGGAATCTCTCCGAGTGACAATTATGCAAGTATAGCTGCTGGTAGCGATAATTTCTCGACGATGCAGGGTGTCCCGTTGTCGGAGGTAAATCTGGGTACATTCTTTTCGGGTAGAGGATATTTGGGAGGAGTTAGAGCAACGCTACATTCGATGATGAATCGCGGGTGGAGCATCTCTTTGCATACGCTTGTCAGAGGGGGCGACGATTTATATGTGGTAGGTGTGTTTAATAATTCGGTTGATTGTGGTTTGCGATTGGGTAAAGAGTTTGCATCGGGCGGCAATTTGTCTTTGCTTGTGTTGGCAAGATTGGGCGAGCGAGGTCTAAGATCGGGTAGCGTCAATGAGGTTTTTACCCTTACGGGAGATAATCTCTACAATCCGAATTGGGGCCGTCAAAATGGAGAGGTGCGTAATTCACGAGTACGTCGTGATTACGTGCATTTTGCTATGTTGTCGTATGGCTCTGAGGTGGGTAAATCTACCAAAATGACACTTGCGGTAGGTGGTCGATATGCAGAGCGTAGTTACTCTACGTTGGGGTGGTATGGAGCGATGACTCCTCGTCCCGATAACTATCGTTATTTGCCGAGCTATTTTGCCGATGAGTCGGTCGCACAGTCGGTTGCCGATGAGTGGCGTAGAGGCAATGAGCGATATACTCAGGTTGATTGGAACGAGATGTATTATCAAAACGCAATGTCGAATCGTGGCGCAATATATGCTCTTGAAGAGCGAGTTGAGCGAGTTGCCAGAGCGGAGGTGTCGTTGAGATTCCAAAGTGATATAGCTAATGGTTTGTTGGTAAAGTATGGTTTGCGGGCAATGTATAACTCTTCCCGAAATTTCAAACGTTTGGGCGATATGCTTGGTGCAGCTTATCTTGACGATATAGATTACTATCTGATGGACGACGATACCTTCTCTCGCAATTTGCAAAATAATCTGCGTGATCCCAATCGGAGGGTGGGAGAGGGCGATAAGTTCTCTTATGATTATGCACTTTTGGAGATGGCGTATTCGGCTGATGCGGCGATTGAGTATAGGGCAGGTCATTGGCAACTCAACGCTTTGTTGCAGATTGCAAATCATTCGTTCCACCGCAAAGGCTATTACGAAAAGGAGATTTTTGCAGGTGACAACTCTTTTGGTCGTTCACGCGCAGAGAGTTTTGCTCCCTATGTTTTCAAGGCATTGGTGGGATATAATTTTTCGCCAAGTAGTATTTTTAATATTAGCGTAGCGGCTGCTGGAAAGTGTGCCGATGTGGAGGATATGTTTTTGAATCCGGAGTATAATAATCGGTTTATTGATAATCCCGCGCTAGAATCACACCTTGCCGCAGAGTTGAATTATAAATATAGCTCCGATGCGGTGAATATGGTAGTTACTGCTTATGCCATATCACGACAGAATCAAACAAGTAGTCTGCGTACATATGACGATTTATCGGCCGAGTATTGTGATATGGTGATATCGGATTTGGCCACGATGAGCTATGGAGCGGAGTTGGCCACAAAGATAAAATTATCACGTCGTCTTACTTTGTCGGCTGCTGTTGCGGCAGCACGTCATATATATACTGAAAATCCAATAATCAATCACTATTCCGATGCCGACAATAGTGTGATTTGTGAAAATTCAGAGAGTTTCGTGGGCGATTGTAATGTGGGTGGAGCTCCTCAACTGAGTGGTGTGATGGCGTTGAATTACCTCAATTATAGGGGTTGGGCTGCTTCGTGTAGTGTGCAGGCAGTTGCAGGCCGATATGCCGATGTGTCGTTTGTAAGGCGCACAGAGCGTGTGGCTCGTCAAGCCTCTGCATCGGAGGAGATATATCGGGAGTTTATGTCGCAACAACGACTCAATGACGCAGTAACTGTTGATGCCTCACTCTCGAAATGGTTTAATATCAGAGGTAAGCGTTTGTCGCTCACGCTTTCGGTTAGGAATCTTTTGGATAGCCGCGATATTGTGTATGGTGGTTATGAGCAGTTGCGCATTAGAAATTATATGAGTGCATCGCAACGAGTATATGCTCCGCTTCCAAACAACATCACATATTCCTATCCTCGTACCTATTATGGCGTAGTGTCGTGGAAGTTCTAAAATACCATAGTTTTGGCATATTGGCGGGAAAAATGTATCTTTGCGCAGT
Organism: Alistipes sp.; assembly: GCA_017465605.1. GTDB lineage: Bacteria > Bacteroidota > Bacteroidia > Bacteroidales > Rikenellaceae > Alistipes. Next base: position 130,155 of record JAFTVW010000005.1, read on the forward strand.
AAAGTGTTGCAAAACTTGGTGCAGCAGTAAATTGTAGATTGATAAACTCTGAAAAATAGTATAATATGGCAGGTTCAAACTTTGTCGATTATGTGAAAATATTTGCTCGCTCTGGTCACGGAGGCGCAGGCTCTTGCCATTTCCGTCGTGAGAAATTTGTGGCATTTGGAGGCCCCGACGGAGGCGATGGAGGCAAGGGTGGTAGCATTGTGTTGGTGGGTGACCGTCAGTATTGGACACTCATTCACCTCAAATATCAGCGTCACCAGTTTGCCGAAGATGGTGAGAATGGTCACGGAGCTCGCTCGACGGGTAAAGATGCCGAGGATATTGTGATTCCTGTACCATTGGGAACTGTTGCTCGCCGTTTGGTAGAGGACGAGGAGGGCAATACTTCGATTGAGTATGTTGGCGAAGTTACCGAGCACGGTGAAAAACTTGTGCTATTGAAAGGTGGCCGAGGTGGTTTGGGTAACTGGCATTTTAAGAGTGCTACAAATCAAGCTCCACGATATGCGCAGCCCGGTGAGGAGGGCGACGAGGGTGCTTTTATTTTGGAGTTGAAGGTGTTGGCCGATGTGGGCTTGGTGGGATTCCCCAATGCGGGTAAGAGTACACTTTTGTCGGTTGTATCGGCGGCCAAGCCAAAGATTGCTAATTATGCATTTACGACCCTTGAACCCAATTTGGGAATTGTGGAGGTGCGTGACCATAAGTCATTTGTGATGGCTGATATTCCGGGTATTATCGAGGGAGCTCACGAGGGTAAAGGCTTGGGAACTCGATTCTTACGCCACATTGAGCGCAACTCGGTATTGCTGTTTATGGTACCAGCCGATAGCGATGATTTGGCTAAGGAGTATGAAATTTTGTTGGGTGAGCTTACACAGTATAATCCCGAACTATTGGATAAACAACGTCTTTTGGCAATCACCAAATGCGATATGTTAGACGAGGAGTTGATTGAACAGATGCGTCCATCATTGCCAGAGGGTATTCCTTCGGTATTTATTTCGTCGGTGGCAAATATGAATATCGCTAAACTTAAAGATATGCTTTGGGAAGCATTGCAGAAGTAGCTATATTTTGGCGAATGGATTTTGCCCAAATTGATTCAACTGCAAATCGTATATAGCCGTTACTCTCTAAAATCGAATTGTCGATTGACAACGCGAAGAGAGTAGCGGTTATTCTGTTTTTCAATGATGCCTCGTATTCGTCCTCGACCTTTGGGAAGTGTCTCATTGGCATAACTGCATTGAGCAATTGTTCTAACCAAAATCGAGTTGCCTTGCTTGTCGTAGAGTTCTCTTTCGGTTGTTATTGGCTTGCCCGTTTCGGAATCAGTATCACACCACCTGTGCGAGCCATCTTCGCTAAATGCGACATCTTCTATTTCGATATAATTTCCTATCAGCGTCGGTGAGATTTCGGGAATAGTTGTCCGAGTAGGCTCGATTACCTGTGCCGAAAGCTTGTCTATCGAAAAATGCCGAGCAAGGTCACTCTCCTTGATGCGGCCAACTGCGTAATCGTCAGATGCAGAGCCAAGCATAACACGCCCAGCATAGTTGCCGATAGTGAGCGATGTGCAATGTACAATCACTTTTGTCGCATTTGGAAATACTTTTGCGGTGGAGCGAAGGTCTAACGAAATCTCCACACCTCCACTCTTGTCGCAGAGTACAATGCTCTTATAGAACTCTCCATAAAGGTCATTGGCAACCACAAATCCCTCGATTGATATATCTTCTGTAATGGTGCGCGATTCGCTTGTGGCTAATGTCTTTAAGTGTGCTATGGTGATAAGCCCCTGTGGCTTGTCAGAATAAGCGGGAACAGGGTTATCCTTGCTGCAACCGCATAGTAAAGCCAAAGCGATTGGCAGATGGCGTAGTATATGTTTAATTAACAGATTTGCAGTCATTCTTATCTCGCATCTTAATCATAAACATCTCTTGCGACCCCAACTTCCCATATTGCAATATTCCTGTTATGGCAACCTTCGCATCGGGTAGTTTGTCGTTGGCATAGCTGGCGTAGTTGGAGGTGTAAACCGCAATCATATTGCCGTTGTCATCGGCAAATAAGTTGTACCCCGACCACTCACCATCTTCATTCAAGTTAAATATCTCTTTGTATTTGTCGTTTACGTTGTGTAATGCCCCAATCGAAACCAAACGACCACAATCTGCTTGCTGAAAATCTTTTATGGCGTATGGTTTTGGCGAAATTGGATTCCTTACATCGTAGCGGGTAACGTGCCTATTGAGTAGCACGCGCGATGCGAAATATTCGGTGGGATAGTTGCTATATGATTCGGCCTTTCGACCAACCTGCAATACTCCAAAGTGCGTTGCTATGTAACAATCTTTCAATTTGAGCGTCACATAGTAACCCTCGGGATAGATGTTGTGTAGGTCGTATAGGCCAGCCATAACCTCGATTGCCGAGGTTGCATCTTCGATGATGAAAGTTTTGTAGAAATTTGAAGCCTTGTCGTTTGATGTGATGTATCCACCAACGATGAGCGACTCCTCGATATATACGTTCCTGCCATAGACTAATTTGCGAAGGTCGGCAATGGCGATATTTGTAGCTTCTGGTACTGCGCTTTGAGGTGGCGGGGAGTCAATTTCTCCGCAACAGCTTAATGTAAGTGACAATATAATAAGAAGTATTAATTGGAGCATTGCCTATGGATTTTATTGTTTGTTTGTGTAAAGATAGCACAAAGTTCCGATTTTTACCCAAAAGGTGTACACTAAAAATCGATTTCCTGCCTTGTATGGTGGCATATTCACTGAAAAATGCTAATTTTGCAAAGCAAAATGTTCAATCAAGAAATAAGAGTAAAATATTATATATGAATACCGAGATTTTTATTTCACAAATTGTGGCCTCAACAGTCGAGGCATTGTATGGCGCAGTGAATCCCGCGCAGTTGCAAATTCAAAAGACCCGCAAGGAGTTTGAGGGTGATTATACGTTGGTGACGTTTCCTCTTTTGAAGATGAGCCGTAAGTCTCCCGAGGCTACTGCTACCGAAATTGGAGAGCATATCGTTGCAAACAACCCTCAGATTAGTGGGTTCAATGTAATCAAGGGCTTCCTGAATTTGTCAATCGCTCCATCTTTCTGGTCTGAGTGTTTCGCGGAGGTTGTTGCAAACAAGAATTTTGGTCAGGCAGAGCCTTCGGGTCGTACCATTATGATTGAGTACTCTTCGCCTAATACCAATAAACCTCTCCATTTGGGTCATATCCGTAACAATTTGTTGGGTTACTCTGTGGCGCAGATTCTCAAAGCCAATGGTCACAATGTAATCAAAGTTAACTTGGTGAATGATAGAGGTATTCATATCTGCAAGTCGATGCTCGCTTGGCAGTTGTATGGTCAGGGCGAGACTCCTCAATCTTCGGGTATGAAGGGCGACCACTTGGTGGGCAAATATTATGTTGAGTTCGATAAGCACTACAAGGAGCAGATTAAAGAGCTGGTTGCTGGTGGTATGAGCGAGGACGAGGCTAAGAAACAGGCTCCTATAATGTTGCAGGCACAGGAGATGTTACGTAAGTGGGAGGCTAAGGACGCTGATGTTTATGAGTTGTGGCAGACTATGAATGGCTGGGTTTACGATGGCTTCGATGTTACCTATAAGGCTTTGGGCGTTGATTTCGATAAGGTATATTATGAGTCGCAGACCTATCTTTTGGGTAAGAGCCTTGTTCAAGATGGTTTGGACAAGGGCGTATTCTTCCGTAAGGAGGATAACTCGGTATGGATTGACCTTGCAGCCGATGGCTTGGATCAGAAGTTGTTGCTTAGAGGTGATGGTACATCGGTATATATGACTCAGGATTTGGGTACTGCACTCAGCCGTTTCGAGGAGAATAAGCTCGACGATATGATTTATGTTGTGGGTAATGAGCAGAATTACCACTTCCAAGTTTTGAAGCTCGTTTTGAAGAAGTTGGGCTACGATTGGAGCGATAATATCTATCACCTCTCTTATGGAATGGTGGAGCTTCCAGAGGGCAAGATGAAGTCGCGTGAGGGTACTGTTGTCGATGCCGACGATTTGATTGCCGATATGGTCGATACTGCTCGTGAGATGTCTAACGAGTTGGGTAAGTTGGACGGCTGCACCGATGAGGAGGCAAATGCTATCTGTAATATGGTTGGTCTGGGAGCTTTGAAGTATTTTATTTTGAAAGTAGATCCCAAGAAGACAATGCTCTTCGACCCACGCGAGTCAATTGACTTCAACGGAAATACTGGCCCATTTATCCAATATACTCACGCTCGTATATGCTCAATTTTGCGTAAGGCTGACGAGGCAGGTATTGACTATTCATCGCACGCTTGCACTGAACTTCTGCCCGAGGAGATTGAGATTATCAAGTCGCTTACAGAGTTCCCAAGCATTGTAAATTCTGCTGCTGAGAGCTTCTCTCCATCTGTTATTGCTGCTTATGCGTATGATTTGGCCAAGACCTTCAACGGCTACTATCACGACCACTCAATCCTTCGCGAGGAGGACGTCGAGAAGCGTCGTATGCGTGTGATGTTGGCTTCGCAGGTTGCGCGTGTGATTAGTCGAGCAATGAAGTTGTTGGGTATTGATGTCCCACAACGTATGTAAGAAACGGCTTATAATCATTTTAACCAAATAAAAATGACCTAAATATGAGAATCGTATTTTTGATATTGAGTGCCGTAGGGTTGGTATTAAGTTCTTGTGTGAGTGTCGGCGGCGATAGCTATACTGCAACCTACACTAACCCTGTTATTGACAATAACGCACCAGACCCAACTGTTATCCGCGCCAAAGACGGAACTTTCTATGCCTATGCTACTTGGCGCAATAAGAATTTACCTGTCTATAAATCAACCGATATGGTGAATTGGGAGTATTTGGGAGGTGCATTCGAGCAGGATAAAGTGCCTATGTATGTTGAGAATGGAGCTATCTGGGCCCCAGATATCAACTATATCGAAGGAAAATACGTTCTCTATTTTTCGGAGTCACGTTGGGGAGCTCATTGGGAGTCTTGCATTTGCCGAGCGGTGTCGGATAAACCCGAGGGCCCATATACTAATCCTAAAAGGTTGTTTGGCTCGAAAGATGTGGGTGTAGAAAACTCTATTGACCCTGTAATATTCCAAGAGAAAGGACGCAAATATTTGGCGTGGGGCAGTTTCTTCGGAATCTATATTACAGAACTTTCTGACGATGGCTTAGAAGTGATAGATTTGAAGGATATCACTCGTATTGCGGGTAATGCATTCGAGGGCACATATATCCACAAGCACGGTAATTATTACTATCTTTTTGCTTCGGTTGGTCGTTGTTGCGAAGGCTTGAACAGTACATATCAAACTGTTGTGGCCCGTAGTGAATCGCTATATGGGCCTTATGTTGATAAGCAGGGTCGTAAGATGTTGGATAACCATTATGAGATTCTTTTGACAAGTGATTCACACGTTAAAGGGCCAGGCCACAATTCGCAGATTATCACTGATGATAAGGGTCAAGATTGGATTTTCTATCACGGTTACGATGTTAACGCTCCAAATGCTGGTCGTAAGATGTATATGGATAGGGTGGTTTGGATTGATGGTTGGCCACAAATTACTCTCGATAAGAACCCTTCGGTAACAAGCGTTGCTCCGTATATAAAGAAGTAATTATCTTTGGACTGATATGTAAAAGAAGCTGTCTAACAAGGCTCTTTTGTTGTTTCTCTTGCCCTCAAAATCCTCACATACCCATAGTATGCTGCGGTTTGTCGGGCTTCGAGGGCCTAAAAATAGCTCTTGTTATACAACTTCTGAGATAGATGTGGTTGTCCGACAAACTTGTTGGACAGCCGTTTTTTGTATCATAACGTTTGTGTTATCCGCTTATATTTTGCAATTGAATTTTACTTGCAATTAGCTTTTATTCGATTGATTGCGGAATATCGTCAACAGCGTAATATGTGGCCTCTGCAACGCCACTTTTGATTGTGATAATCTCTACTCCCGATTTTGTCTGACCAAAGGGACGACCTGCTGGGCCTGCGGTTACAAATTTTATATCCTTGTATTGACCTTGTGCGCAGTAGTGCAGATGTCCCGATAATACGAGGTCCACACCATATTGCTCAAATAGAGCCAGATATTTTTTTCTTAACTCGACTCCAATGTTCTCGTATCTCTCGGCTTCATTAGGATCGCTTAAAAACATAGGGTGGTGTGCCACTAAGATTATAGGTTTGTTCTTGCGAGCGCGCTTTAATACTTTTTCTATCCAAGCATACTCATCAGCTTCGGCCGCGGTAGCAGCCTTTATTACGCACGAATTATAGCCAATTACGGTGTAATCTTTGGCTTTGTGAACAAAACGGTCGTGGCCGTAGCGGTCGATAAATGCTGCGACATTCTCGGCTGGTGCGTGGTGATCTACATCGTGATTTCCTGGGACATAATATAAAGGAATCTTTTTGTCAAACTCTCCACGCATCTTTTTGAATCCTTCGAGCATACTTGCGTTGTCCCACCAATTTACTAAATCACCAGAAAAAACCACAAAGTCGGGTTGGAGATTGTTCACCTTCTCGGTGATGCGTTTCATAAGCTCTACTTCGGCCGAGAAGTCCTGCGTATTGGTTATAAAACCGAGCTGTGGGTCGGAGATTTGAACAAAGAATGGAGTCCGTTTTTGCGCAAATGAGACGGTCGCTATTGCTAAGAATGTCAACAATAGAAATAGTTTAGATAGGCGTGTTAGCATAATCGTAGATGTTTTGTTTACCAAATATACGAATTAATTGTAAATGTGGAAGAGGTACAATAAAATAAGTTATCTAACAGAGCGTTTTTTGCGTTGCGATTGCCCTCAAAAGTCCTTTTACGCAGTGTGAATTCCGCTTTTTCGAAGCTAAAATGCCTTTTTTCCTCGTTTTTTATCCGAACTGCAAGTAAAAAGGGTTTGCACAACCTGCTTGTTGGACAAACCCTTATAACCTTTGCAATGTAGAGAATTACTCCTCCTCTGCTGTTGGCTGCTCAGGCAACTTGAACTCTTTAAGTCCTGCTGCTACCAAAATATTGTACCAAGAGAGAGCCTTCTTGATATCCGAAACGTGAACACGCTCGCGATCGTACTCAGGCAACACCTCTGCAAAGTAAGCCTTCATCTTATCGGCAGACTCCTTGTGCGAAAGACCCTCTTTGCCAGAGTTGTACTCATACATACGAGTAAATACATCGGCAAGAGCGATATCCTCACCCTCGGTAAACATCGAAATCTCCGATAGTGCGCTTACGCGTGATGTTGCAGATGCATTCATACGGTGACCATCAGCGAGTGACTCAACGATAATACCTTTGGTTGATTGTGCAACGTACTTATAAAGTCCGGGCATACCAGAGATGGCCAAAATTTCTTTGAATTCCATTGTTGTAATCTTTATGTTTTGTTTGTAATTAATTTCAGTTTTGCTTTCGCCCCCCCCCGCAGGTTCTACTCTTTTGTGAGATGTACATCTAACTGAGGGAATGGGAAGTTTGCTCCGTGCTTTGGCAACTCCTTGTAGAATGCCTCTGTCACATCGTCGTACAATCCCCAAAAGTCGGCATTGTTAACCCAAGCACGAGCCTCAATCACAACGGCACTATCGGCCAATGCGTCAATTCTAACGTATGGAGCAGGGTCGGTTAATGCTCTGCCGTCGCGTGTGATAATGTCGAGCATTGCAGTACGTATCTCGTCGTAATTATCACCATAGGAAACCGATACTTTCCAACTGCAACGACGAGTTTTCGAGGTTGAGAAGTTGTTGATTATCGATGTTGAAATAGAGTTGTTGGGAATGTAAATTGTCTTTTTGTCGGCTGTGTGAATCATTGTGGTAAACAAGCGAATGTCAACTACTGTTCCACTTACTCCCTGAGCCTCAATGTAATCACCAATTCTGTATGGACGCAATACCAAAATCAGAATACCACCTGCGAAGTTCTGCAACGTGCCACTCAATGCCATACCGACAGCCAAACCCATCGATGCAAATACCGCCAGCACAGATGATGACTCAAATCCGAGAACGTTGAATATAACTATAAAGATAACTATATAACCAATCACTTTGGTTGCAGTCTTGCCAAAAGAGTGGAGCGAAGCATCTATATTGCGACGAGTGAGGAATGCATCGACAATATTAATTAGGCGAGTGAGTATCCAACGACCTACATAGAAAATCACCAGCGAAATGCAGACCTTGATTCCAGTCCAAATAATCCACTCCATCATATCCTGCCAAATGACTTTCACGTCAAGGTTGGCCAACTCCTTCACAGCTTGCTCAAAACGTGCCTTCTGAACACTGTCGGGGACTATGAGGTTGTCGATATTCTCTGTCTGTAAAAAATAATTCAACATATGTGTTATTTGTCTTTAATGGTAACTTTCTTTTGGCCTCGTTTGGTTAGAATGTAGCCAAAAATGCCTAATAATAACGTTTGCAATAGAGCGTTATTATTATCAGCGTGCAAAAATAATTAAAATTGTTGAGAAAATAGCTATCTTTGCAAAACACTCATAAACTTACAATGGAAATTTATATAATTATACTGCTTATCCTGCTCAATGGAGTCTTCTCAATGGCTGAGGTTGCGCTGATTTCGGCCCGCAAGTCGAATCTTCGTGTTCAGGCTGCGCAGGGCAGTAAATCAGCAAAACGAGCCTTAGCGTTGGCGGAAGATTCGGATAAATTCCTATCGACCGTACAAATTGGTATAACTCTTATCGGAATTCTTACTGGTATCTATTCAGGAGCCACGTTATCTGATGATTTTGCGTCGTTGCTTGCAGGCTGGGGCGTGTCGGATTCCACTGCTCAAATCATAGCTCCTACAATTATTGTTGTGGTTGTAACTTATCTTTCGATTGTTTTTGGCGAATTGGTGCCAAAACGAATCGGAATGAGTGCAGCCGAAAATGTGGCTAAAATTGTAGCTGCGCCAATGCACTACCTATCGGTTTTGGCCTCACCCTTTGTGTGGTTGCTGTCGAAGAGTATCGACATCGTGGCAAAGGTGTTACGTTTGCACGAGGTCGAGAGTACGGTATCGGAGGCCGAGATAAAATCTATTATCCAAGAGGGTACGGAGTGTGGAGAGGTACAGGAGGTTGAGCAGCGTATTGTGGATAGAGTATTCTCGTTGGGTGACCGTACTATTGGCTCTATTATGACTCCTCGCCACGATTTGGTTTGGATTGATATATCGATGTCGGCTGCCGAGATTCGTGATGTAGTATCCGCAGCCCCCCACTCAATCTATCCTGTAATTGATTCCAATCCCGATAAATTGTTGGGTGTGGTATTTTTGAAGGAGTTATTCGCCACAGTGAATCAAGCAGATTTTAAGATTGAAAGTATAATCCGTGCTCCTAAATTCTTCCATAAATACACCGAAGTCTATAATGCATTGGAGCAGATGCGAGCCGAGCATTTGAGTTATGGTATCGTGTGTGATGAGTTCGGTTTGACGCAGGGCGTTATTACCCTTCGTGATGTGTTGGAGGCTCTTGTGGGCGATATGCTCGGCGAGAGTGAGCAGCCTAATATTGTAGTTCGCGCCGATGGCTCGTGTCTAATTGATGGACAATGTCCGTTCTACGATTTCTTGTTGCACTTCGATTTGGAAGATTGTTTCTCTCATTCCGATTATAATACCGTAAGTGGCCTTACGCTCGACATTTTAGGGCACGTTCCAGAGGTGGGAGAACGATTCTCTTGGCACGAATTTGATTTCGAGGTTGTCGATATGGATAAAGCTCGTATAGATAAATTATTGGTTACCTACAACGCAAAACAACTCGCATAAACGTATGAAGATTGGTAATATTGATTTGGGCGAAAATCCGTTATTTTTAGCACCTATGGAGGACGTTACCGATCCTTCATTCCGTTATATGTGCAAGCAATTTGGTGCTGATGTGGTGACTACCGAATTCATCTCGTCGGACGGATTGATTCGTGATGCGTGGAAGTCACGCGCAAAACTCAATATCGACGAGGCCGAGCGACCCGTCGGAATCCAGATTTATGGCCATCTCATAGAACCTATGGTCGAAGCTGCCCGCATTGCCGAGACTGCTCACCCCGATTTTATCGATATCAACTTCGGTTGCCCCGTAAAGAAAATTGCAGGTCGTGGTGCTGGGTCGGGTATGATGCGCGACGTACCACTTATGGTCGAGATGACCCGCCATATTGTCGAGGCAGTATCTACTCCCGTAACGGTTAAAACTCGTTTGGGCTGGGACGAGGAGACGAAAAATATTATGGAGATTGCACTTCGTTTGCAAGATGTTGGCATTGCAGCTCTTACGATTCACGGTCGTACTCGCTCACAAATGTATCGTGGCGAGGCCGATTGGACTCTTATTGGCGAAGTGAAGCATCACCCATCAATCGAGATTCCGATTATCGGAAATGGCGATGTTGATTCGGGGCCAAAGGCCAAGCAGATGTTTGATGATTATGGGGTTGATGGTGTGATGATAGGGCGTGCGACATACGGTCGTCCGTGGATTTTTCGCGAGGTTAAACACTTTATGCAGACGGGAGAGGTGATGCCTCAGCCGTCGGTCGTCGAGCGTGTCGCAATTGCCAAACAGCATCTTGCTAAATCGCTTGAAATAAAGGGTGATAGGGTAGGTGTATTGGAGATGCGTCGCCATCTGTCAAACTACTTTAAGGGACTCCCCGATTTCAAATCTACACGCTTAAAGCTGGTGACCCTTTTCGATGTTGACGAGATTAACTCAACTCTTGATTATGTGGCCGAGCGATGGGGTGATTTCGATATGAGTGGGGCTGTGCCACCTTCATTATCACACGAAATATAGTAAAAACCGTATAATGCGGCTCTTTTGGCGTCTGCCTTGTTCTCGAATTCCTCATTTACGCCAAGTAAACTGCGGATTCTTGAACTACGTGCAGCCTCAAAATACCTCGCCTTATACGATTTTTATTTAGCGGTGCAGCTCTTTTGGCGTTTGGCATTGGAATTTAGAATTCAAAATTGACTTGCGTCAAATTGCACCAAATATAGATATAGCCCAACTTCCTGAAAGTTGGGCTATTGCTTTATGAAACTTCACTAAAACCTTAGCGGGCGAGCTTTGTACAATCTTACGCTGTCGATTCTTACCGTGCGGTCGGGATTCTTTTGATAGATATTTTGTGTCCACCAGCTTGTCTCGCCTTTGGTGAAAATCAATCTATTGGTCTTGGGGTCAAGATTCACAGATTTTACTCCTCGCACATCTTTAAGTGGCTCAAATGGCGAGAATTCCTGCTTCTCGATATCAAACCATACAACGCCTTCTCGACCCGAAATAAGCATTCTGTCATCTCCAACAGGCGAAAGGTCGTGTCCCGAGTTGATTGGAAGTTCCCACTCAGCCACTCTATCGAGCGAAGGTGTTTGGCTCTGCCAATCTTTTAGCTTATACTCGCGCAACTCCTTGTATCCCAATACAAATAAACTCTCTCGCTGAGGATTCCACACAACTCCGTGACCTGAATACAATGAGTCGCGGAAAATGCATTTTTCAGGTTGGTTAACATCGTATAGCTCCAATGCGTTACCCGTTCCGCTATTATTGACTGAAAGTGCTATTGCGATGCGCCCATTGGGGAGCAAATCGGCCGAATGAGCATTGGTAACCTTTGCATAGAAAAGCACCTCCTTTGTAGGAATATCAATCAATAGGCAGCTACTGCTCGAAGAGGTGATAAGCATCTTGGTATTGTTATCCACAGCCTTACACTCATCGATACTTTGCAGGCGGTCGATATACTCCGCAGGTAGGCCCTTAACGCTTTTGTCGGCTTGCCAAAACCACACCTCTTTTCTATCTGTGCCCTCCGATTTAGAGAAATCGATAATCCACACCTTATCGTCTCCACACACTGCCACACAATCCTTGTTGAAAGGAGAGCAGCCCAACGAAAGGAGGGCTGCTACCAAAATAATTATGTTCTTATACATATTCACACCTTATTATTACCTCTGTGGTATATCTACCTGAGTCTGGCGACCATCAATCAAATAATCGGTAAAGTAATCCACCATACGCCAGTAGAAATACTCGTTCATATCTCCAAATCCGTGACGCTGAGTTGGCAGATACAACATATCGAAACGCTTGTTTGCACGAATCAGAGCATCGACCACGCGTGATGTATTGCCCGGGTGAACGTTGTTGTCAATTTCACCGTGAATCAAAAGCAAATGACCCTTCAAGCGACGTGCAATTTCGGGGTTGCTACTGATGTGATATACAAATGTTGTGTCACCCTTGTCGCTAACCTTCTCCTTCACGCCGTGATGAGTCTCGCTCCACCAGCGGTTGTATATCTTGTTATCGTGGTTTCCTGCGCACGATACAGCCGCCTTGAAGAAGTCGGGATATTGCAGAATGGCTGCGGTTGATATAAATCCACCTCCTGAGTGTCCGTGAATACCCACACGATTGATATCAATAAAGCTATGGCGGGCTGCAAGTTGCTCGATAGCTGCCTTTTGGTCAGCCAAACCGTAATCACGCAAATTACCGTAACCGTAGTTGTGATACCACTTCGAGCGGTCGGGGTGACCTCCTCTATTACCAACCGAAATTACAATAAATCCAGCCTGAGCCAAACGGTCGGTGCGAGCTGTCATACGGGTAAATGGATATTGAGTAGCCTCAACCTGTGGGCCCGGATATACATAATCCACAATAGGATAGCTCTTGTTTGGGTCGAAGTCGAAAGGCTTGTACATCACGCCATACAAATCAGTAACACCGTCGGCAGCCTTAACCGTGAATGTCTCTGGGAATTTGTATCCGTTGGCTAAAAGCTGCGAGAAGTCGCTCGACTCCAAAGTCATAAGTTTGTTGCCCAAACAGTCGTAGAGAGCGGTTTCTGGAATAGTATCCACACGCGAATAATTATCCACAAAGTAACGACAGGCATCGTCAACTATTGGGTCGTGGAAGTGATTTCCCTTGTTGAGAAGTTTTACCTCGCCACCATCGAGACTAACCGAGTATAGGTGCTGATAGTATGGATTCTCGCCCTTCTCGCGTCCCATACCAGTAAAATATACAACTCGGTGTTTCTCGTCAACCTTCAATATCTCGTGAACGTGCCAAGCACCCTCGGTGAGCTTGCGTTTTAGCGTTCCCTTGTCGTCATAAAGGTATAGGTGAGCCCAGCCATCACGCTCGCTCCACTGAATCAACTCCTTGCCGTTGTTCACACCAGCCAATGGGCGAACTTCGATATAAGTGTTCAATCGCTCCTCGATAATAGGGCATATAGAATCCTGACCGATGGTATAAGAGCAGATGTCAATGCGGTGCAAGTCTCGGCTTGAACGGGTTACAAACATACGATTATTGTCTCCCAACCAAATGTTAGGCTGGTCGTACAGATGACGCTGCTTATGCTCGCGAGGACGACGTGCAATAGACAAAGTTTGGTCTTTGAAACGGCCAGTCTTAATCTCCTTGCGAGAGTTGTCGTTCATATCGAACAGGTAGAGGTGATATTGCGGAGCCTCCTTGTCACCGGGCATAGTGTATTTGTATGTTTCAAGTGTCGGGCGAGGATTAGCCAATGCATTGATAACCCACAACTCCTTCACCTTGCGAGAGTCGGTCAAGACCGTTGCGAAGTAACGAGAGTCGGGTGACCACACTCCATATGCACCACGACGCTTACCGTTGCAGAGTGTATCGGTGTTGAGTAGGCTGTATGGCTGACCATAGCCGAAGTGCTCCACACCGTCGGTTGTGATTTGAATCTCGGTTACGGTGCTATCCTTTTCATCTTTTTTGAGTTTCTCGTAATCCTCGCGCGACATACGGTAGAGGTTCAAATCCTTTGCATAAACAACGGTCTTGCCATCGGGTGAAACCGATGCCCAATGCAACTGCTTTGTCTCCTTCTCTTTGTCTTTAAGGTGGGTAAGTTCCTTAGTCTTGCTGTCGTATGAGAAATAGAAAATCTCTTTACCGCTTGCCTTCTTAGGTTTCTTGCCTGCCAATGAATCCTCTTTTGAGAGCTTCTTGGGCTTGGCATCTTGCGATGAGCTTACTTGGAAAGTGAATGTGCGGCCATCTTCATCAACCTCCAAATTGTAGATAGGTAACTGCTCGGCTATGAATGGGTCTTTCACAATCTCACTTAGTTGCGAAGCCAACTTCTCGTGGTCGAATAGTGGCTCACGCTTTTTCGTGGCGGGGTCAACTACATACCACTTCGTTCCGTTGCTTGTCTTGTAGCTATACCAAAACTTCTCACCCGATTTGAACCAATGTGGGTCGATGGTCGTCGAGAAGAGCATATTCTGCAATTTGCTGGCAGTGAATCGCTCTGCCAACTCATATCTGTTGCGTTTGCGCACCTCCTCGCGTCCATCATCTTTTGCCGATACGGAACATATTGCGATGGTTGCAACGAGTAGCAATAAAATCTTTTTCATTGAGTCCGTGTTAATGATTATTTAGCTTATTTCTTTTCAGCAGCAGCCTTTTTTGCAGCCTCAGCCTCGAAGAAGTTGCTGAAATACAATACTTGGAATTTGATAGAGTTGCGCCAGTAAGGCCAGTTGTGAGCTCCCGGGCGAACATAGAAATCGTGTGGAATCTTTGCTGCCAACAACTTTTCGTGAAGTTCGCAGTTAACCTTGTAGAAGAAATCCTCTGTACCGCAATCGATGATGAGCTTCAAGTGGTTGGGTTTAAGCTGGTCAACCATATTTGTAACTGTGTATTTCTCCCAATACTCAGGGTGCTCGTCGATTGTGCCAATCCATTTTGTCATATTCCAATTCTTAGGGAATGGGCGAATATCCACACCTCCCGATGTGCTGCCCGCTGCACCAAACAAATCCTGATGACGAATGGCCAAATAGAGCGCACCGTGACCACCCATCGAAAGACCTGTAATGGCACGAGCCGAGCGATCTGCAATTGTCTTGTAGTGTGAATCGATGTAACTTACCACTTCACCTGCAACAAAAGTCTCGTATTTGTGCTTTGGGTTGATGGGGCTATCCCAATACCAGCTATCGTATCCACCGTCGGGAAGTACCAAAATCACGTTGTGCTTGTCGGCCAAAGGGCCAGCTTGTCCCATCTCGTCCCAATCCTTGTTGCAGCCACTGTAACCGTGCAAAAGATAAACGACGGGTAATTTCTCGGCTTTGTGGTAATCATCGGGAAGGAATACCGTAACCAAAATGTCTTTATCCATAGCTTTGCTGTGAACGGCTACAATCTCGCGATTATATGCCCAAGAAGAGCCGCTGATAAACAGGGCGGCAATCAAAATTGTAAAAAATCTTTTCATACTATTGAGGTTTTAATTTAATTATTCCTTGCTACTATACCTAAAACTCCACAAATATAACCAAAAAGAATGTAAAATATGCCGTAGAATGGGAATTAATGCTTATTTTTGTGTTAGATATTATTAATAAAACATATTTCCGATGAATGCAAAATTTACATTAATTGCTGCATCTTTTGCGATGCTTTTAAGTTCTTGTGCAGTGGCTCCCAACAAAACGGAGCTTTTCAATGGTCGTGACCTCAACAATTGGGTTTTCGTATTGGAGAATGGTAGCGTGCGTACCGTTGATGTTTATAAGATTAACAAGGAGGGAAATATCCTTATCGAGGGTAAGCCTTTTGGTTATATGCGTACCGAGCAGAAGTATGGCGACTATAAGCTCCACGTAGAGTGGCGTTGGGTAGGCGAGGGTAGCAATAGCGGTATCTTCCAGCGTGTACAAGATGGCGACAGAGTGTGGCCAGAGGCTATTGAGTATCAGCTTTGTAGTGGTAAGGCGGGCGATTATGTGATGCTTGGCGGAGCAAAGATTTCGGAGGTTGAGTGCGTGGGTGATTTCCCTGTTAAGGATCGTTCAGGTGATGCCGAGAATGCGGTAGGAGAGTGGAATACTGCCGAGATTATCTGCAAGGGTCGAACCATTACATCGTATGTAAACGGCAAACTCCTCAACGAGTGTACAGGTGAGCATACAGAGGGTTACATTGCTTTGCAGAGCGAGGGAGGTCCTATTGAGTTTAGAAATATTTATATTACCGATATAGAATAATATAAATCATTGAAAATAAATTGTATATGCGAGGTGAATTTTTCATCTCGCATTTTTTTTGTTATGCCATTGTTGTTTTGTACGCTATTTGCAATGATTGGGGTAACAACCATTTATTAATATATTATGGACAAAAACAACAAAAAGGTAGAGCAGCACGACCATAAGGCTACTCACAATTCTGCGATGAATCAAACAGCCAAGAGTTCGCAAAAAACCACTGCCTCAACCAAATCAGCCGACAAGGGTTGCGGTATGGATAAGAAGGGCTCTTGTGCCACCAAGAAAACTCATCAGCAGGACGAGAGTACAGGTACTTGCTAATCTGCAATCTGTGATTTGATTATCGCTATGGCGATAGATTTAGTCGCGAGGCCTTCCACTCGATGGAAGGCCATTTTTTTGCGAATTATTCAGCGTTATTGTTTTTCTGCGAAGGTCCGATATTGCGTCCTACTCATATTTGCATTTTCAGAATCATTTTTGTATATTTGCACCAAGTAGAATCTAATAAACGTTTGATTATGGCAAATTTGAGAAATCTTAAAAAGGAGATTGACTATCGTCTCGAAGAGTTCGTATTTGATTGCGAGATGGCAATATACTTTCAGCCCTCTAAGGAGGAGGCTGTTGTTGGCTTGATGGAGAAGGCAGTAGCTTTGCGCAATGCACTATATGTAAAGGCTAATAATCCTACTGAGCCACACAACGCATCGCTTGTCCGCAAGTATTATGCAGCAATGCGTCGTGATATGGTATCTTCGTTCTCTTCTATGTTCGAGGAACTCAGTTCACTCAACGAGGCTTAAAAAGACCCTGTCCCCGCGTTATTCTTAATGCGGGGATTTTTCGGCGTGATATTTTTATAGAATAAGTATTAAACAAATATATATGAAAAGAATTTATATTACGATTTTCTCTCTATTATCTGTGGTTGCTTGTGCTGATAAGTCAACCAATCGACAACTTGTGGTTGATACTCAAAATCCTGTGATTGTTGAGCTTGAAGATTATACTCCCATTCCGCTTATCGCCGAGCCTGACAATGCCAATACTTTGGTCGCGTCACCTATCAAAAATGTCGAGCGTGTTGGCGATAAATTGATAATGATGGGTATGATGTCGGGAGAGTTCCAAATCATTGTCTATGATACGAAGAGTGGTAAATACTGCTCTCGCATAGGCAATAAAGGTCGTGCCGAGAATGAGTATTCGATGATAACATCGTTTCGTGTAAATCAGAGGGGCAATGTGGTGATATACGATAGACCAGCACGCAAATATATTGAGTATGAGCTTAATGGTAAATATGTGACGACTCAATCAGCTCCTAAAATCCCATATGCCGATATAGTCACTTTGGGTGACGGATATGTTACTTCGTTGTTTAATAATGCAGGCTCTGATTTAAGTATGCTTACATATTACAATTCAGATTTCAGCTCTTCTGAGCCTGTTGGCGATGTGAAGCAATCGTATGCAATGGCTCAGTACAAACTCTTGCAAGATGGCGAGCAGGCCTATGCTATTTCACCCATTGAACGTAAAATTTGGCGAATTAATCCCGACAAAACCTTATCGCAAGTTTGTGAAATGGATTTTGGTGAGAATAATTTTCCATCTCTCGAATCGTTCACATCAGAGAAAAGTATGCTTGATGCAATGTCGGATAAGCGATATGTGCGTGGATTTAATGTCAAATCGCTTAGCGATGGGTTTGTGGTATTTAGATATATGTTATCTTCGTCGATGTTGGCTTGGGCCGATTTGAAGTCCGGCAAAGCGCAATCGTTGCAAGTAAATTGTAAGGATAAGATTATCTATCGCGGAATCCACGATAAAGATTTGATAGTGATTACCGAGACTGAGGATAATGCAAATCTGTATATTATAAAAGATTGTACATCGCTACAATAATACATTAAAGGAGTGGTATTTGCCACTCCTTTAATGTTTCTCACCACAGCAATCGCCTGCGTGATGTTCCAATACGGTGTGCGGAATATGACCGTGCGAAAGCACCTGAATAGGGCTGTTGTAGTTGCGAAGCTGCTCTTCGGTCAGAATATTGGAGTCGTGGCGATGTACGCTCCGATTTACGCAAAGAATACTCTTTACAACGCTTGTTATAGTTCCCAAGTCGTGCGACACCATCACAATAGCCATCTTGTCGCTTAATTGGCGCACCATATTGTAGAATTCGTATTCAAAACGGTTATCTACAAAATTTGTTGGCTCGTCAAGAATCAGAAGCTTAGGCTCTGAGATTATGGCTCGGCAAAGAAGTGCGCGCTGCATCTGTCCACCCGATACCTCGCCTATGGGATTCGATGCAAGTTCTGCAATACCCATCTTGTCAAGCAGTTCGTCGGCTCTGCGCTTGTCCTCTGCGCTATATCTTCCGAAAAATCCCTTCTCGGTTTGCAAACCCGAAAGCACAACTTCCCGTATCGATATAGGGAACCGCATATCGAACTCCGATACCTGCGGCATATATCCTATTTGATAGTGATTTCCACGTCGTAGCGACTCATCATACCAGATATGCCCCTTGTATGTAGTAGTTCCCATAATTGCCTTTACAAGCGAAGATTTACCACCTCCATTTGGCCCTATAATGCCCAGAAAATCATCTTCGTAGATGTCGATATTGACGCCTTCGAGGGCTGTCGTGTTATCATATTCAACCCATAGGTCACGAATGGAAATCAGACTCTTTCCCATAGCTTTACTCCTATTGTTTTGCGCCTGTTACGATGCGGGTTATTTGTAGAATATTCTCGGTAACATTCTCAGCCAAAGGGTCAAACACCTTGCACTCGACCCCCATATCTTTGGCAACAACCTCCACAACCGAGCGTGGGTATTGCATCTGATACAGAATGCATTGCACATTCTTTGCCTTAGCTTGTTCGATTATATGGGCCAAATGCTTAGCCGAAGGCTCTTTGCCGTCACTTTCTACTGCAATTTGCTCAATACCATATGCTCGTGCAAAGTAGGTTAGGGCAGGGTGATATACTACGAATGCCTTGCTCTGAGAGTTGCGACATAACTGCTCACACTCCCTATCCAAAGCGTCAAGTTCTTCGATTAGAGCATTATATGCCGACTGGTATTTTGCTGAATCGGGGTAGATGCCTTTGATTGCATTGTAGGCATTTTGAGCCATAATTTTCAATTCGCGAGGTGAGGTCCAGATGTGTGGGTCTATACCGTGCGCGTGATTATGCTCGGAATGATTATGTCCAGAGTGATTAAGCTCGGAGTGGTTGCTCTCTGCAACCGAGTGGTTGTGTGAACAACTCCCCTCGATTAGCTCTATGCCTTTGCTAAGATTGACTATTGCCTTGTTATTGTGAATACGACCAAGTAGGGCATTCTCGAAGTCAATCAATCCCGTCGAGAATATCATTTTGGCATTGTCGAGCCCGATTATTTGCTTTGGAGTAGGCTCGTATGTTTCGGGACTTGCGCCTTTGGGGACAATTACCTCAACCTTAAAATCATTATCGGTGATGCGCTCAATCAGATATCGAAGCGGTTGAATCGTGACAGCCATATCGTAATCCTTTTGCTCGCTATTACCCTCAGAGCAGGCAACAACGATTGAGGCCGAGATTATTGCCATAGCTATTGTTAAGTTGTGAAGTATTCTTTTCATACCATATATTATATATGCAGGTGCAAATATACGAATTTTGCGAAAACCTTGATGCGCCCGAAACAAAAAGTCCGACCCATTGGGCCGGACTCGTTATACTTGTTACCGTAAATATTACAATACAGTCAAGTTGAAGTTCTTCCAAAGAACCTTGATGTCGCTACCATCGTGGATCTGCAACATAATACGACCTGTCTTAGAGCCGATAAGCTCATCGTTGATGTCGATCATAGGCTGGCCATTCAACCAAGTCTGAACGTGGTCACCCTCAACGCGCAAACGCAAAGTGTTCCACTCGCCCTCCTTCAAGATGTTCTCCTTCTCGTCGGGGATCTGTACCAACCAACCACGGCCGTAAGACTCGTAGATACCACCTGTGTCGTGACCCTTAGGAGCCACCTCACACTGCCAACCGTTTACGTGGTTGTTCTTGTAACCACCGTGAACGAATGAGTGGAAGAACAAACCAGCGTTACCGTTAGAGAACTGCTTGAACTCAACTGTGAGGTCGAAATCCTTGTAGTACTCACGAGTACCGAGGTAACCATACTTCAAATCCTCTCCGTTCTCAGTTACCAAGTTACCCTCAGCGTCAACAGATGTACGCATGCTACCGAACAACTCCCAACCTGTAAGGTCCTTACCGTTGAACAAGCTAACCTTCTTACCTGCGGTTGTCTTAGGCAACTCCTTGATCTTGATATTGCGGAATGAAGCTGGGTCACCGTGGTCCTGCAAGCAGATTACACCCTCAGAAGCCAAACCGTACTCAGTAGCGTTGCCCCACTTACCGCTGGCCTTTCTCTTGAACCAATCGTCAGTGTAAGCCTCGAATTCTACGATCTTCTCACCGTTAAGCCAGTGCTCAACGTGACCGTTGTCGTAAACGATCTTAGAAGAGTTCCACTCACCAACGGGGTTAATCTTCATCTTGCTGTAATCGGGCAAGTGCATAGCGTAGTCAACGCCAATCTTCTGCCAATCCTCCAACTTTGCGGGAGCGTTAACCTCCTCCCAGCCCTCAACGTCGATCAACTGATACTCAGGACCAGTAACGTAAGGAACCTTGAAACGGGGGTGCTCAACAACGTGGTACAACATACCGCTGTTACCACCCTTTGTAAGCTTCCAATCCCATACCAACTCGAAGTTAGAGTACTTCTTGTCAGTTACGATGTAGCCAGATGCATCGCCACCCTCACCAGATGCCTGAATGCAACCGTCAACTACTGTCCAACCGCCCTTCAACTCTTTCTCGTTGAAGCTACGCCAGCCGTTGAGAGTCTCACCATCGAAAAGGAGCTGCCAACCCTCAGCCTCCTCAGCTGCTGTGAGGGTATTAGGCTTCTGGCACGATGTTGCCATACCTGCTACAAGTGCAGATGCGGCAAGAATAGAAAAGAATTTCTTCATAGTGTTAAAGTTTATTAAAAAAAGTTATCCAATATATTGTGTTATATATCTTGCTTTTAGCTCATATTTGCCATCGGCATCGCGCAGTTCAAGTATCAATCCCTTGTATGGGTCATTTGTTCGTGTGCCTTGGGCTATGTGTGGTAATTGGTCGGTGTACCACGCCTCCCAATTTGTTTTTGCTGCGGTTGTTATACCCCTACGGCATTCATTTCCTGCAACTCTCTTAGTCGCTTTTGTGGTTTGCCACTCTTTTGTGGGGTTACCCTCTATAAAGCACTGTGCCACAACATTACCGCAGTCGTAGTAATCTCCATCAAACGCTCTAAGCGAAAAATCTCTATCGCATAGCACCTCGTGCGTGTAATTGCCTTTGCCTATTTTGTGGTAGGTAGTGTCTATCTTCAAGTGCAGAAAATCCTGCTTGCCATTCACCGTACGCTCGTAAATCACCGTTAGGTGCGATGGCTGATATTGTTTTACCTGCTGGGCTATATGCTGCTGGTGGCTTATAGCTGAATGTCCCGCGCCATATCCAGCCGAAAGCATAAATCCAATAATAGTCACCGCAGCAGCTATCATTACAATTCCACAGGACTTTGCACGGTTATATGTCGTTTTGCCAAACCTCATACCTCTCCTCTGCCCACTTTTCTTAGGTTTTAGCGCACAAATTTAGCAAAGAATTTCCAAATTTCCGCAGCTGTGTCAATATCTTTATTGCCCCAAGTGTGTCCTCCGCCTTTAATTTCGTAGAGCCATACTTCGGTTTTATTCTTTCCATCAAGGTACTTGTGTAGGGTAACTTCGTGTGAATCAGCACTCTTTAATGGTAGAGCCACACTCTCCACTCTTTTGCAACCATTTACCTTCACCCAGTAGTCAATTGCATCGGGTACGGCAATATATGCGCCCCAGCCACCTTTGTTCTCCAAATCACCAGCCCATTCCGAAGTGCGATCTTCGGTTCCGTGTACCTCCATTAGCGGAATTGGGCGAGTAGGGGAGTATGCTTTGGGCATCCACTCCATTGTAAGACCTGCGATTGGCGCAACTGCTGCAAATACTCTCTGCTCGCAATATGCCAATAGATAACACATCTCTCCACCGTTTGACATTCCCGTACAGAATGTGTTTTTACGACTGAGCTGATGCTCTTTTTGCAGTTTGCGCGCAAGTTTACACATAAACGAGATGTCGTCATCCTTCATATCGGCTTGAAAAGGGTATCCCACGTTCCAGCAAGGTTTTCCTCGGCCATCTTTTGCCCCTTGTGGATAACATACGGCGAATCCGAATTTGTCGGCCACTCCGTTTAACCCAACGTGGTCGAGATTAAACGAGCCTCCGTAACCGTGCAGTACAAATACAAGTGGTGCATTGGGTTTGATGTTGGCAGGGAGATATAGTTTGTAGCTGCGCTCGATTCCGTCAATTACGCAGTTGTATGTTTTGTAGCTTGCCTCCGATATACGACTCTTTGCCTCTGCTACGGTACAGAAGCTGAATAAAATCACACTCACAAAGAGAATAAATCGAAGTCTATTCATTACAAATACGGTAATTGTTTATTGTATTATTATACAAAGGTATGCAAAAAAAAATATAGCCACAAGAATTTCTGCAAAAATCTCGTGGCTAAAACCATTTGCAATTGGAGTGTTAATTAGTTTGTTGTCTCGTCGGGCTCGAATATTTGCAAAGCCTCATTCTCGGAAGTGATGTCGTAAACCATAAATTTACCATCGCCGAGTGGGCAAAAGTAACGAACAAACATAGGAAGTTCATAACGTCTTACGGGGTGGCCTTCCCAGTCGAACTGTTCGATGTAGGTCGTGCGTTCCAGCGACTTGTTAAGCTCTGAGTTAGTGTTATTTACACGATAGATGTAAAATCCATCATCATCGGTGTAAATACGAAACGAAAAGATGCGGAAGTCCTCATCTTGCTCGTTGTCCTCGTATCCGGTAAATGTCGATATTCCGTTGGAGTCTTTCCTGCGGACTCTTTTCGTGAGGTTGCCTTCTGCGTCGAACATATCGAAGCCATCAATAAAGTTGAAGGCATAAACTATTTTGTCAGCTCTGTTTGTGCCCAAAAATCCTATGTATGAGTGAGATTCGGAGTATTTCTCAGCGTAATAGTCGAGTGATGGTAGGGGAGTTGGCTCTTCTCCTACTTTCCATTTGCATAGGGTTAATTTGCTGGGGGTATCGTCATAGAAAACATACTCATTTCCATATAGATAGCATATCTCATTCACACTCATCGGCAATTTTTCATATTTTGTGACCGTTGATGGCTGGCTGGTGAAGTCATCATAAAATTCCATCTTGGTTTTCCCCATATCGTTAATGCCGAATTTGCCATCATTGAGTTGGAATATTTCGGGAAAAAGATATTCGTTGTCGGCTCGTCCTCGGTAACCCCAACTATGTACTAATTCTCCTGATTTATAATTATATACACAAAACATTGCCGAATCTCTATAATTCTGTACAACTACCTCATCACCAGTCCTTATCATTCTTGTCACATCGTTTATCAGTGCGTCGATTCCGAGAGATTTTTTCATCTTGATTGTTTCCGAAAAGTCGTCATCTGAGATATATGTGATGTCGTTGTTGCACGATGAGATAAGAACAACGGTCAAAATGAATAAAAGCTTTCTCATAGTAATAATATGGTTGTATCTTATTGATATATATTTAGTTATGTGGAATAGGGTGGGGTGCTGTTTCTTATATATTTTCGTTGGCTATGAATTGTTTGTCGTAGTGTTTGTTTCAGAAACGTAATTATTTGTATATTATTGTGTTGATTGCGCCAGCGATGAAATTTTATCGTTGTCGATTCTGCTCCATAATTACTGTTATGTATTTTCTCTCTACAAATTTATCCTCAATATATGTGATATGCAAATTTTCTTCTATGACCAATCTAATGTTCGCTAATATATCTTCTGTAATATAATTATAACTTGCTTGCTATCATTAATAATTCACAAGGCATAAAAGCATAATTGTCCATACAGCATAACAGTCCGCAAAGCGTATTTGTACATAGGGTTTATTTGTCCGCTATGTATAGTGGAAAGAAGAATATCACCGCAGATGATGTGGCCAAAAAATTGAAAATTAAGCAGAGAAAAGCTAACTTTGCTATAACAGAAATCTTAAATGGAATAAAAGATGAGTACCAAGAATCGAGAAAACGAGATGAAAACGACCTCGTGGGAGGAGTCGGGAATGATAGACCTCTACGAGTGGGAGGACGAAGTGTACAAGGCGATGTTCAAAGACGAGCCGAAAGAGGAGATGAGCGAGGAGTTCGAAGAGGATTTGATGTAGTCAATGCCGCTACAAGCCTTGCAGAGTCATTGGGTGTAAAACTGAATGTCGTTGAAGATGTAAACGATATTACAGACCCCAATAACACATTGCAACTTGCAATGCGAGGTGCTAAGGCGTGGTATGATGTTGATACCGACCAAATCTATTTCGTAGCACCTAATGCCACGAGCATTCAAGATGCCGAGGAGTCTATCTTGCACGAAGTTGTGGCACATAAGGGGCTGCGAGATGTAGATTGTTTATATAGCGTATCGAATATATTATTTCCTATAATCTCCATTAAAACCACCATTTTCCTGCCCTTCTTTTAACATAATGTAAATATTACATCAAAATTATAAAATCCCTCCTTCGCTACTGATTTTAGAGGTAATGAAAAAAAAGAAGCTCCCATACTGTATGGAAGCTAATACATCAAATTGATATAAAATAAATGCTCGCAATCTTTGTAATGCAAGTTGCTCAAATCCGCATTGTCAAAATTAAATTTACTACGCAAACTATTTAGACATCTCAAAGCTCTCGAATGTGTGGTCGTCAAAGAGGACAATCACGCGCTTAACATTTTTTCTATTCACTGCACCGATGGTTGCCAATCTTTCGATACTATTATTGGCAGAAGTTGAACCCTCTGAGATTGTCGTATTTTGCGCTGCGGAAATTTTTTCCACATTTACGGGCGTCTCCGCGACTTCGTTGCTCGTTTGGTTTGGCAGCTCGTTGGTCAGTTCGGCATCAGCACGATACATTTGCTCACTGTCGAGTAGCAGCCAATCTGGATTAATATGTGGAAAACGGCGCAGTATTTTTTGCACCAAATCAAAACTCGGTTTGTTACGTCCGCCAAGAAGGTGAGTAACTCCTGAGGGTTGTATTCCCAACAATTCTGCGAAGCGACTTGCTGTGAGCTGCTCCGAAGCCATCAATTTTTGCAATTTTTCACGCATAATCCTAATTTTTCACAAATATAAATCATTTTTCTTTTGTAAACAAGTTTTATGTTACAATCGTAAATAAAATTATACTGTTAACAACCTTTACATTTGTGTAAATTGATTTATCGTAAAAAGTGTAATGTGGAATAAGTTAAAGTAATACTTTATGTATGTATGTATAAAACGCTGATAAATATGTAGATATATATTGTGTAGTTGTATATATCGAGGCATTTCTCTCAAAACGGCTACACGTGACCCTCTGATTAAACCTTTGGTTGATGTAAAATATGTAAATATCTGATATTTTGCATATTATACTATCAAGTTTAGTTCTTTAACAACCCTTATTCTGTCATATAGCATTGACTTTACACGCATATTCGCATTCGACACAAATGTAAAAGTTGACAATGGTAGTAGTCGGCTACTGTTTTACAAAAGTTAATCGTGCGCACAATTTACATCTGTATTTAGTTTACATATGTAATTACAAATGTAAAATCATCTCAAAATATTTACAAAATTGATATATCCCCTACTCTTAATAATTATTTTCAACTTGATTTATGCCGCGAGATTATATTATGTTAAATCTCAAAAATAACGGGTAGTCACTCTCGCGACTACCCTATTCTATTACAATGCGTTACAGATTTGTAAACGCTTATTTATTCAGCCAATTTTGATGCGATTTCTGAAAACTCTTCTGGGGTTAATTTGAGCTTTTCGCGTCTAAAATCCACATCATTTTCGCTATTCATTGGGATTAAATGAATGTGTGCGTGCGGAACTTCCAGTCCCAAAACCACTGTTGCGACCTTTTTGCAACCTGTTTGCTCCTTAATTTTGTGCGCTACCCTCTTCGCAAAAATAGCCATTCCTGCTAATGTCTCATCATCGAGGTCGTAGTAGTAGTCAACCTCCTTTTTAGGAACAACAAGCGTGTGTCCTTTTGCAAGTGGATTTATGTCGAGGAACGCGTAATAGTTCTCGTCCTCGGCTACTTTATAGCTGGGTATCTCCCCTGCTATAATCTTTGAGAAAATAGTTGCCATAATGATTTGTATTGTATTGTTTGATTTACTCCTCGAATTTAGGTCGAAGTATCTCTGAGTATATAACAGCCTTCTCCATCGTGAAATCCTCTAAAATCTCGTTGATTTCGCTATTTTGAGCCGTTATATCACCATCTTTGATTGGGTTGCCATATTTGGCTTTGCCGCTGGTTTTGATAGTTGTATTGTTCTTGCTCTTGACAGCCTTGCTATTTGACTTGGCTGTTGTGGCAGTACCGCTACCGCTTCTGCTCATACTTATCATTTGTGATGCCATTTTGGGCTTCTGCACGGTAGTCGTTGAAGCCATAGGCTGCATCTTGCTTTCGGGTGTAGTCTCTCTTGATTTTTGCGGTTCTACTTGCGTAGATGATGTTTTTGGTCTGTTTTCGGGTGTTTTATCCTCACCTAAGAGTTCTCGCACACGTCGCTCCCATTCGGTCTGGGGAGCAAGCGTAGGCTCGTTATCCTCTCCGACGGGCTTATTTTTCTGTTGATTCTTCTGCGCCATCGAGAAAATAGCACCAATAATCACAAGAAATATCC
This sequence comes from Alistipes sp., assembly GCA_017465605.1. GTDB lineage: Bacteria > Bacteroidota > Bacteroidia > Bacteroidales > Rikenellaceae > Alistipes. The sequence goes on from JAFTVW010000005.1 coordinate 157,297, forward strand.
ATAAATTATCCATACAATCCGACTTTTATATGCTTGAACTTAGTCTTGTTGCTTAATTTGATTGTCGCTTGACGCTCTCCATTCCCTTGATTCTTCTCAGTCGGTCAAGGATTGCGTTGAGACTTTCAGCATCACGCACATATAGGCTCAATGTGCCTTCGAATATTCCATCGTGTGACTGAATATTCACCTGACGCATATTAATACTGAAATCATTTGTTACAACGTTTGCCAAATCGACCAACAATCCCATACGGTCAATACCCATAATCTCGATTGTGGCCAATGATGATTGAGTCTTGTGTTGCTCCCACTTAATCTCCTCTTTCACTATGCAATCGCCGTGCTGAGATGCCAAACGATTCAACTCGTCACAGGTTGCCTTGTGAACATATATTTGATGGGTGATAGGGTCTTTGAAACCAACCACACTATCTCCGGGCAATGGGTGGCAACACTCTGCCACAACAAGATTTTGCCCCTCGTTATGCTCTTTGGGCTTGTTTTTCTTGTCATCACCCTTCGTGTCTTCATCATCACCTTCATCGTCGTCTTTGATGAAAAGTGTCCAGAATTTGAGTATCTTGAAGTTGGAATTTGTCCTTACGACCTTCTCTAAATTGTCAAGCGATACGATTCCTGCACCGATTTTAGTGTATAGCTCCTCCTTGTTGTGGCTGTCGTATGCACTTATGAGCTTGCGTATTACACGATTATTAGGCGTGATATTGAGTTGGGCAAGTCGCTCGTCAAGAATCTGCATTCCGCGTTGCAAGTTGTGCTCCTGCTCGCGTTTTAAGTAGCTTTTGATGGCCTGTTTTGCCTTCGTGGTGAGTACTGCCTCCAACCACTCAGCTTTGGGCTTTGCCGACTCTGCTGTAATGATTTCCACCTGATCTCCGCTGTTCAATGGTGTGGTAATCGGCATAATTTTATGGTTGATTTTAGCACCTATTGCGCTATTGCCGATTTTGGTGTGTACATCGTACGCGAGGTCAAGGGCAGTTGCTCCAAACGGCAAGCGTCGCGCTTCTCCCTTTGGTGTAAACACTGCTATTTCAGAAGCATACAACGATAACTTAAAGTTATCCAAGAAGTCAACTGCATTCTGAGTTGGGCTCTCCAACGCCGTCCGAATCATCTTCAACCACTTGTCGAACTCGTCTTCGTTGTGAGAAATTGTAGCCTTCTTGTATTTCCAGTGAGCTGCGAATCCTCGTTCTGCAATTTCGTCCATTCGTTGGGTGCGAATCTGTACCTCTACCCATATTCCGTCGGGGCCCATCACAGTTGAATGCAGGGCCTCATAACCGTTTGCTTTTGGCATACTAATCCAATCTCGCAAGCGATCGGGTTTAGGGGTGTAAATATCTGTTATTGACGAATATATTTGCCAACATTGGGTCTTTTCAGATGGGAACTCCAATGGCTGGAAAACTATGCGGATTGCAAATAAATCGTATATCTCCGAGAAGGGAATCTGTTTTTGAACCATCTTGGTCCAAATCGAGTATGCGCTCTTTACCCTACCCGTTATTTCATATTTGATGCCATTTTTATCGAGGGCTTCGATTATCGGTGCATTGAATTTGCGAATGTATTCGTCTCGCGCAGCCGATGTTTCGTTGATGTGACGTGTAATCTCCTCATACTCTTTTGGAAATCTGTATTTCATACAGAGGTTTTCCAACTCGGTTTTGATTGCATACAATCCCAATCGGTAAGCCAATGGGGCAAAAAGGTAGATTGTCTCTCCTGTGATTTTAATCTGCTTATTTTGAGGCATTGCGCCCAATGTACGCATATTGTGCAGGCGGTCGGCAATCTTAATTAGGATTACTCTCACATCGTCGGAGAGTGTGAGCAATACCTTGCGAAAATATTCTGCCTGTCGAGATGTGTCGGCGTTGAATACGCCCGACATCTTGGTTAATCCATCAACCATCGATGCAATCTTGTGGCCGAACAGATGTTCCATATCCTCGACTGTGTAGTCGGTATCCTCCACTACATCGTGTAGGAGTGATGCTACAACCGACTTGACGCCTAAGCCGATTTCGTCAACAACTATCTGTGCTACTGCAATAGGATGCAGGAAGTAAGGCTCGCCTGAGCGTCGCCTTACCCCCTGATGGGCCTCTTTTGCGAGGAAAAAAGCCTTTTTAATGAAGTTCCAGTCCTCTTCTTTCTTGCAGATTTTCTTACACGACTCTGCAAGAGCTTCCCATTTACTTTGAATAAGTATTTCGTCCTCCGCAGTATAATTCATAAACTCCTACTTTTTCGTTTTCATAGCTTCGCGTAATTTAGCTTCAATCTCGTCGCAAAGCTCCTTGTTTGTTGAAAGCAACTCCTTTACAGCGTCGCGTCCCTGACCAATCTTCTGCTCTCCGTATGAGAACCACGAGCCAGCTTTGCGAACAATACCATAATCAACACTCAGGTCAACTATCTCGCCAATCTTCGAGATTCCCTCGCCAAACATAATATCAAACTCGGCACGCTTGAATGGAGGTGCTACCTTGTTCTTCACAACTTTAACCTTTGTGCGAGTTCCGAGCTGCTCCTCTCCATCTTTAATTACCGATGCGCGACGGATATCAATACGCACACTTGCGTAGAATTTCAATGCATTACCACCTGTTGTGGTCTCAGGATTACCATAAACTACGCCAATCTTATCACGCAACTGGTTGATAAAGATACAAACGGTCTTGGTCTTAGAGATGCTGGCGGTGAGTTTACGCAGGGCCTGCGACATCAAACGAGCCTGCAAACCCATCTTTGAATCACCCATCTCTCCCTCAATCTCAGCCTTTGGGGTAAGTGCTGCTACCGAGTCGATAACGATAATGTCAATTGCACTTGAACGAATCAATGAGTCGGCAATCTCCAATGCCTGTTCACCGTTGTCGGGCTGTGAGATGAGCAAATTATCTACATCTACACCCAATTTCTGCGCGTAAAAGCTATCGAAAGCGTGCTCTGCGTCGATGAATGCTGCAATACCACCAGCTTTCTGTGCCTCTGCGATAGCGTGAATTGCGAGTGTTGTCTTTCCTGATGATTCTGGGCCATAAATCTCGATTACTCGGCCTTTTGGGTAGCCTCCAACTCCCAATGCTATATCCAATGTCACCGAGCCTGTGGGAATCACCGGAATATCGGTCACAGCTTCGCTGCTCATACGCATAATTGAGCCCTTGCCGAAATCCTTCTCTATCTTGTCCATTACCGCGCTCAACACTTTGAGCTTGTCGGCGTTTACTTGTACTTTTTCAGTTGCCATATCTTTTCTATTTTTTATCCAATTCATTAATAATTTGATTGTAGTGGTCGGCGGTCTTTACCTTGTCGAAGATATGGGTGATTCTACCCTCCTCGTCCAGCAGGAATGTCTTGCGCGCCACGCCCATATATTTGCGGCCATACATCGATTTTTCAACCCATACGCCAAATGCTTCGCATATCGAGCGGTCGGTGTCGGCCAGCAGAGTGAAATTAAGGTCGTGCTTCGAGCAGAAATTCTGGTGCGACTTTTCGCTGTCGGGGCTCACACCCACTATGCGATAACCGCGCTCGGCGAGGCCCTCTTTGCCATCACGCAAACTCTTAGCTTCCAGCGTGCAACCCGATGTGTTATCCTTCGGATAGAAGTATAACACTGTCTTGCTACCTTTGAGTTGCGATAGCGATAGAGTTTCCGAAGTTTGGGTCTTGCCCGTAAAATCAGGGGCCATATCCCCCACCTTTAATTCTGCCATAATTTTCTTTATAGGTAATAATTATTCAAAGTTAAGAATTTTTATTTGAATAACTGCTCTTTTTACCCATTTTTTTTGTTTGAGCACTTCCGAATTCACCCAATTTTACCGCAAGCAGAATCTAATCCCATAGGATTGTTGTCTGTACTTGTTCGTTAAATTCGGCCGATGTCGGATTCAATCGCGAATTGCACGCCGGACATCTGATTGGCGATTCGGTTTCGATGTGTGTTTCGCAGCCGATGCATCGTGGACGAAGTCCGAATGTAGGATCCTGACTGTAAGTGAACTCTGCCTTGCAGTGTTTGCACTTGATTTCGTATGCTACTCCCATAATTGTAAAGTTTTTATTTTAAGTGTTTCTATTTCAGTGAACTATCTTGGCCTAATATGTAACATATTACATCGGCACCAATTCCTATAAATACTAGTATTGCAAACAACATAATTGGTATTTGTTTTGGTTTGTTGATGCAAAGTAACACCCTATCTGTGTCAACTTGTGACACAGATTAACTTTTTTAAGAAAAATGTGAGATTTTTTTTTGGGAAACTGCTTTTGGGGGCGATTTTTAAGCCTGATTGACCTCTATTTGCAAGCCTGCGGCCAATACTTTTCTACATATTGCGCAATGTATTGCTCTAACTCTGGTGAGTCGATAATTTTAATGTCGTCCATTAATCCCACTACAAAACGAGCAACACCTGCATAATTTGCAACTGTTGTGTCAAGCACCCAGCGACCGTCATCGCTAGCCGAGAGATATTTTTCTGCAAGTGGATACTCTTCGATAAGCAGATTGCGAGCCATCATACCGAGCGATAGGCAGATGTGAAGGCTCTGCTCTCCGTTCATTCTAAATATATCGATATTTCCCTGTCGATGCTCGGCTTGGTGCTGCCATTGATTGTCAAGCTTTTCAACCGACCCAATGCGTGATAATTTGAATAGCTTGCAGGCGTTATCTTCTGTGTCGTAACACCATATTTGTATGTAATTGGTTGTGAATGCAAAAGGTTCAACCATTCGGTCGCGTGCTACACTACCGTGAGCCGACCTATATGAACATAGCTTCACCTGCTTTTGTTCCTCAATAGCTTCAATTAGGGTGTGAACCGTTGCAGAGTTACTGCCACGAACAATCGTGTCGGCCAATATCTTGTTGTCGTAAACCGAGTATAGCTTGCGTTTAAGATTTTGTTTTAGCAGATTGGTGTCGTCAATACTCTCGATTGCTCGTTTGAGTATTACGGCCTCCTCCTCTGTAAAGTGTACAAGTTGAGATATATCTTTGAAGTGTGGCGACTCTTTGTCAAGTCTGATGTGGTCGCCGCTCTTTTTAATCACGAAGCCAGCCTCTCGAAATGTGTCAATGTAGCGATAAACAGTGCGACGCGACATAGAGAGTCTTTCGGCCAAGTCATCAACCGTATAGGTTGTGTTGGTCGTAAGCATCTTCATTAGACGTAGTAATCTCTCTATTTTTGGTTGATCCATCGCCTGTGATTGATATTTCTATTGTAAATTCATTACAAATATATGAAAAATCACCGCACGAAATCTTCGTACGGTGATTTAATTCAATATGTATTGTTATTATCCTGCTGCAATAATCTTCTCCAACTCGTCGATTTGGCTCTTGAATACCTTGTCGGTCTCAATCATATTGCTCACTGTTTTGCACGAATGCAATACAGTTGCGTGGTTACGGCCTCCAATTGCGGCTCCGATGGCTGCCAATGGTGATTTGGTGTGTTGCTTGGCCAGATACATTGCTATCTGACGTGCTTGCGCAACCTCACGCGTACGCTTCTGCGAATTGAAACTCTGCTCGTCAATATCGTAGTATTGGCACACTATTTCGGTGATGCGTGCAATCGAAATCTCCTTGTGGCTCATCTGCACATATACCTTCAATACCTCTTTGGCCAGCGAAGTCGAGATTCTGCGACCCATATAATTGGCATTGGCTTTAAGCGAGAGAAGCGCACCTTCGATTTCTCGGATATTGGCTGAAATATTATCGGCCAAATAGGTTACCACCTCATCGGTGAGCGAAATCTCCATACCTTCGGCTTTCGAGCGGATAATCTTAACCTTCGTCTCGTAGTCGGGTGTGCTGATTGGTGCCGATAAACCCCACTTGAAACGTGTGAGCAGGCGTTGTTCAATATCCTTCAACTCAACAGGCGGTTTATCCGATGTGAGGATAATCTGCTTATTTGCCATCTGCAAATGGTTGAAGATGTTGAAGAATACATTTTGCGTACCGCTGCGGCCTGTAAGCTCCTGAATATCGTCAATAATAAGAACGTCTATCATCTGATAGAAGCGAATAAAGTCGTTCAACTCTCCGTTCTTGAATGCGGTCTGGAACTGAGCCATAAACTTATTGGTCGATACATAGAGTACCTGCAACTCTGGGTGACGCTCACGCACTTCGTGGCCGATAGCCTGTACGATGTGGGTCTTTCCCAATCCCGACGCTCCATATATATAGAGTGGGTTGAAAGGTGAAGAACCAGGCGTAAGAGCAACGGTCAAACCAGCCGAACGAGCCAATCTGTTACACTCGCCCTCGACGTGGGTCGAGAATGTATATTTAGAGTTTAGCTGCGGGTCAATGATAACTCGTTTCAATCCAGGGATTACAAACGGATTCTTGATGTTTGCGGTGTTGGATTGAGTTGTAAATTGTGAAATGGCAGTTGTGTCGGCATTCACAGGCATTGCGGGCTGCTCTGTGCTATTGGGGATAGCATAGCGTATGCGAGTTTGCCTACCATATAGCTGGTATATGATTTGTGCAACGAACTGTTTGATGTAATTCTTTTCGATATGCGACACATAACTCTCATTAGGTACTTTCAATTTAAGGATTGTACCATCGAATGCAATAGGCTTAATAGGCTCAAACCATCGAGCATACTCCTCTTGCGAGATTTGCTGCTTGATGCGGTCTAAGCAAATTTGCCACACTTCACCGTATGTATGAGAGTTTGCCATTATTATTGTGTTTCTCTTTGTAATCTTCTAAAAAATGGTTATATTTGGCGTGAATCTATCCCCGCCGCCCCTTTTTGTGAAAAGGCGGAGTGAGAAATTCAACTTGTCTCGGATTCGTTTTCTTTGACAGCACAAAGTTGTGAATAAATTTGTTAAAATAATTTTTATTTGCTCTTGTTTTTGTTCTTTTTTTGTATATAGAGAAACAACGCTTTTTTGAGTCCGATTTTTTAACTCGCTGATAGTGAATAATTGAAAAAAAAGTTGTATATTTGTGTATCAGAAAATAGGATAATTTATAACACTAACTATAATTAAAATTTATAACGATTATGACAGGCAATTTGGAGCAGTCAGTTTTGGCAAAAGCACAAAGTTGGCTTGACGGCGATTATGATGCCGATACAAAAGCTCAGGTTAAGTCGCTGATGGAGAGTGATATGAAGGAGCTTACAGAGAGCTTCTACAAGGATCTTGAATTCGGTACAGGAGGTCTGCGCGGTATTATGGGAGTAGGTAGTAACCGTATGAATATCTATACAGTAGGTACTGCCACTCAGGGTCTTGCAAATTATTTGAAAAAGAATTTCGCGGGTGAGCAGGTGCGCGTGGCTGTTGCTCACGATAGCCGCAATAATTCTCGCAAGTTTGCCGAGCGTGTAGCCGACATTTTTGCATCGAATGGTTTTCAGGTATATTTGTTCGATGCATTGCGCCCTGTTCCTGAGTTGAGTTTCACGATTCGTGAGCTTGGCTTGCATTCGGGAGTTGCAATTACCGCATCTCATAACCCCAAGGAGTATAACGGTTACAAAGCATATTGGAGCGATGGTGCGCAGGTTACTCCTCCACACGATACAAATATCATCGATGAGGTAGCGAAGATTACCGACAACTCGCAGGTTCTCACAGGTGCAAATCCTGAGAATATCACTATTCTTGATGAGGAGTTCGATAAGCGTTATGTGGCTCGTATTAAGCAAGACGTTCAGCTATCGCCTGAGTGTGTTGCTAAATATAAGGATATGAAGATTGTCTATACTCCTCTTCATGGTGCAGGTGTACGTCTGGTACCTATGGCCTTGAAGGCGTTTGGTTTCGAGAATGTATTTGTTGTACCCGAGCAGGCTGTCATCGATGGTAACTTCCCAACAGTCGATTCACCTAATCCCGAGGAGCGTAAGACTATGTTGCAGGCTATGGAGTGGGGCCGCAAGGAGAACGCCGATTTGGTATTGGCAACAGACCCCGACTCAGACCGTATTGGTGTAGCATTGCGCACGGGTAGCGGTGAGTATGAGTTACTCAACGGTAATCAGACTTTGGCTCTGTTGCTTAGCTACCAGCTTACTCGTTTGGCTGAGCGTGGTGACTTGGACGGTAGCCAGTATGCCGTTAAGACCATCGTAACATCGCAGATGGCCAATGCCGTAGCTGCTCACTTTGGCGTGAAGTGCTACGACTGTTTGACAGGCTTTAAGTACATCGCAAAGATTATTCGCGAGAACGAGGGTAAGGCTAAGTTTATCGGTGGTGGCGAGGAGAGCTTCGGTTACCTTGCTGGCGACTATGTTCGCGATAAAGATGCTGTTTCGGCTTGTGCATTGGCTGCTGAGGCTGCTGCTTGGGCAAAGGATACTATGGGACTTACACTCTATGAGTGGTTGCAGGAGTTGTATGTGAAGTATGGCTTCTATCGTGAGTCTTTGGTATCGGTTGTTCGTAAGGGCAAGGAGGGAGCCGAGGAGATTCAGAAGATGATGATTGACTTCCGCGCTAACCCTCCCAAGGAGTTGGCTGGCTCAGAGGTGCTCAAAGTCCTTGATTATAAGTCTTTGCAGGAGTTGAACGTGCGAAGTGGTGTCCGCACCCCTATCGAGCAGGATTCAAGCAATGTATTGCAGTGGATTACAGCCGACGGTAGCATTATCTCGGTTCGTCCTTCTGGTACAGAGCCTAAGATTAAGTTCTACTTTGGTGTTAAGGAGCCTCTGCCATCAGTTGAGCAGTTCGATGAGGTATTGGCTAAACTCGACGAGAAGATTGAGACCATCAAACGAGACCTCAAACTTATCTAATCAAGATAGCTATATTACATATAGGCTAATTCAGATTGCTGACCTTGTAAAAGGCTCGGCAATCTTTTTTATTATATATAAGTAATTGCGCGAAATCAAAAACAATAATGTTATTTTTTGAAAATAACTATCGAAATAGTTGCATAACTACAACAATAGTTATATATTTGCATTAGGAAAAGGAAAACAATATTCGGAAACATCGTAAAGAACTTATAACTTAAACTATTAAACTATTATGGCAGAACGACTTAGACCTAAATCACAAGAACTTACTCCCGCCGAATTGGAAATTATGCAGATTCTTTGGACGCGAGGTAAGGGTTTTGTAAATGATGTAATCGAGCTTCTCCCAGAGCCAAAACCAGCCTATAATACCGTATCGACCGTGCTGCGAGTGCTTGAAAAGAAGGGTTTTGTGGGCTATAAGGCCTATGGCAAGAGTCACGAATACTACCCTTTGGTGGATCGTGATAGCTACACCTCTACATTTATGTCGTCGGTTCTTGACCGATTCTTTGGCGGCTCGACAAGTCGTATGGTGTCGTTTCTCACTTCGAGCAAAGCAATTTCGCTCGAAGAGACCAGCGAGATTATCGAAATGCTCCAATCTCCCGAGAAGGATAGCGTTGCAGCCGAGTAAATCGTACGTAACCATCATTGTTGGAGGGGTTTACCCTATCGCGTACTCGGACTACGCTCTATATATGTCCGATAAGCATTGTTTTACGGCATAAAAATCTAAGTTATGTCAGTTACCTTATATATTTTGGAGTTCGTGTTGTGCAGTGCAGTTTTTGTGGCATTGTATAAACTATTTATCGAGGGTCGTGTATCGTATCGCTATTCTCGTATCTATTTGGTGTGGTCGATGGTGTTCTCGGCGGTAGTGCCGATGTTGGAGCTACCACTCTACCCTGCCCAGACAATTTATTACGAGTTGCCGGTAATCACCTACACTCAACCCGTAGAGTTCCCGCAATCGGCCGATATCGTCACTCCATCAGAGCCAACGGTCGAGCCGGTGCAGCAACCCATTGATTGGGGTATGGTTGCAGGCGTTGTCGCAGCCTCGATTTACGGATTGATAGTGATGCTCAATTTGGCTCGATTTGCGTGGCGATTGTGGCTTATTAGAAAGTTGCGTCGTCGTTGTGAACTCACAATATATGAGGCATATACGCTTGCTTTGAGCGACCATATTTCCGAACCGTTTTCCTTTTGGCGAACCGTTTATATGAATCGCCATATGCAGGGTCGCGAGCGGCAGCATATCTTAACTCACGAACTTAGCCACGTCAGCCATCACCACACAGCCGAGCGACTCACATTGGAGTTGATGCGTTGCGTGTTCTGGTTCAATCCGTTTGTGTGGATTGCTGGATCGTTGTTGGTGCAGGTGCAGGAGTGGCAGGCCGATAAAGATGTGATTGATGCAGGTTACGATGTTTACGAATATAGAAATTTCATTTTTCGCCAGCTCTATGGTGTAGGTCCCGAAGTGGATTTAACCAGCGGGTTACATAGTAAATTAACTAAAAAACGATTTCTTATGATGACGGATTTCAAAAAGGGACGATTCCAACTTTTGCGTATGGTTGCATCAGTTCCCGTTATGGCGGCAATGATATTGGCTTTTGGTGCAGTTAAAGCCGAGGATAAGATTGTTTATAATTCACCGTCTCAAATTTCCGAGCCTATTGCCGAGGGGTATGAGACAAGCGGATTTGTGCAAGCTGAAAACAGTGAGTTTGAGCAAGACACAGTGAAGGCCAAGTATCCGCCCACAGTAAAATATACGGCTGGTATTATTGTTCCCGAAGATGAGAAACAGATTATTCTCAATAAGGGTACATATGAAGTTATGGGTATTGCTTATACTTCGGCAGAGTATAACAAAACGCCTGTTGATGTAGTGATTTTTGTGCTCAACGACAGCAAAATGGCAATTAAGAATAAGAGCGATTGGAAGTTCGTCGAGTCGGGTACATACTCTTATGTGCTTACAAACAAACGTCTTACAATAGCCAGAGACAACAAGCAATTTACATTCGATACAAAATATGTCGGCCCTACATTCAAATCTTCTTTGAAAATATTTACTCCCGATGATTCAAAGATTCGCAGTTTGGATTTTGTTGGCCCGATGGAGAGTCGAGACTCCTCAGTAATGATTGGCTTCAAAGATGGTAAGGTGTATTTGAATGGTAAAGAGACTACTGTCAAAGAACTTGAAGATGTACATCATCTTGATTTTGAAGCACCTGTTAATGACCCACAAAATCAAAAGAGAAATCTCTACGATATCCTCAGTGAAGGTATGGAAAAGACTATCCCTCAGCCTGCTGTTGAGGAGTCGGAGGTGGCATCGGTTAAGCTTAATGCCAATGCTACGAAGGCTGCCGAACTTATGGCCAAGCAGCGTCGCCCAATTATCAATATTAAGCACACCAGCATAACTGATGCTCATCTATATTTGGAGGGTATCGAGATTACCCTACCCGAATTCCAAAAAATTATGGCAAGTGGTGATATGTCTCAGAAGACCTTTGTTTTGGGTTACCCAGTGGTATCTGTGCATACCGATATTGGCCAACGGGTACAGGAGATTGTTGCTCAGAGCGGTGCCAAGTTCGAATTGAGTCGCAATATAGCCGTTGTTGATGGAAAACGAGCAAAGATGCCTGCATCTCTAAAAATGTTTGATTCAAAAGTTCATACAGTCTTAAACGATGAGGTGAAGCAAATCTTAAAATCGACAGGAATCTCAGAGCGTGAATTCCTCGAAGGCTATCTCATTGAATTTAAGTCAAAGAGTGAGTTAAGCATTGTGGTCTGTAAGCAATCAATCTTGTATAACAATAGAGGCTCATACAATATAAATACCCTAAGGAGAGAGTTATCATCGTTGAAAGCTATGGGATTGAATCAACCTATATCTCTCTATGTTCAGAATGGAACTTCCGAGGAGAGCGTATCGCAAGTAAAGGAGCTTTTAAGCTCACTTGATTTGCTCGGCTCTACCACTATTAAGCAGACTTCTACCTATGGCTTAAAACATATGCCGGCAATCTTTATAGATGGTAAACTCTCGACCGAGAAAGAGCTTGCCGAGTTATCTCCGAACGATGTAGGCACGTTTTATATTATTACCGAAGTTGATCATTACATAAAGAAGGTTTTGGCCAACGCATCATATTCCGAGGCTGATTTTGCCAAGACTAAGATGCTTTATGTCGAGCGAAAGACCCAAGTGATGATTAAAGATGGCAAATTCTATCTCAATGGTAATGAAATTTCGTTGGAGGAGTATGTAAAGCTCGATAAGGGCTCGTATTCCAATGCTAAGACAGCTAATATGAACAAAGTGTACTTCCTTAGCCAATATTTTGTGGAGTCACCACGAAAGATGGTTCACAGAATTGGTCAAGGTGGCGATCCTGCCAAATGTAGAAATCTTGCCCGAAGTAAACTCTCGGAGTATTCCATTATTCAACAAACGTTAGGTTACAATGTTGAGGTGTTTGAGGCGGTTAAAAATGCGTTGATGAAGAATCACCGAGTTAAGTATATTATGATCGTCGATCACGAATGTAAGGGCGAGATTATATGCAAGGATATCGACGGTGAGACAGTGGTATTTAATTCGTGGGATAGAAAATATAGTATGCGTAAACCCGAATATTCAGTGATTAAGGCTGAGGTGTTGGCTGATGACAAATTGATTGTCGATGGCTATCAGATGAATCTTGCAGAATTCCGTCGTTATATTTCAGAGTATGGTAGGTTTACAACAAAAATTAGACTTATAACTGAGCCTGCCAAGAGTATGTCCAAGGAGCAGGTGATGGCGGTTGCCGAGCGACTTCGCGATGAGCTGATAATGGGCAATGTGGTCAGGGATGTCAAGTTTGTGACACGAAAAGGTGCTGATGCTGAGTCGGATCCTATCGACTTAGAGGAGTGTGCAGAGAAAAATGTTATTCCTACTGGTTATTATGCTTCCTATGGTTATATCCCCAAGGATAAACCCAAAACAGAAGAGCTTAGTGAACCGGAAAAGCTTTTTACGCCTGAGCGTAGGCGAATTTCACAGATGATACCATTTATTAATATTGTTGATGATAATACACTCTATGTGTTAAATCGCACAGGAGGCAATATTATTAAATCGGGTAAATATCGTTACTCCTATGCTAATGGCATACTAACCCTGAAAGGTGAGCAAGAGTATAGTTTCCCATACTATTTGAGTTATGGGGATATGGATAATTCTTTGTTGATTAACCTTCAAATTGATAAGGTGATTAATGATGTTGAGGTGGAATTTATTTCTGTGATTGTGAGTAGCTCTAATAAGTACTACAACAGATAATTACTTTTTAGATATATGGGGCAAGATGAAATGCAAGTGGTTATCTCGCAAGTATCTAAGTTAACTTTTATAGCATAGTTATTAATATATATATATGATTAGAATTATACCGGTAATATAGTTTGAAGAATCACTTTTATAACTATGCAACACCCCGATTCACGCTATGCGAATCGGGGTGTATTTTTGATATATAATTAAAGTATAATTATTTGACTCTAATAATATTTATTCCATCGCGCAGTGGCAGTATCACGCTCTCTACCCTGCTGTCCTCCACCACTTTGCGGTTGAATTCGATGAGAGCCTGCGTGTGGTGGTCATTGTGCGCAACGGGTTGTACCACTTTGCCATACCACAAAATATTGTCGGCCAGCATCACCGTACTACTATGCACCAACCCCTTGTCCATCAGCATATCGTAATATGCAGGGTACTCGCGCTTGTCGCCATCGATGAATACCAAATCAAACTGCTTACCCAGCGTCGGCGCAATCTCCAATGCCGAGCCTATGTGAAGTGTAATCTTGTGACCGTGTGCCGAGCGGTCAAAGAACGACTGCGTCAATGGCTCCAACTCATCATCAACCTCGCAGGTGTCAATCGTCGCACCCTCCTCCAATCCAGCGGCCATACAGAGTGCCGAATAACCCGTAAATGTGCCTATCTCCAAAATGCTTTTCGGGCGAAACATCTTCACAATCAGCTCCAAGAGTTTTCCCTGAATATGACCCGAAATCATTCTCGGATTTAGCACTCTGAGGTGTGTTTCGCGGTCTAATTCGTGTAACAATGTATCTTCGGGCGAAGAGTTTTCGTGTATGTATTTTTCAAGTAAATCCATCGTGTGGCGTTTTCTATTGATATATAAGTGTTGAGGTGCGCGAGAAAATCTCCTCAGCAACCTCCATAATTTGTTCTGCGGTTACTGCCGATACCTTCTTGTAAACCTCTTCCAGAGTATCTATCTCATCGTGAACCAAATAACTTTTGCCTGCACCGAGCATATAACCCTCATTGTTCTCCATCGAGATAGCCATCTGAGCCAAGAATTGACGCTTTGTCATAGAGAGTTGGCGCGATGTAAGGCGTGTTGTGCGCAGGGCCGATAACTCCTTGTCGATTAGCTCTCGGCAAAGGTCGGCGTTGTGGTGGTCCGAGCTGAAATATATAGCCACAGCTCCACAATCGTTGTAGGGTGTGTATGCTGCTTCGATATTGTACGATAGGCCATTCTTTTCGCGCAAAACTATGTTAAGACGAGAGTTTGCCGATGGCCCTCCGAGTATATTAATCAAAAGCGATAGCGGCAAGCGTTTCTCTGCGTTTATGTCGTATGCTCTTGCTCCTATTATGCAGTGAGTTTGGTGGGTATGCTTATTTATGCTCTTCTCAAATGGCTCGGTTATGATCGGTGTGCTACGCTCAAACGAGCGAGTTGAGGCTCGTTGTGATGCGAGATACTTCATCGCAACATTTTGCACCGTTTTGAGCGACATATTACCAATCGACGAAAACACCATCTGGTCGGTAGTATGAGTGCGAGCCATAAATCTACGAATCGAATCACCATTGTATCGTGCCAATGCGGCCTTTGTTCCCAAGATATTGTGTCCCAACTCCGAACCTGCGAACAACATATCTTCAAACGTGTCGAAAATCATATCGGCAGGCGAATCCTTATAGGTGTTTATCTCGTCAACAATCACCTCGCGCTCCTTCGTAAGCTCCTTTTTGGGGAATGTTGAGTGAAACGCCACATCGGCTATAAGTTCTACCGCTTTTGCAAAATCACCCCTAAGTGTCGTCGCGTGAATCGTAGTATCCTCTTTTGTGGTGTAAGCGTTGAGTTCGCCACCCAAATTCTCCAAACGGCAATTTACTTGATAAGCTTTGCGATGTTCCGTACCCTTGAATATGGCGTGTTCGGCAAAGTGGGCCAATCCATACTCATCTTTTAGCTCATCTCGCGTGCCAGCGTTAATCACCAACGCGCAATGCGTAACGCTACTATGCACCCTGCGATGTATTCCTTTTATTCCGTTGGGTAGAGTATATGTTTCAAATTCCTTCATTTTCGTTGCGATGTTTGCGCTCTCGTTGGGGAGTTAAGCCTTGTTATGCTCCTTTAAGAATTGTCCCGTGTAGCTCTCTTTGCACTCTTCCAAATCTTTGGGCCTTCCAGCAAATACAATATTTCCACCCTTGTCGCCTGCTTCCACTCCGAGGTCGATTACCCAGTCGGCGCACTTTATCACCTCCATATTATGCTCCACGATTACAATCGTATGACCGTTGGCAATCAGAGCGTTGAATGCTTTTAGGAGTCGGTGTATGTCGTGAAAATGTAGACCTGTTGTGGGCTCGTCGAAGATAAACATTATCTGTCGGGTGTTGTTGTCCTTCGAGAGGAACGATGCCAACTTCACGCGCTGGCTCTCACCACCCGAAAGGGTCGAAGACGATTGACCAAGTCTAATATAGCCCAATCCTACATCTTGCAATGGTTGCAGACGCTCCACAATTCTGCGACAAGTCGAATTTTGCTTATCCTCACCAAAGAATTCAATGGCATCATCTACACTCATCTCCAATGTGTCGTGAATAGTTTTGCCACGATATTTTATATCGAGTATTTCATCTTTGAAGCGCTTTCCGTGACACGCCTCGCAGACCAACTCCACATCGGCCATAAACTGCATACTAACCTTGATAACACCTTCGCCTTGACACTCCTCGCATCTGCCACCAGCAACGTTGAACGAGAACGAAGCCGCTGTAAGTCCGGTATGAACAGCCTGCGGTTGGTCGGCATATAGCTTGCGAATCTCATCGTATGCCTTTAAGTAAGTCACTGGATTTGAACGTGATGACTTTCCGATGGGGTTTTGGTCAACAATCTCCACCGAGCCAAGCATTGCAATATCGCCCTCCAAACGGTCAAAATCACCGGGCTTCTGCCCTGTATCGAATAGTTCGCGACGTAGTGCCGGATAGAGTATTCCTTTGGCAAGAGTTGATTTGCCACTGCCGCTCACGCCAGTAATGCAGGTCATAACTCCCAAAGGAATTTTGACATCGATATTTTTTAAGTTGTTCTCTCTTGCTCCGCAAATAGTAATCGAATTGCTCCACCCTCTTGTGTTTTCGGGAATCTCTATTCGGCGTCGAGCGGTCAGATAGTCGGCAGTAAGGCTCTCCTTCGACTTCAAAAGCTTTTTATATGAGCCACTGAATACAATCTCTCCACCCATCTCACCTGCCTTTGGGCCAACGTCAACAATATAGTCGGCAGCACGAATAACCTCCTCTTCGTGTTCTACAACAATCACCGTATTGCCAATGTCGCGCAACTGCTTTAACACCTTGATTAATCGGTGTGTATCTCGTGGGTGAAGTCCAATACTTGGCTCATCGAGTATGTATAACGAGCCCACCAAATTGCTGCCAAGCGAAGTTGATAGATTTATTCGCTGGCTCTCTCCACCCGAAAGAGTTGACGATAGACGGTCGAGTGTCAAATATCCCAATCCAACATCGGATAGATATTGAAGACGATTGCTAATCTCAACAAGTATTCTATGTGCCGTCTTTGCGTCGTGCTCGTCGAGTTTCAGTCCATCGAAGAACTCTATAAGCTCATCAACGGTCATCTTCACTATGTCGGCAATGTTTTTGCCGCCGATTCTTACATATAAGGCCTCCTTGCGTAGTCGGCTGCCTCCACATTCGGGGCAGGTTGTCTTACCCGTATATCGGGCCTTCATCACACGATATTGAATCTTGCGACGCTCGCTTTCGATGTATTGGAAGAACTCGTTTAATCCGTGAAAATACTCATTTCCACGCCATAACAAAAGTTTCTGTTCGGGCGTTAGATTGTAATATGGCTCGTGAATCGGGAATCCAAATTTATGGGCATTATTGATTAGTATCTCCTTCCAACGCTTCATCGTAGCTCCGCGCCAGCAGGCTATCGCATCTTCGTATATTGTTTTGCTCTTGTCGGGAATAACCAAATCTTCGTCAATGCCAACAATTTTGCCATATCCTTCGCATACGGGACAAGCTCCGATGGGGTTATTAAAGCTGAATAGATGCTCTGTGGGTTGTTCAAATTCGATTCCGTCTGCCTCGAATCGAGCCGAGAAGTCGCGTTGTTCTCCCTCAATTATTACGCTGCATATATCATTGCCGTAACTATATGCACGAGCCAGCGAGTCACGCATACGAAGCAGTGATTCATCATCATCACTCGCGCGCATTCGGTCAACAACCAAACTCACCTGCTCAACATCGGTCTCGGCGTTGATTGTCGGCAAAAATTCCTCCATCGTAAGGCTTTGACCATCAATCCACACCCTCTGGAATCCATCAGCTATAAGCTCCAATAATTTTTCAATCAACCCTTGACGCGAGTTGAGGAGTATGGGGGCTGTAATTACTACCCTTTTGCCTAAGCCGTTCTCTAAAATATATGCCACCACATCGTCAACACCGTAGCAACGCACCTCGTTACCCGATACTGGCGAAAAGGTGTGACCAATGCGGGCGAAGAGAAGTTTCAGATAGTCGTATATTTCCGTAGAAGTTCCCACCGTTGAACGGGGATTGCGGGTGTTTACCTTCTGTTCGATGGCAATTGCGGGTGCAATACCCGAAATCAAATCAACATCGGGCTTGTTTATTCTTCCCAAAAATTGTCGAGCGTAAGCCGATAAACTCTCCACATAGCGTCTTTGACCTTCGGCAAATATTGTGTCGAAGGCAAGGGTCGATTTACCCGACCCTGATAGTCCTGTAATGACCGTCAGAGTGTTGTGAGGAATCTCCACATTCACATTTTTTAGGTTGTGAACGCGTGCCCCTTTGATATATATCGTTTTTTCGCTTGACATATTTTTTCAAATAGCTGGTTGTATGCTCAGAGGCCTATCAACATCAATAGCTCTTTGTTACTCAGTTATCTCTACCGTAGCACCCTCCACTTTGCGAAGCCTGCCTTCGACCACATCGGCTCGGCTCTTTCTAATTGAAAGTCGCATCATACACAAGTTGTCGAACACCTGCTCGTCGATTTTGGGTTGCTCCTCTTTGATGATTCGCATCACATCATTCATCACCACATACGAGAACTCAATCTTGATGTGAGTATCGACTGTGCGCTCCACAACCTGCGCTGCCTCTATAACGGCTGCTGCCGACTCTTTGTATGCTGCAATCAATCCTGGAACGCCCAATTTTGTGCCGCCAAAATATCTCACAACGACAATTAGGCAATCAGTTATTTCGTGCGATAGCATCTGCCCGAGAATAGGTTTTCCTGCGGTGCTCGATGGCTCACCATCGTCGTTGGCTCGGAATCTCTCGCCAAATGGTCCCAATCGCCAAGCGTAGCAGTGGTGCGTTGCGTCGTAATATTGTTTACGCAAACGCTCCAAATGGGCTGCAATCTCCTCCTCCGACTCAACGTGAAAAGCGTAACAAAGGAATTTGCTGCTCTTCTCCTTGAAGATTGCTTCGGCGTTGCCCTCGATGGTTAGATAGCTATCTTTGATTGTCTCCACACTATGCTATTTTATCTTGTTGAAGATTCTATCCCAACGGATATTTGCAGGGAAACTCTTGTTCTGGTCGAGCGACAGCCAAATAAACGATGCCTTTCCTACAACGTGGTCTTCGGGTACAAAACCCCAATATCGAGAATCGGCTGAGTTGTGGCGATTATCGCCCATAGCCCAATAGTAATCCATCTTGAATGTGTAAGAGCTGCTCTTTTGGCCGTTGATGTAGATGTCTTCACCCTTTACCTCTAAATCATTATTCTCGTAAACGTCAATAATTCTCTCGTAGAGAGGTAGATTTTCGAGCGTAAGATTGATTGTTGTGCCCTTCTTTGGAATCCAAAGCGGGCCAAAGTTATCGGCTGTCCACGCATACTTGTCATTGTGCGGGAAAGCCTGCTCCATAACGGTATATGGCTCAATGCTTATCACGTTATCCATCTTGCTGAGGGCCTCAACCATCGAATCAGTCAGGGGTGAGAAATAGCTGTTGCCGTTACCTGTAATCTCGGTAATTCCCAAATTATCAACTGCATATTGCGTCAAAGGCGATGAAGTGCGAATGGTGTAGCAGAATTGCTTTTCTGCCACACTGCCTTCGGGCTTTCCGTTGATGAATAGCTCTCGGTCAATAATGCGGATTGAGTCACCTGGCAGAGCCACGCAACGCTTAATATAGTTTTCGCGCTTATCAACAGGGCGGGTTATGATTGTATAATCGTTCTCCAACTGCTTGCGACCTCGTGTCGGGCCATATTGCTCTTGGTAATCCCTCAAAACATCATAGTATGTTACGGCTTGGTTCTCCAATAAAACCGTATCTCCCGCAGGGAAATTAAATACAAATACATCTCCACGCTCAATTTCTCGCAATCCCTTCAAACGGTGATATGGCCATTTTATAGCCTCCGAGAATGACTTTTTAGTCTGCGAAAGAGGCATCGTATGGTGAACAAATGGGAACGATAGCGGAGTGTTTGGCATCTGTGGGCCATAAGTCACCTTGCTTACATACAGATAATCACCCACAAGCAAGCTCTTCTCCATCGATGACGATGGTATCACATACATTTGGAATATGAAGATGTGAATCAACGTAGCTGCCACCGTTGCAAACACAATGGCATTAACCCACTCGTATATATTGCGATAGAGCGAACTTATTTCACACAGCTTTTCATTCTTGCTCCACACATAACGGTAGAAATATTTTGAGATATAAAGGTCGTATATCACTCCCACTCCCAAAATAAGCCACCAGTTACCTGTCCACACCACAAACCACAAAACATATATGATTGTGGCGATCGTGAACCCCACCCACTTATTGTTAAAAAACTTTTTAATCTGTTCCATTTTTCCGTTTACTTTATTGCTAAACGATGTTCTGCTTTTATGTATTGTATTTGATTAGTGCGTTTGCTCGCTATATTGCACTCAGCAAATCCTCCATCGTGAAGATTCCCTTCTTGCCGCAAATAAACTCAGCTGCAACCACAGCTCCTTGTGCCAATGTGCGGCGATTCTTTATCGAGTGGCGAATCTCCAATACATCATCTTCCGAAGTGTATGTTACGCTGTGGTCACCAGGGGTCATACCTACTCTGAACGACTCAATGCCAATCAACTCGTCGTTATCTGTTGGCTCGTTTACCCAACCTTTCTTCGAGTCGATACGCTCGATAATATCGTCGGCCAATGTGACAGCTGTTCCGCTGGGCGAATCCTTCTTCTCGGTGTGGTGTGTCTCGGCAATAGTTACCTTATAACCCGAAATTGCATTCATCATTCGAGCCAATTCGCGGTTGAGGCGAAACATCAGATTTACTCCCAGCGAGTAATTCGACGCGTAGAACATCGCACCACCCTTCTGCTTGCATAAATCTTGCAATTCAGGCAGACGGTCGGTCCAACCAGTTGTGCCGCTCACAACGGCAGCACCGCACTCCAAACATTTGCGGATATTGTCGTATGCAGTTGATGGCGTTGTAAATTCAATTGCAACATCAACCTTTGCGAGATTCTCTGCTGTAAGATCGTTGGCGTTATCTATGTCGATAATCAGTTCTACGCTATGGCCTCGGCTGATTAAAATTTTCTCTATTTCGCGGCCCATTTTGCCGTATCCTATTATGGCTGCTTTCATATCTGCACTTGTTGTTTTGCTCACACATAGTGTGAGCGGATTAATAATCCCACAAAGATACGAATAATTCCGCATAGAAAAAATATTTATCACGACTTGTTCCAATAAAAGATAAAGTGGTGTATGAAATCGATTATTTTGCTTATATTTGTAGATTACAATTAAGGCGTAAATAATAAACTGATAAAAACATAAATCATATGAAGAAAATCTTTTGTTCGCTGATGCTTGCCGCAGCCACTCTGTTGGGAGGTTCTGAGGCTTTGGCTTGCACCAATTTCATCATCACTCGTGGCGCATCAACCGATGGCTCAATTTTGGTTACATATGCTGCCGATTCACATCAACTCTATGGTTGCCTTTACAAGCACAATGCCACCAAATACAAGGCTGGCGCAATGCTCCCCGTTACAGAGTGGGATACAGGTAAGTCGTTGGGTCAGATTCCGCAGGTTGCTCAGACCTATTCAACGGTAAGTAATATGAACGAGCATTCGCTCATTATTACCGAGACCACCTATGGTGGCCGTCACGAATTGTATAATCCCGAAGGAGTGATGGATTACGGCTCACTCATCTATATCACTTTGCAGCGTGCCAAGACAGCTCGCGAGGCTATCAAGACAATCGTTGAGTTGGCCAATACCTATGGCTATGCATCTGAGGGTGAAAGTTTTTCTATCGCCGACACTGAGGAGGCGTGGATTATGGAGCTTATCGGAAAGGGCCCCGGAAAGAAGGGTATCGTTTGGGTAGCACGTCGTATCCCCGATGGATACATCTCGGCTCACGCTAATCAGGCTCGTATCACTACTTTTCCAAAGAATGACCCTGAGAACTGTATGTATGCTCCCGATGTAATCTCGTTTGCTCGCGAGATGGGATATTATAACGGCAGCGACGAAGAGTTCTCGTTCAGCGATACTTATGCTCCGCTCGATTTCAGCGGTATGCGTGGTTGTGAGGCTCGTGTCTGGGCATTTTTCCGCACATTTGCCGATGGTATGGATAAGTATTTGGACTATGCTATGGGCCACAATCCAAAGAATCGTATGCCTTTGTGGGTGAAGCCTAATGCCAAGATTTCTCCAAAGCAGGTTTTTGATGCTATGCGCGACCATTATGAGGGTACTCCAATGGATATGACCACAGATTTGGGTGCTGGTGGTCACGCTCTGCCCTATCGCTGGCGTCCAATGACTTTCGAGGTTGATGGAAAGTCTTATACCAATGAGCGTGCAACTGCCACTCAGCAGACCGGTTTCTGGTTGGTAGGTCAGGCTCGCCCGGGTAAAACAGGTATCTTGTGGTTTGGTGTTGACGATGCTGCTACATCGTGTCTTACTCCTATCTATTGCAATACTCAGGAGGCTCCTGAATGTTTGGCCGAGGGTAATGGCTCGATGCTCGACTATACAGCATCTTCTGCTTTCTGGTTGTTCAACCGTGTGACAAACTTTGCATATTTGCGCTATGATATGATTTCGGCCGATATTCGTAAGGTAGTTGATTTTTGGGAGAATACAATGTTGGAGACTGTTGAGGGTATCGATAAGAAGGCTGCTGCATTATCGGCAAAGGCTCAGAAGAAATATCTCACACAGTTTAGCAATAATATGGCACAGGAAATGTTCTCGAATTGGAGCCGTTTGGACAAGTATTTGCTTATCAAATATGTCGATGGCAACGTAAAGAGCGAGAATGACGATGTGTTGAAGTATGTTATTGGTGCGGGTGGCGACCATACTCACTTTGTTGACAATGGTAACGGTAAGCAGATTCCGGGTAAGATTCAGTTCCCGGGCTACAACGAGAAGTGGAAGCGTGCTGTGGCAAAGGATAATGGTGAGATTTTGCAGGTAATCAAATAGTTGTAACGATTAATTCAAGTAAAAGATGAAATACGATATTATAGTAGTCGGTAGCGGCCCTGGTGGATATGTTGCTGCCATTCGTGCCGCACAGCTCGGTAAAAAAGTAGCCATCGTCGAGAAGGCTGATTTGGGTGGTGTGTGCCTCAATTGGGGTTGTATTCCCACAAAGGCTCTGTTGAAGAGTGCGCAGGTGTTCTCTTATTGCAAGAATGCAGCCCATTATGGCGTTGCCGTTGAGGGTGAGGTAAAGCCCGATTTTGAGAAGATTGTGGCTCGTTCACGCACAGTTGCTGAGACTATGAGCAAAGGTGTTGCGTTCCTTATGAAAAAGAACAATATTGACGTTATCAACGGTTTTGGCAAGCTTGCTGGCGATGGCACGGTTGATGTTGATGGTGCGTTGTATGATGCTGATGCTATTATTTTGGCAACAGGTGCTCGCCCACGCGAGATGCCTTTTATGCCCGTAGATGGTGAGCACGTTATCACATCAAAAGAGGCTCTTGTGTTGCCTAAGTTGCCAGCGTCGATGATAGTTGTTGGCTCAGGTGCAATCGGTAGTGAGTTTGCTTGCTTGTATGCATCTTTGGGTGTGAAGGTTACCGTTATCGAGTATATGCCTCAGATGATGCCATTGGAGGACGAGGAGGTAGCCAAGACTATGGAACGCTCGTTCCGTAAGATGCGCGCAACTGTTCTAACTTCAACCAATGTTAAGAGCGTTACGGTTGGTGACGATGGTATGTGCAATGTTGAGATTGAGGGTAAGAAGGGCGCAGAGACCCTAACTGCCGAGATTGTTCTTTCGGCTGTGGGTATCAAATCCAATATCGAAAATATTGGTCTCGAAGAGGTTGGTGTTGAGGTTGAACGCGATAAGATTAAGGTTGACGAGCACTATCAGACTTCGGTTAAGGGTGTTTATGCAATTGGTGATATCATCGCAACACCTGCGCTGGCACACGTTGCGTCGGCTGAGGCTCTTCACTGTGTAGAGCATATCTGCGGCCTTACGCCCGATGCGGTTGACTACTCTACTATTCCTTCTTGTATTTTCACAGCTCCCGAAGTAGCATCGGTTGGTATGACCGAACAACAGGCGCAGAAGGCTGGTATTGAATATAAGGTTGGCCGATTCCCATTCACAGCTTCGGGTAAGGCAACTGCCGCAGGCGATAGAGATGGTTTTGTGAAGCTCATCTTTGATGCCGACGAGAAACTCATCGGAGCACATCTTGTGGGTGCAAACGTAACAGAGATGTTGGGTGAGCCTACTCTTGCAAAACGATTGGGCGTTACGGCTCACGCCATTGCCAAGACAATCCACTCTCACCCCACTATGCACGAGGGTTTGATGGAGGCATCAGAGGCCGCTATGGGTGCAGCGATTCACTTGTAGGATATATCTCCATATGTAAACGTCTGAAAAATATTAGGCTGCTAACAAGTTCTGTTAGCAGCCTAATATTTTATATGTGGCTCAAATTACTTGAACCAAGATGTGAGGTTGTGACGTGCCCAGAAATAGTACAACAACAAACCAACCCAGCTTGTAGCCAATACAACGATAGCTGTAATCAACTTGCCAATGAGGCCGATAGGCTTCTTAAAGATGTCAATTACGCACCAAATAGAGCAGATAACGCCTGCTAACCAAAGAATTGTTCCCATAGTGTAATTTATTTAAGTTTAACAATAGCTTTTTATTCTTCTATAAATATATCATCATTATATACAACATCGCTTAAAAACAGACCTTGCGCAGGGGCTCCTGTACTCGACCGAGAGAGGTCGCGACTACAAATTATTTGCTCGAAATCCTCTACCGAGTATCGCCCTCGACCTACATCTACAAGCGTGCCAACAATAGCGCGAATCATATTTCGCAGGAATCTGTCGGCGCGAATAGTAAAAATCATTACCGATTTATCGTTCTCTTCGCGTCTCCACTCCGCTTGGCTTATATGACAAATATTGGTTTTGTTGTTTGAATTTAGCTTTGCAAATGATGTAAAATCGTCGTATTCAAGCAATTTTGCCGCCGCTTTATTCATCTTGTCAAAATCCAACTCCACATAATATTGCCACGCAGAGTATCGCCTAAATGGATTTTTATTTTGCGAAATAATGTAGGTGTATTCTCTCTCTTGGGCATCGAATCGGGCGTGTGCATCGTCTCGCACTCTTCTCACTCGACTGACGGCTATGTCTTGTGGTAGAATGAGATTTAGTTTATATGCTAATCGTTTGCAATCATCAATCGGCCGCGTACAGTCAAAGTGTGCAACATAATACGACGCATTGACCCCAGTGTCGGTACGACCTGCGCCAACGGTTACAATATCTTCACGCAACAGAGTGGAGAGTGCCTTCTCCAATGTCTGTTGCACTGATGGCGCATCTGGCTGACGTTGCCAACCGCAATATGCTGCTCCATCGTATGAAAGATATATAAAGTAACGCATTATTTCAGGTGTTTTTCGTATGTTTTGTCTGTCAAAATCTCTTTGTTATCGATGTATAGGTTGACAAAGCGTCCATCTCCACCATCTTCTCCGACCTCCAAAATATTATTCTCTTTGACCACATTGCTTGTGCGTAATCCTGTGCGGCTATTCGATACAAAAGATTTGAATTTACCCTCAGCTTTGAAAACGGTGTGTTTTGTACCTCGTTTTGAATACCAATAAGCAAAGCAATTGTTGTATTGACTTGCTACATTTTTAGAGGTGTAAAAGGCCGTTGCGAATTCATCGCTATAACAGAAGTCGTACCAATTACACCCTGCCTCATCACGGAATCCACAACTGTTTTGGTCGTATCCGTTTTTACCGCCATAGTATAATGGGTGTATGTTTCTGAGCATATTGGCTTGTGAGCGTAGTACTACACCTGTGTTTACGGCTGCAATACGCATATTTGTAAAGGTGTTGTCATAGCCCTCGACAAGTAGGCCAATCGAAGATGAAGAGTTGTTACCAACAATATTTACACTCGAAATATCACAATCCGATGAGCCGCTATTTGCACCGTGCTTAACGTGGATTCCAATTTCAACATTCTTGATTGATGTGTTGCGTATGACCGTTTCGCGCCCTCCGTCAATCGAAACTCCCTTTGCTCTACCACTACCGTCAATAATCCCTCCATCGAGGTAGTAATTACTTCCTGCAATGCCAATATTATTTGCAGCATCTTTTCCTCCCAAACGTATCATTGCTTCCTCGTTGTTCCAATTCTCAGATGCTTTTATTATCGCATAATTCGACAACTCCAATGCTACGCTCTTCGTTGGCTCTGCTGGGGTTACGATTGGCTTTGAGATGATATAGACTCCATCTGGAAAGTATATCGTACGATTGGGATTGTTGTCGATAATTTTCTGTATGGCATCGCTTACATCTTTGCCTGAATTGGCTTTGATGTAGTCTGTAACTATTACATATCCATTCTTTTTGGGAGCATTGACAGCAAAGGCCGATAGTGATAACATAACGGCTTGTAGGATTAGTGTAATGTGTCGTAGTTTCATATTGTATGTGATATAATTTCTCATACAAATATACTGAAAAAACTGCAACAATCAAAAAAATAGGGGCTGTCTAACAAGTTGTGTTAGCAGCCTCATCATTTTAGAAGTTGTATAACAAGAGCTATTTTTAGGCCCTCGAAACCCGAAAAACCGCAGTTTACTTGGCGTAAATGAGGATTTTGAGGGTAAGAGAAACGTCAAAA
>JAFTVW010000006.1 GCA_017465605.1 Alistipes sp.
ACGCCGCGCTTGTTTTTTGGTAAATCTACACCAACTATACGTGCCATAAATTCTTTACTTTAATTAATCGTTTGAATATTACCCTTGGCGCATTTTGAATTTAGGATTCTTCTTGCAGATAACGTAGAGCTTACCTTTACGCTTTACAATCTTGCAATCCTCGCTTCTCTTCTTGATTGATGCTTTTACTTTCATAATTTTCAAGCAATCTTAATTATTTGTACCTAAAGGATATGCGACCCTTACTCAAATCGTAGGGGGTCATCTCCACTTTGACTTTATCTCCGGGCAGAATCTTGATATAGTGCATACGCATCTTGCCTGAGATATGAGCCGTGATAACGTGTCCGTTATCCAATTCGACACGGAACATTGCATTAGACAATGCCTCGATAATTGTTCCGTCTCGTTCAATAGCAGTTTGTTTTGCCATAGAGTCTTTACTTAATTGTTAAGTGCCTGTTCGATTATATTAAAGTCTGTAAGTACGTCGGGACCATCTCGGCGGATTGCCACTGCATACTCGAAGTGAGCCGATGGTTTGCGGTCACGAGTGCGAACAGTCCAACCGTCGCGCTCGAAAACCACTGCTTTTGTACCCATATTAATCATAGGTTCGATGCAGATAACCATACCCTCCTTCAACAGTGGGCCTCTGCCGCGTGCGCCAAAGTTGGGAACTTCGGGGTCTTCGTGCATTTTTCTTCCCACACCGTGACCAACCAGTTCGCGCACTACGCCGTAGCCAAAGCTTTCGGCGTGTTGTTGCACAGCTGCTGATATGTCGCCTATGCGATTACCAACCTTTGCTTGTGCTACACCTTTACAAAGAGCTTCTTTGGTGACTTCAAGAAGTCGGCGCGCCTCTTCGCCTACATCACCTACGGCAAACGTATATGCCGAATCACCAACAAACCCCTTCAAAAACGTGCCTAAATCAACCGACACAATATCACCATCTTCGATGACTCTATCACTGGGGATTCCGTGAACCACCTGCTCGTTTACCGATATGCAGGCTGATGCTGGAAAACCTTGATAGCCGAGGAATGCGGGTTCTGCGCCATTCGAGCGGATAAACTCCTCTGCAATCTTGTTAAGGTAGCCTGTGGTTACGCCCGGGCGGATATTGCGTCCTACCTCGGCGAGTGCGCGGCTAACCAAGAGATTATTCTCTCGCAAGATTTCAATTTCCTCGTCAGTTTTCAGATAAATCATCTTTGGTAATATATTTTACTCTTACTGTCCCGCTCTCGCGGGTTTGACTTTAATTCCTTTTACAGACTCCGATTACATTACATACATTGAAATCGGTGACTCTTAGTAGCGTCCCTGAATTCGACCAGTCTTCATCAAACCGTCGTAGTGACGCATCAACAAGTAGCTCTCAATCTGCTTTAGAGTGTCAAGAACTACACCCACCATAATCAACAACGATGTACCTCCGTAGAAGTAAGCAAACTGCTGCTGAACACCCAAGAACTTCATTGCCATACCGGGCATAATTGCCACCAAGGCCAAGAAGATTGAGCCGGGGAGAGTGATTCTTGTCATAATGGTATCGATATAGTTAACGGTCTGCTTACCGGGCTTAACACCTGGGATAAAACCACCGTTGCGCTTCATATCGTCTGCCATCATTTGGGGGTTGATGATAATCGCGGTATAGAAGTATGTAAAGGCGATTACCAACACTGCAAGTGTAAAATTGTACCAGAAGCTCTGAATGTTTGAGAACGCTGCCTGCAATCCTGGGATAAAGGCAGGAACCATAACAAGAGCCTGAGCAAAGATGATAGGCATTACGTTTGCCGCATTCATCTTCAATGGGATATACTGACGTACACCACCATACTGCTTGTTACCAATGATACGCTTTGCATACTGTACAGGTACCTTACGAACTGCCTGAATAACAGCGATAGATACCAAGAACACCAAGAACAGCAACGCTAACTCGACGATAAACATAATGAGGCTACCCGATGAGGTCTGAACACGAGCAGAGAGCTCGGCCAAGAGAGCCTGAGGCAGACGGGCAACAATACCAATCATAATGATCATCGACACACCGTTACCGATACCCTTATCGGTGATACGCTCGCCCAACCACATAGTGAACATAGTACCGGCGATAAGGATTACCGTAGCATACGCATAGAAGCCGAATGTTCCGCCATATACGAATGCAGTAGGCATTTGGTGATAGAGGTTGGCCACATAGGCCGGACCCTGAATGCACAATACTCCGATTGTGAGCAAACGAGTCCACTGGTTCATCTTGCGGCGGCCACTCTCACCCTCTTTCTGCAACTTCTGAACTGCGGGAACCATAATACCCAACAGCTGAATGATGATAGATGCGGTGATGTAGGGCATAACTCCGAGAGCAAAAATTGCTGCGTTGGCGAATGCACCACCAGAGAATACGTCAAGCAAACCCAACAGGGTGTTGCTGTTCATCTGGTCTGCCAATGCCGAACCCGCGCCCAAAGCGTTGGGATCGATACCCGGAATTACCACAAAACAGCCCAAACGATATACAAGAAGCAAGCCGATAGTGTAGGCGATACGCTTACGTAGCTCCTCAATCTTGTATATGTTTTTCAATGTTTCAACGAGTTTCTTGTTGGTCACCATCAATAGCGCGATAACGGCTACGATAATCAAACCAGCAATAACATACACGTTCATAATTCGTTACTCTTTTTATATTACAACTTTTCTACGCTACCGCCAGCAGCTGCAATAGCAGCCTCTGCGCTCTTCGAGAAAGCGTGTGCAGTAACTGTAAGAGCCTTAGTTACGTTGCCGTTACCCAAGATCTTAACCTTATCGTTTGATGAGATAAAGCCAGCTGCAATCAAAGTCTCTACGTTGATTACGTTAAGCTCCTTCTTTGCTGCCAACTCCTCCAATGTTGAGAGGTTGATAGGCTTAAACTCTACACGCTTCAAGTTCTTGAAACCGAACTTTGGCAAACGACGCTGCAAAGGCATCTGACCACCCTCGAAACCAAGCTTGCGAGAGTAACCCGAACGAGACTTAGCACCCTTCAAACCACGTGTAGAATAGCCACCGTGACCTGAACCTGCGCCTCGGCCCACGCGCTTGTCGTGGTGTGTTGAACCCTGAGCGGGCTTCAAATTATTGAGTTCCATTTTCAGTAATTCTTTTTTTCGTTAAACTTACTTTACCTCCTCGACCTTTACGAGGTGCTTCACGCGCTCAATCATACCCTTGATGATAACTGAGTCGTCGTGCTCTACGGTCTGGTTAATCTTGCGAAGTCCCAAAGCCGCGAGGTTCTTGCGCTGCTGCGCTGTTGTGCCAATCTGGCTACGAACCTGTGTAATCTTCAATCTTGCCATAGTTGTTCGCTCATTTATTAACCGTTAAACACCTTAGTCATTGAAATACCGCGAAGCTGTGCTACGCTGTGTGCATCACGCAACTCACACAATGCTGATACAGTAGCCTTTACAAGGTTGTGAGGGTTTGATGAACCCTTGCTCTTTGCAAGCACGTTCTTTACTCCTGCTGACTCCAATACGGCACGCATCGCACCACCGGCGATAATACCTGTACCCGGAGCTGCCGGACGAATCATAACCTCTGAACCACCGAAACGCATCTCCTGCTTGTGAGGAATTGTGCCGTTGATAATGGGAACCTTTACAAGATTCTTCTTTGCGTCCTCTACACCCTTGGCGATTGCCGAAGTAACCTCTGATGCCTTACCGAGGCCGTAGCCTACAACACCATTCTCGTTACCTACTACAACAATAGCCGAGAAGCTAAAAGTACGACCACCCTTTGTTACCTTCGTAACTCGGTTGATAGCCACGAGTCTATCCTTCAACTCGAGGTCGCTTGTACGAACTTTCTTTATGTTTGTATTTGACATATCGCTTAGAATTTAAGGCCACCCTCACGAGCAGCGTCGGCCAACATTTTTACTCTACCGTGATAGAGGTATCCGTTACGGTCGAATGACACTGTTGAGATACCCTTCTCGATTGCGCGCTGTGCAGCCAACTTACCTACCAAAGCGGCTACCTCACACTTATTCTTACCTGCTACCTCGGCAGCCAACTCCTTATCGAGTGATGAAGCTGTTGCCAAAGTTACGCCTGCAAGGTCATCGATAAACTGAACGTATATCTGCTTGTTGCTGCGGAATACGGTCATACGAGGCTGTTCGGGCGTTCCGTTTACAATCTTACGGATACGCATCTTAATCCTCTCTCTTCTTTCTATCTTTGTTAATGACATAATGCTTTGCTTATTTTACTATTTTGATGCAGACTTACCGGCCTTGCGACGCAATACCTCGCCTACGAACTTAATACCCTTACCCTTATAAGGCTCTGGCTTACGCAATGAACGAATCTTCGCTGCTACCTGACCTACGAGCTGCTTATCAATACTCTTCAAGGTTACGATAGGGTTACCCTTCTTCTCTGTTACAGCTGTTGCGCTAACCTCAGCGGGAAGCATCAACGCTACGTCGTGTGAGTAACCAAGGCTCATCTCCAAGATGTTGCCCTTTACCTCGGCCTTGAAACCTACACCTACGAGCTCCTGCTTGATCTCGTAGCCCTTAGATACGCCGATAACCATGTTGTTGATAAGTGC
Organism: Alistipes sp.; assembly: GCA_017465605.1. Lineage (GTDB taxonomy): Bacteria > Bacteroidota > Bacteroidia > Bacteroidales > Rikenellaceae > Alistipes. The sequence goes on from JAFTVW010000006.1 coordinate 4,639, forward strand.
GCGGTACAAGCCGTGCATTGAACGGTGACGGGGCTGATTTGTAGGACGGCTAACCATTACGGCAGCGAGCTCCTTGCCCGTCTTAGCGTCGGTGTGAGTACCAACCTCTACCTTAATGTCTGAATCAACCTTCTGACTCAGTGTCCCAAGTGGCCCTTTCACGCTTACCGTGTTGTCTGCCGCAACCTCTACGGTTACGCCTGCCGGTAAGATTACAGGTAATTTACCAATTCTTGACATTTGTTTGTGTTTTTTAATTAATTACTGCGTTTTGATTGCATCGATTAGTAGATGTAGCACAATACCTCACCACCTACGTTCTCCTTGCGAGCCTTAGCGTCGGTCATTATACCCTTTGATGTTGAAAGGATTGCGATACCCAAACCGTTCAACACGCGAGGCATTGAGTCAACCGAAGCATACTGACGCAAACCTGGACGGCTTACACGCTTCAAATTCTTGATTGCATTTGTCTTGGTTGCTGCGTCCCACTTCAAAGCGATCTTGATGGTTGGGTGACCCTTCTCGTCTGTGTCGAACTTGTAAGCCAAGATGTAACCCTGCTCGTAGAGAATCTATGTAATCTCTCGCTTAATTTTTGAGCCGGGAGCTTCAACCACTTTGTGGTTGGCTTTCACCGCGTTTCTAATTCGCGTGAGAAAATCCGCAATTGGATCTGTCATAGTTGAATTAAAAGTTAAAAATTAATAAATCTGTTAATAATATTTTGCTTTCTCAGTGCTCCTCCTCATCTCCCCGCTCCCTCCATTGCATTTCACCTTTCTTCAACCCTCCCGTCTTCATTCACCATCGTACACCGACAGGCCAAACGGAGAATCTTCTGAAACTATGCGAGTTAGGGCAAAATTCGTTGGCACCCTGAAAATGCGCGCAAATATACGCATAAAATTTCAATAAACCGCGTATTTCGGACTTATAATTAGGCATTTGCGACGATTATTGCAAAAAATAACGTAAAGATAACATTAGCGACACGCGCAACCGCCACTTCTGGGCACAACAAAAGGTGCAACCGAAACCATACGCATAGTACGGCACTGCCACTACCTCTCGTCACATAACCCACACATAGGCTCTACAACAACCCGACTACTCACAAAAGCATCGTCGGTTCATCATCTGCTATGCATACGTTATTCTTCCATTATCGCCTAAGCCATCAGCCACCGCGATCATTGAAAGTGTAACTCGACACCGCACCCTTCACCTGCACCTGTACCGAGAAGTTATCGCCGTATGACGACACTTTCCCCGATACTCGGCCACAAGTTACTTGGGACACTGTATCCGTATAGAACTCGCCTTTGCCATCGTAGCATCTGAGGTCATAAAGATATTCACCTACGCCCCATCTCCCACGCCCCATCTCCCACGACATTGGCACCAATGGCACCTACAAATAGCGGATTCTAGAACTCCCAACTAAACCATATGCCCGCAGCAAATCAATTTGCCAAAGCAAATAGCTCATTTGGAGAGATAAATCAACGGGGTAAGGCTCGCGCCTTCCGCACGTCGATTGCAAAAAAGTCGCTCGGGGCGCACTCCGCGCCCCTGCGACACTGTAACTACTACCAGCTAGCCTTCTTCACACCGGGAATCAGACCGCTTGATGCCATCTCACGGAACTGAATACGGCTGATACCGAACTGGCGCATATAACCCTTCGGACGACCCGTCAGCTTACAACGGTTGTGCTGGCGGATAGGGTTAGAGTTGCGGGGCAACTTTGAGAGGGCAATCCAAGCCTCCTCGTGATCCATCTCACCACTCTTAACCTTAGCTGCAATCTCCTCACGCTTGTGAGCGTAGCGGTTTGCAAGTTTCACACGCTTAACCTCGCGTGCCTTCATTGATTCTTTTGCCATATCCTATTGGTTGTTCTTTTTAGCGTTCTTGAAAGGAAGACCGAACTCGCGAAGAAGAGCATAACCCTCCTCGTCTGTATTAGCGGTTGTAACAAATGTAATCTCCATACCGAAAATCTTTGTGATCTTGTCGATATCGATCTCGGGGAAGATAATCTGCTCGGTGATACCGAGTGTGTAGTTACCACGACCATCGAACTTCTCGTTAATACCCTTGAAGTCGCGGACACGAGGCATAGCCACAGCGATAAGACGCTCCAAGAACTCGTACATACGATCTGCACGAAGCGTTACACGAACACCGATAGGCATTCCCTTACGCAACTTGAAGTTAGAAATATCCTTGCGTGACTTTGTCTGAACCGCCTTTTGGCCGGTAATCTGAGTAAGCTCTGCCTGAGCCACGTCGATAAGCTTCTTATCGGCTACGGCCTGACCCATACCCTGATTGATGACAATCTTCTCCAGTTTGGGACACTGCATTACGCTGGTGTATCCAAACTCCTTCATAAGAGCAGGAATAATCTGCTCCTTATACTGCGTTTTGAGTGTTGGTACGTATGCCATTATTTAATCTCCTCTCCTGACTTTTTAGCGTAACGAACTAATTTACCTTTTGCATCTGCCTTACGACCTACGCGAGTGGGCTTGCCGCTCTTGGGGTCGAGAACCTGCAAGTTTGAGATGTGAATAGGAGCCTCCTGCTCTACAATTCCACCCTGGGGATTCTGCGCATTAGGCTTAGTAGCCTTCTTACACATATTTACGCCCTCTACGATAGCACGCTGCTTGGCAGCCTCTACCTTCAAGACTTTACCCTGCTGGCCTTTGTTATCGCCCGCATTTACGTAAACAATGTCCCCTTTCTTGATATGTAACTTAACTGACATCTTGAAATCTGTTTTTAATATTACAATACTTCAGGGGCCAATGAGATGATCTTCATATACTGATCACGAAGCTCACGAGCTACCGGACCGAAGATACGGGTACCACGCATCTCACCCTGATTGTTAAGGAGAACTACTGCATTCTCGTCGAAACGAATGTAAGAACCGTTTGCACGGCGAATCTCCTTAGTTGTTCTTACTACTACCGCCTTTGAAACGGTGCCCTTCTTAACGTCGCCAGAGGGGCTTGCGCTCTTCACTGTTACGACAATCTTATCGCCGATTGACGCATAACGACGCTTTGTTCCGCCAAGCACGCGAATGCAAAGAACCTCTTTTGCACCGCTGTTGTCTGCTACTACGAGTCTACTTTCTTGCTGTATCATAACTACTTAGCTCTTTCAATAATTTGTACTAATCTCCAACGCTTGGTTTTGCTCAACGGGCGAGTCTCCATAATGCGAACTGTATCGCCCTCCTTTACGGTTTCGTCCAAGCACTCAGCAACGAACTTCGTTGTCTTGTTCATAAACTTACCGTAGATGGGGTGCTTTACCTTACGCTCTACCGCAACCACAATGGTCTTCTCCATTTTGTTGCTGACAACCAACCCAATACGCTCTTTTCTAAGATTTCTTTCCATAGTGGTAATTAACATTTAGGGTTCTTTTGACGCAGAATTGTCAGCATACGAGCTATATCTCTGCGAGACTTTTTAATTATCGAAGGATTCTCAACAGGTGATACTGCGTGCTGCACCTTCAAGCTAGCGAGCTTCGCCTTCTCTGCATCGATGCGCTCCTGCAAATCCTGAACTGACATATCCTTTATTTCAGCACTTTTCATCTTTATTCTCAATTAAGGATTATTCAACGTAGTCACGTCTTACAATAAACTTAGTTGTAATAGGCAACTTTTGTGCGCCCAGACGGAGTGCCTCCTGTGCAATCTCCAAGGGTACACCCTCGGCCTCGAAGAGGATACGTCCCGGTGTAACGGGAGCTACGAATCCTTCTGGATTACCCTTACCCTTACCCATACGTACCTCAGCGGGCTTCTTTGTGATGGGCTTATCGGGGAAGATTCGAATCCAAATCTGTCCCTCACGCTTCATATAACGTGTAATGGCCTGACGAGCTGCCTCGATCTGACGACCTGTGATCCAGGTCGATTCAAGTGCCTTGATTCCGAATGAACCGTATGCAAGCTGGTTTCCTCTCTGAGCGAAACCCTTCATACGACCCTTCTGCATTCTTCTAAACTTGGTCTTTTTTGGCTGTAACATAATGTCTTTTCGCTTTAAAAGGTCCTACTTACTTGTTGTTATTACGTCTTTTACGGGGTGCGCCCTTGCCGCCACGGTGCTGCTGTGAGCCACCCTGCTGCTGCGACGCTGCGCCCTGAATCTCAAACAGGTCACGCTTGCCGTAAACTGTTCCGTGGCAGATCCAAGTCTTGATACCGAGGATACCTACCTTTGTAAGTGCCTCTGCCAAGCAGTAATCTACATCTGCACGGAATGTGTGAAGAGGAATACGACCCTCCTTTATTGTCTCTGAACGAGCCATCTCGGCGCCGCCTACACGACCCGAAATCTGTACCTTGATACCCTCTGCACCCATACGCATTGTTGATGCGATAGTTGTCTTGATGGCACGGCGGTAAGATACACGGCCCTCCAACTGACGAGCGATATTGTTGGCAACGATAACAGCATCAACCTCTGGACGCTTTACCTCGAAGATATTGATCTGTACCTCCTTGCCTGTAAGCTTCTTCAACTCCTCTTTGAGCTTGTCAACCTCCTGACCGCCCTTACCGATGATGATACCGGGGCGAGCTGTTGAGATGGTTACTGTTACAAGCTTCAATGTACGCTCGATGATAATCTTAGAAATACTTGCCTTGGCCAAACGGACATTCAAGTACTTACGAATCTTAGCGTCTTCTACCAATTTCTCTGAGAAATCCTTACCACCATACCAGTTAGAGTCCCAACCTTTGATGATACCAAGACGGTTTGCTATTGGATTTACTTTCTGTCCCATTTGCTTAGTTATTTTCTGAGGTTACCATTTTATCTACTACGATGGTTACGTGGTTTGAACGCTTACGAATGCGGTGTGCGCGACCCTGTGGAGCGGGTTGAATGCGCTTGAGCATACGGCCTCCATCGACCATAATCTCCTTAACACACAATGTAACGTCCTCCAAACGCTCGTTCTCGTTCTTAGCCTCCCAGTTAGCGATTGCTGACTTGAGGAGCTTCTCCAAACGGATAGATGCCTCCTTCTTTGAGTAACGAAGGATACCCAGTGCCTTATTAATCTCTACACCGCGAATGATATCTGCTACCAAGCGCATCTTGCGGGGAGAGGTAGGGCAATCACGCATAATAGCGATTGCTTTCTGCTTCTTCTCAGCCTTTAATTTCTCGGCTCTTATTGCTTTTCTTGCACCCATTGTCTAACTATTTTTTCTTGTTACCTGCGTGACCACGGAAATTGCGGGTTGGAGCGAACTCGCCCAATTTGTGACCCACCATATTCTCTGTTACATATACGGGAATAAACTTATTTCCGTTGTGGACAGCGATTGTCTGACCTACGAAGTCAGGCGAAATCATACTTGCTCGTGACCAAGTCTTAATGACTGTCTTCTTGTTTCCCTCTGCCTGAGCTACAACCTTAGCTTCGAGCTTGGGATCAATGAATGGTCCTTTTTTTAATGAACGGCTCATTATGATACTCTATTTAATTATTTTTTACGCTTTGAAATAATAAACTTAGAGGTTGTCTTCTTAGGATTACGAGTCTTATAACCCTTAGCCAACAATCCCTTGCGTGAACGAGGATGACCTCCCGAAGCACGGCCTTCACCACCACCCATTGGGTGATCTACGGGGTTCATCACTACGCCTCGGTTGTGAGGACGACGGCCCAACCAACGGCTGCGACCTGCCTTACCTGAGCTTTCGAGGTTGTGATCTACGTTAGATACAACTCCTACTGTTGCACGGCAAGTTACGAGTACCATACGAGTCTCACCTGAAGGCAACTTGATGATAGCGAATTTTCCTTCGCGTGCCAAAAGCTGAGCATACGAACCGGCTGAACGTGCCATTGCGGCACCCTGACCGGGGTAGAGTTCAATATTGTGCACCACAGTACCCAATGGAATCTCGCTCAAAAAGAGTGTATTTCCAACCTCAGGTGCTACGCCTGCGCCGCTCATCACGGTCTGGCCTACCTGCAAGCCGTTAGGTGCGATGATATAGCTCTTCTCACCATCGGCATATACTATAAGTGCGATACGTGCTGTACGATTTGGATCGTACTCAATAGACTTCACAGTTGCTGCAATACCGTCCTTGGCGCGCTTGAAGTCAACGTTACGGTACATCTGCTTGTGACCACCACCAATGTAGCGTACGGTCATCTTACCTGTATTGTTACGGCCACCAGAGCTCTTCTTAGGGCTAAGCAACGACTTCTCAGGTGCTGTGCGAGTTACCTCGTCGAATGTACCAATAATCTTATGTCTTGTACCAGCTGTTACTGGCTTAAACTTTCTTACTGCCATAGTTCTTAGATGTTACTGTAAAAATCTATCTTATCTCCATCCTTCAAGGTTACGATTGCCTTCTTGAAGTTATTAGTGCGACCCTCCAAGAGACCTGCCTTGGTGTAACGGCTTTTGAGCTTACCCATATAACGGATAGTGTTTACATCGGTAACGACTACGTTGTACATCTGCTCTACGGCGTTACGAATCTGCAGCTTGTTAGCTCGTACGTCAACGATAAAACCGTAGCGGTTCAGTTTCTCGCCCTGAATCGTCATCTTCTCGGTCAAAATAGGCTTAATAATTACTTCCATCTTTCTTTCGTTTTTAAGCTAACATTACATTCAATACATTTTCTGCACCCTCTACCATTACCAATACATTGGCATTCATCACCTCATAAGTGTTGATGTTGGCTGCCAAGATAGGCTTAATTGAGGGGATATTGCGGCATGACAACTGAAGATTTACATTGCCCTCCGGCAGGACAAGCAACACCTTCTTGTTGGCTACCTTCAAAGCCTCAGTCAAAGCTACTACCTGCTTAGTCTTTGGAGCCTCCATTTGGAGATTCTCGATTACGCTGATAGCACCTGCCTGTGCCTTGTAAGTAAGTGCGCTACGGCGTGCCAATCGCTTGAGCTTCTTGTTAAGCTTGAAGCTATAATCGCGTGGTACTGGACCGAAGATACGGCCACCACCTGGAAACAAAGGTGACTTGATGCTACCGCAACGTGCACCACCTGTACCCTTCTGACGCTTAAGCTTACGAGTAGAACCTGCTACCTCGTTACGCTGCTTAGCCTTGTGAGTTCCCTGACGCTGATCAGCCAAATACTGCTTAACGTCGAGGTAGATAGCGTGGTCATTAGCCTCCACGCCGAAGACTGCATCCGAAAGGACTACCTTACGACCAGTCTCTTGTCCTTGTGTGTTCAAAACAGCTAATTCCATACTACTTCTCAATTGTTAAATAAGCACCCTTAGCCCCGGGAATTGAACCCTTAACCAAAATAAGGTTGTTCTCGGGAATTACCTTTAATACTTTGAGGTTAAGAATCTTAACCTGATCACCACCCATACGGCCGGCCAAACGCTTGCCTTTGAATACGCGTGATGGATAAGACGAAGCACCAAGTGAACCTGGCTTACGCTGACGGTTGTGCTGACCGTGAGTCTGACCACCCACACCACCAAAACCGTGACGCTTTACTACGCCCTGAAAGCCTTTACCCTTAGAGATCCCTGTTACGTCAACCCAGTCCTCCTCTGTGAACATATCAACGGTCAAAGTATCACCAAGGTTCACCTCTGGCATCTCCTTAAATTCAGCCATCTTGCGCTTGGGAGTTGTGCCCGCTTTCTTGAAGTGACCTAACAAACTGTTGCTGGTGTGCTTTTCACTCTTGTCGTCATAGGCAATCTGAACAGCCTCGTAAGAATCCTTCTCGAGGGTCTTGATTTGCGTAACTACACACGGACCAGCCTCAATGACAGTGCATGGTATATTCTTACCCTCGGCACTGTAAACGGAAGTCATTCCGATTTTCTTTCCAATTAGTCCTGACATTTTTCTGTCGAATTACGTTTGTTAAATTAAAAGTGATTTGTGTTTATAATAAATATATGTATATTCATTTTCATTACCCCAAACTCTCACCTGCTGAACTCCTCTTCCTCCTCTTAATCAAAGGCCTCGATTCTCATTTTGGCTGCTCGTTTGGGACCGCACAACCCTGGGGCGCAACAAATCAATGCGCCCCACGTTGGCTATATTTTAGCTTAATATCAGACCTTAATCTCAACCTCTACGCCTGATGGAAGCTCCAACTTCATCAATGCGTCGATTGTCTTGGGTGTTGACGAATAGATGTCGATAATACGCTTGAAAGTGCAGAACTGGAACTGCTCACGAGCCTTCTTGTTTACGAAAGTAGAGCGGTTAACCGTAAAAATCTGCTTGCGTGTTGGCAGGGGTACCGGACCGCTTACCATAGCATCGGTAGCCTTCACTGTCTTCACGATCTTCTCAGCCGACTTGTCAACCAAGTTGTGGTCGAAAGATTTAAGCTTAATTCTAATCTTCTGGTTCATATTGTTTACTCTTATTATTCTAAATCCTTACGTTTGCCGCTCTTCTCGATGATCTCCTTTGCCAAGTTAGCAGGAACCTCCTCGAAGTGCGAGAACTCCATAGATGATGTTGCACGGCCTGATGAAATGGTACGCAATACTGTTACATAACCAAACATCTCTGAAAGGGGAACCTTGGCCTTAACCACGCGGGCTGTACCCTTAGACTCCATACCCTGAATCTGACCGCGACGCTTGTTCAAATCACCGATGATATCACCCATATTCTCCTCAGGAGTTACAACCTCCACTGACATAACGGGCTCCATAATTACTGAACCTGCCTTTGGAGCTGCCTGACGGAAACCGTTGCGGGCGCAAATCTCGAATGAGAGCTGGTCTGAATCGACTGGGTGGAAAGAACCATCTTTCAAGGTAACCTTCATCGCGTCGATTGTGTAGCCGGCCAAAGCACCATTTGCCATAGCTGACTCGAAGCCCTTCTGAACTGCGGGGATAAACTCCTTAGGAACGTTACCACCCTTAACCTCGTCAACGAATGTAAGACCTGTCTTACCCTCCTCTGCGGGACCAATCTCGAAGATGATATCGGCGAACTTACCACGACCACCAGTCTGCTTCTTGAATACCTCACGGTGCTGAACAGTCTGAGTAAGAGCCTCCTTGTAGTTAACCTGAGGTGCACCCTGATTGATCTCTACACCGAACTCGCGACGCAAACGGTCAACGATGATATCCAAGTGGAGCTCACCCATACCGCTGATGATAGTCTGACCAGACTCCTCGTCGGTACGAACTGTAAATGTTGGATCCTCCTCTGCGAGCTTAGCCAATGCGATACCGAGCTTATCCAAATCCTTCTGAGTCTTAGGCTCAACTGCAAGACCGATAACGGGCTCGGGGAATGTCATCTGCTCCAATACGAGTGGTGCGTTCTCTGCTGTAAGAGTATCACCTGTGCGAATCTCCTTGAAACCTACTGCTGCGCAGATATCACCTGCCTCAACACGCTCCAAAGGATTCTGCTTGTTAGCGTGCATCTGATAGATACGGCTGATACGCTCACGCTTACCGCTACGTGCGTTCAAAACGTATGAGCCAGCGTCCAATGCTCCTGAGTAAACACGTACGAATGCCAAACGACCTACGAAAGGATCGGTTGCAATCTTAAATGCCAATCCGCAGAATGGCTCTGACACACTAGCCTGACGTGTCTCTGTCTCGTCAGTCTTAGGGTTAACACCCTCAACTGCGGGAACGTCCAATGGAGATGGAAGGAACGCCATAATATAATCGAGCAACTTCTGTACACCCTTGTTGTGGAATGAAGAACCACACATCATAGGTACCAATGACATATTCATTGTTGCTGTACGGATAGCTGCGATAAGCTCATCGGGAGTGATTGAATCGGGATCCTCGAAGAACTTCTCCATAAGAGCATCGTCAGTTGCTGCAACCTCCTCGATAAGCTTTGCACGCCACTCGGCTGCCTCAGCCTTCATATTCTCGGGAATCTCTTTAATCTCGAAGTTATCGCGAACGGTCTTGTCGTCGTAGTAGTAGATTGCATTATTATATATAAGGTCAATCAAACCCTCGAACTTATCCTCAACACCGATAGGCAATACTACGGGAAGAGCAGTTGCTCCGAAGTGCTCCTTAATCTGAGCGCAAACTGCCAAGAAGTCAGCACCTGTACGGTCCATCTTGTTAACGTAACCGATACGAGGAACGTTGTACTTATCAGCCTGACGCCATACTGTCTCTGACTGAGGCTCTACACCGCCCACTGCACAGAAAGTTGCAACAGCACCGTCCAAAACACGCAATGAACGCTCTACCTCTACGGTAAAGTCAACGTGTCCCGGAGTGTCAATCAAGTTGATCTGATACTGGTTGCCTTTGTAGTTCCAGAACGCTGTTGTAGCGGCAGAAGTGATGGTAATACCACGCTCCTGCTCCTGAGCCATCCAGTCCATTGTGGCCGAACCCTCGTGAGTCTCACCAATCTTGTGGGTCTTACCCGTATAGAAAAGGATACGCTCTGAGGTCGTTGTCTTACCGGCATCGATGTGAGCCATGATACCGATATTACGAGTATATTTAAGATCTCTTGCCATTTAACTCTCTGTTTTATTAGAATCTGAAGTGTGCAAACGCCTTGTTAGCCTCCGCCATACGATGCATCTCCTCCTTACGCTTGAATGCAGCACCCTGCTGGTTGTAGGCATCAACAATCTCCGATGCGAGCTTCTCTGCCATTGACTTGCCGGCGCGCTTACGCGAATAAAGGACAAGGTTTTTCATTGAAATTGAAACTTTGCGCTCCGGTCTAACCTCCATAGGTACCTGGAATGTTGCACCACCGATGCGCTTTGACTTAACTTCGACTTGGGGTGTGATATTCTCAAGAGCCTGTTTCCAGATTTCCAGCGGAGATTTATCAGCATCCTTCATCTTCTTGCTTACCAACTCCAAAGAATCATAGAAGATGGTGTAAGCAATACTCTTCTTTCCATCCAGCATCAAATTGTTCACGAAACGAGTTACCTCAACATCGTTGAACTTAGGATCCGGAAGTAGAATTCGCTTTCTAGGCTTAGCTTTTCTCATTTTGTTTTCCTGATTTAGTTCTGTTTAATTTTTACTTCTTTGCAGCCTTGGGACGCTTAGCACCGTACTTAGAACGACGCTGACGACGACCATCTACACCTGCTGAATCCAAAGCACCGCGTACTAAGTGGTAACGTACACCTGGGAGGTCCTTAACACGACCACCGCGTACCAACACAATTGAGTGCTCCTGCAAGTTGTGACCTTCACCGGGGATGTAGGCGTTGACCTCCTTGCCATTGGTCAATCTTACACGCGCCACCTTACGCATAGCCGAGTTCGGCTTCTTTGGGGTCGTAGTGTACACACGGGTACATACGCCACGACGCTGGGGACACGCTGCGAGTGCTGGAGACTTACTCTTATCCTCCATGCTAACTCGACCGTTTCTTACTAACTGTTGAATAGTTGGCATTGTAAAAACTTTTGTCCTTTAAACTTGTTAATAATCAATATCCGTTATCAAAACGTCCATTTCGGACTGCAAAGGTAATGAAAAAATTTTATTAACACTATATATATGACTCTTTTTTCGGCATTTTTCAGCATTTTAGCCTATTTCCGATTCTTTTTACTTATGGTTTTTACGAAATTATAAGCATTTATTTATACACAGGCGATTAATAGCATATTTTTCAGCGTCTTAACGTTTTGTTAACATTGGGGTTAGGAAACAATATTTCACCTCCAAAAACGCCCCAAAATTGATACAAAAAACCTCAAAAAAGAAAAACTCAACAGATAAAAAACTATGTGAAAAAGTATCAAAAAACGCTTGCAAACAAGACGACAAGAGAACACCGAAAACAAACAAAAAAGAGGAGTAAAAGTCCAATAAATGGAGGGTGAAAACTCTCGAAAATTCACAATAAAAGATGGGTAACAGTAGTCCAAAATTTGAGAAAATCAAACACCAAACAGAGACAAATTGGGCTAAATTTGGGGCAAATTCACGATATATCTTCGCACTTAAACACAGCAAAACTTTCTTCTAAGAATCGGGTTGCACGTTATCGGATTGTAATCCACTACGCCAAAACAAAAGAAAAAACATCATTTTTTCAGCACGCAAGAGAAAATATTTGCAACCCAATAGGGGATTAATCAACAATAAATTTTGAACTGCGGTCAAGTTATTATATATTTGCAAATTGAATTTTTATATATAATAAGGTGCAGGTGGGTACGCGCGTATATACGCACACACGAAACGACTGTTCGCTTGCAATAACCACCAATCCTCAACCCGACAGAAAACAATAAACAAAAACATATAGAGAAATGGAATACAATTTCAAACAAATTGAGACCAAATGGCAAAAGCTGTGGGAGCAGCGCAAGACCTATCACGTGGAGGTTGACAACAGCCGCCCAAAATATTATGTACTCGATATGTTCCCTTACCCCTCAGGTGCGGGACTTCACGTTGGACACCCTCTGGGATACATCGCATCGGACATCTACTCTCGCTACAAGCGTTTGTGCGGATTCAACGTTTTGCACCCTATGGGATACGACGCATTCGGACTTCCTGCCGAGCAGTACGCTATTCAGACAGGTCAGCACCCCGCAGTAACCACCGAGCAGAACATCAACCGCTATCGTGAGCAGATGGATAAAATTGGTTTCTGCTACGATTGGGACCGCGAGGTACGCACCTGCGAGCCCGAGTACTACAAGTGGACACAATGGGCATTTTTGAAGATGTACGACCACTACTACTGCCGCAAGGCCCAAAAGGCACTCCCGATTGAGGATTTGAAGGCTGCATTTGCAGCAAACGGCACCGAGGGCGTTGATGCTGCTTGCACTACCGAGATGACATTCTCGGCCGAAGAGTGGAATGCGTGGGACGAAGTGAAACGTGAACAGGTATTGCAGAACTACCGCTTGGCATATCGCGCCGACACGATGGTTAACTGGTGTCCACAACTGGGTACGGTGTTAGCCAACGATGAGGTTAAGGACGGATTGTCGGTACGCGGTGGATTCCCCGTAGAGCAGAAGCGAATGAAGCAGTGGAGCTTGCGCGTAACGGCTTACGCACAGCGTATGTTGGACGGCCTCGACAGCTTGGAGTGGAGCGACTCACTCAAAGAGATTCAGCGTAACTGGATTGGCCGCTCGGAGGGTGCGCAAGTATTTTTCGACGTGAAGGATTCGGAGCGTAAGTTAGAGATTTTCACCACTCGCCCCGACACAATCTTCGGTGTAACGTTTATGGTTATCGCACCCGAGCACGAGTGGGTCGAGGAGCTTACGACTGCCGAGAACAAGGCTGCCGTAGAGGCCTACATCGCCGAGACAAAGAAACGCTCGGAGCGTGAGCGCATTGCCGAGACTCGCCGCGTGAGTGGTGTTCAGACTGGCTCTTACGCCATCAACCCCTTCACCGGCAACGCTATTCCAATCTATATTTCAGACTATGTATTGGCTGGTTATGGTACAGGTGCAATTATGGCCGTTCCTGCACACGACTCGCGTGACTACGCTTTCGCTCGTCACTTCGGCATTGAGATTATCCCCGTTGTAGAGGGTGGTAATATCGAGGTTGAGTCGTATGACGCAAAGGCTGGCAAGATGATTAACTCAGGTTTCCTTACAGGTATGGACGTTAAGGAGGCTATCCCCGCAATGTTCGCCGAGGTAGAGAAGCGTGGTTTGGGCAAGAAGCTCATCAACTATCGTCTGCGCGACGCTATCTTCTCACGTCAGCGTTATTGGGGTGAGCCATTCCCCGTATATTACAAGGGCGACACAGCATATCCACTCAGCGAGGACAAGCTCCCATTGGAGTTACCTCCTATCGAGAACTTTGGCCCGACTGAGCAGGGCGAGCCACCTTTGGCACGCGTTGCAGATTGGTCATTCGATGGTTGCCCATTGGAGCTCTCGACAATGCCCGGCTTTGCAGGCTCATCGGCATACTACCTGCGCTATATGGACCCACGCAACTCGGAGGCATTGGTATCGAAGGAGGCCAACGACTACTGGCGTAATGTGGACCTCTATGTAGGAGGTATTGAGCACGCAACAGGCCACTTGATGTACTCTCGTTTCTGGAATATGTTCCTCTACGATTTGGGTTATGTATGCGAGTCGGAGCCATTCAAGAAGTTGGTAAATCAAGGTATGATTCAGGGCCGCTCAAACTTCGTTTACCGTGTGGTAGGCACAAACAAGTTTGTTTCGCTCGGTTTGAAGGGTGACTACGAGACTCAGGAGATTCACGTCGATGTAAACATCGTGAAGAACGACCAACTCGACCTTGATGCGTTCCGCGCGTGGAGACCAGAGTTCAAAGATGCTGAGTTTATTTTGGAAGATGGCAAGTATGTTTGCGGCTGGGCAATCGAGAAGATGTCGAAGTCGATGTTCAACGTGGTAAATCCCGACAATATTGTGGAGAACTACGGTGCCGACACTCTGCGTATGTATGAGATGTTCCTCGGCCCATTGGAGCAGTCGAAGCCCTGGGATACAAATGGAATCGACGGTGTACACAAATTCTTGCGTAAGTTCTGGCGTTTGTTCTACGACCGCGAGGGTGCATTTGCTCTTACAGATGAGCAGCCGACACCTGCCGAGTTGAAGACTCTTCACAAGACCATAAAGAAGATTCGCGAGGATATCGAGAACTTCTCGTTCAACACCTCTATTTCGGCATTTATGATTTGCCTCAACGAGCTTGGCATTTGCCACAAGCGAGCAATCTTGGAGCCACTCACAATCCTTATTGCTCCATTTGCTCCGCATATCGCCGAGGAGTTGTGGGAGGCAATGGGTCACTCGGAGACTATCTTCGATGCGACCTATCCTACACACGAGGAGAAGTATTTGGAGGAGAGCGCATTTGAGTATCCCGTAATGGTCAATGGCAAGTTGCGTTTCAAGCAGACCTACGCTCTTGCGATGAAACCAGCCGAGATTCAGGCAGCAATCGTTGAGACCGAGGGTGCGCAGAAGTGGCTCGAAGGCAAAGCTCCGAAGAAGATTATCGTTGTTCCGGGCAAGATTATCAACATCGTAATCTAATCCCGCCGAACCCTATCACCAATCTAAAACTACTACAACTATGAAGACTAAGTGGATTGTTTTAATATTTGGCCTATTGAGCATCACCTGTGCCAATGCATTGGAGAGAGTGCCCGTATGGCCAAAAGGCAAGATGCCTAACCGTCAAGAGCATCAAATTGCGGCAATGACCGACGAGGTTAAACAAGAGGGATTCAAGGCCGACAAACATCGTGTGGCATACCTCGAATGGGGCGATAAGCCTGCCAAAGAGGTGGACAACGACGCTTGTATGATTCTCATTTCGGGCGGCAGCTATCAGAATTGTTGCGACGTGGGACTTATCAAGATGTGGCGCGAGAAGCTCACCGAGCTCGGTTTTCAGACCGTGAACTTTGTCTATCGTACACCTCGTCCTGTGGATTTGCCTATCTACCAAACTGCTTGGGAAGATGGACAGCGCGCAGTGCGTATGGTGCGCAACGAGGCCGCAAAGCGAGGTTACGACCCCGAAAAGATTGGAGTTATCTCGATGTCGGCAGGCTCACACCTCGCCTTGATGTTGGCTACAAGTTCGCAGACGCCTGCTTACGAGAAAATCGACAAACTCGACGATGTTCCTTGCCACATCAATTGGGCCGTAGTGAATGCTCCTGCATACGTTACAACCGATGCCGAGACTGGCACACCAGCCATCAGAGATGGATATGGCGTTGATGTGAAGCTCTCAAAAGCCTTTAAGTTCGACGAAAAGACTTGTCCTATGACTCTCCAACACGGAGGTACCGACCCTTATAGCCCCAACGGCTCAACTCTCGTCTATCGTAAATTGCGCGAGATGAAGATTCCCGCCGAGCTACACCTCTACCCCAACAAGGGACACGGAGCATTCGGTTTTGAGCGCGCTGTGGATTTTATGCGTCAGATGGGTTATATGGGCGAACTGGACGAGGATAAGGAGGTAGTTTTGATGGAGCGCTTCGCAAGTGATGATGCTCGCGCTGACAAGATTACACAAGATGTATGGCCAGAGGGCCGAACTCCCGATTTTCAGGAGCATCAGTGCAAGCCCTATATTGAGTGGCATATGCCAAAAAACCTCAAAACCAAAGGTATTCAGATTATCTATTCGGGTGGCGGCTACAACTCTAACCACCCCGACAGCTTTGAGGTTGCACCCATACGTCGCCATCTGAACAGTTTGGGTATTACGGTCGTGACATTGAAATACCGCACGCCACGCCCCACGCCTGAGAGTGGACTTGCAAAACATACCACCGCTTGGCAGGATTTGCAGCGCACGATTCGTTTGGTACGCAGTCAGGCCGAGAGCTACGGTCTTGACCCCAACAACATCGGTATTATGGGTAGCTCGGCGGGTGGTCACCTTACTTTGATGGGAGTTACAAGCTCTCGTCACCAATCATATCTGCCTATCGACAAGGTGGACAAGTTGCCTTGCAACGTGCAGTGGGGTGTGGGAGTATATCCTGCATACGCACTGACCGATGGTCACGATATGCACAACACAACGGGTGGTAATGCCGACAGCGCGGTACTTGTACCCGATTTCAGTTTCGACTTGGATACTGCTCCGATGTTCTTTATTCACGGCGACGCAGACCCCTGGGCTGCTATGAACTCTGTGAAATTGTGGGAGAAGATGCGCAGTATGGGAATCCAATGCGAGTTGCACACGTTGGCTTTGCAAAAGCACTGCTTCCAGATGGCTGCTTCGCCTGGCACGGGAGCATACAACTATGTGGACCTTATCGCAGAGTACATCAAGGGTCGCTTGAAAATGGAGTAATAAAACCAATCGAACAAAAACTATAAAACAATGTTGAATAAAATCAAATGCCTATTAGTGATTGCTACATCACTATTGGCAATAAACACACAGGCACAAGATATGACCGTAAAATTGTGGGACAACTCATCAGCTCCCCACTCAAACAACCTTACAGGCCCCGAAAAAGATGAGGGCGAAGTGCGTATTTCAAACACCACAGAGGCCGTACTATACATCTATGAGGCTGCGGCTGATAAGGCTACGGGGCAGGCCATTGTTATCTGCCCGGGCGGTGGATATTGGTTGTTGGCAATGGGTCACGAGGGTCACGAATTGGCTAAATGGCTGGCTGAGAATGGTATCACCGCAGCCGTATTGAAATATCGTATGCCCAACGGCAATGTGCAAGTTCCGATGGAGGACGCAGCCGAGGCTGTTCGCTATATGAAGAAGGTATATCCCAAACGCGACAAGCTCTCGCAGGTGGGAATTTCGGGTTTCTCGGCTGGTGGTCACTTGGCCGCTTCGACAGGAGCGGGAGCATTGGAGGCCAATGGCGATACAAGCGAGCGAGCATTGCTTCGCCCCGACTTTATGGTTTTGTTCTATCCCGTAATTTCGTGCAGTCCTAAATACTTTCACGCAGGCTCATTTAACAACCTGCTCGGTAAAGGTTATACCGAGGAGCTAAGCCAAAAGTGGTCACCTGACTTGCTGGCATCAGAGAAGACGCCACAAGCTCTATTTATCCTCTCGGACGACGACAAGGCAGTGAAGCCTATCAATAGTATCCTGCTCTACAACCGATTGAAGGAGTTGGGCAAGCCCGCATCATTGCATATTCTGCCAGAGGGTGGTCACGGCTGGGGTATGAAGGATTCATTCCGCTACAAGGCTGTATGGCAGCAGACTGTGCTCGACTATTTGAAGCACATTAACCAAAAATAGCAATTCGCTATGAAAATTCTATCGCGCATAGCGGTCATACTGCTACTTCTCAACACCGCCTGCACCTCCTCAAAAGCTGATTTGCCCCTGCAAGGCAAGCCAAAATATTTGTGGTTTGATGCCTCGGCCAACTTTAAGCGATTTGCCCAACGAGATTCGATTGATTACTACCTCGACAAAGCTATTGAGGCTGGCTTCAACC
Source organism: Alistipes sp. (assembly GCA_017465605.1). Classification (GTDB taxonomy): domain Bacteria; phylum Bacteroidota; class Bacteroidia; order Bacteroidales; family Rikenellaceae; genus Alistipes. The sequence continues at coordinate 22,648 of JAFTVW010000006.1, forward strand.
GCATTGTGGTAGATGTTCGCCCCGTAGAGGGTGAGGCTCTCTATAAGAGTGAAATTCTAACAGAGATGACTCGCATAGGAGAGACTACCATTGAGCGAGATTGGGATTATCTGCAATATTTCATCGATGGTGCACACAAGCGAGGTATGAAGATTACTGCGGGTACAACGATGTTCCCCGTCGGCTCTCCCTATCACAACATAGGCCCAGCGTATTACGATAATCCGCAGTTCGAGGGTCGCACAACGTTGCAATATACACCCGAAGGAATGGTCGATATCCGCACGATGGGGAAAAAGGAGGTTGCAGCATTCCTCAACCCCGCTATGCCTGAGAATCAGGAGTATGCGCTCAGTTTTGTGAAGGAAATTGTTGAGAAATACGACATCGACGGCTACTCGCTCGACTACTGCCGTTATCCCAATATGTATGGCGATTTCTCGGACTTTTCACGCAAGGATTTCGAGAAGTATCTCGGAGAGAAGGTGGAAAATTGGCCACAGGATATATTCTCGTTCAACGACAAAAAAGAGGTTGTCCCCGGAAAATATTACCGCGAGTGGTGGAGCTATCGTGCAAAGGTTATTAGCGACTTTGTGGGACGCACATCACAAACCATCAAGGCTATAAAACCCGACGTAGAGGTGGTGTATTGGGCAGGAGGCTGGATTTATGGTCTCTATGGCACGGCTCAGAATTGGGCAAGCCCTCGCCACGCAATTCACCTTGACCCCTACAACGAGGTGTGGTGTAACCGCGACTATATGAAGGCGGGATTTGCCGATAAACTCGATGCCTTTATGTTGGGCGCATACCTTAACGATATTTACGGATTGGACAACCCCAACTCGATTGAGTACTCGGTACACCGAGCAAACAATCTGACAAAAGGCGATTGCCGAATGTATGGTACGATATACGCCCTCAACCACGAACTCAACATCGAAGATGCCGTCTATGTCTGCCTGCGCGATAGCGAGGGGTTGATGGTATTTGATATTTGTCAAGTGATTCAGTTCGACCTGTGGGACGATATTCGCCGAGGCATAGAACGAGCAGAACCCGAATTGAAAAGCCTAAAATAACAACCGCTATGAAAAAGATTACTCTTTGGAGCTTGGCAGTCGCATCAATTGTTATGCTCGGCTCGTGTCAAAGTCAAAACCAAGAGATGGGAACAACCGACGTTGTGACCCCGCACGTCTATACCAATCCTACGGGAGATGAGTTCCCGATTTTGGCTTGGTATTCACTCTTAAACGACCAAGTAACCAAAGAACGCTACGAGGAGATGGCCGAGGCGGGATTCAACATTTCGTTCTCGCACTTTGGCACTGCCGAGCAGGTTGAGCAGGCATTGGAGCTATCGCAGGGTACGGGAGTGAAGATTCTTATCACCTGCAAAGAGATGTACGACGACACGGAAAATACCGTAAAGCGTTTTCGCCATCACCCGCAGACTGTGGGCTACTTCTTGCGTGATGAGCCTGTGGGAGCAGACTTCCCCAATCTGAGTGCTTTGGCCGAGAAGATTCGCAAAGCAGACGACACTAAGTTGCTATATCTTAACCTATTCCCAATATATGTTGCTCCCGAACACTTGGGCGCAAAGGATTATGCCGACCATGTATCGCAGTTTATCGAAAAGGTTAAGTTGGGAATGGTGTCGTTCGACAACTACCCCGTAACATTCGACGGCGTAAGGGCAGAATACTATGCCAATTTGGAAGATGTAATGGCCGAGACAAAAAAAGTAGGCATACCCTTCTGGGCATTCTCGCTCTCGACAGCTCACAACCCCTATCCAGTGGCCACTCGCGCAGCTATGCGTATGCAGATATTCTCGAATTTGGCCTACGGAGCGCAGGGAATACAATATTTCACCTACACTTCGCCTGGCACTGAAACTTGGAATTTCCACAATGCTCCCATCGACGCCAATAGTCAGCGCACCGAGGTTTGGGACCGTGTGGCCGAGATTAACCGCGAGGTTAAGGCCCTGACAAAGGTATTCTTGGGTGCTGAGGTGGTGAAAGTGCGCCATACGGGAGCAAATATTCCTGTAAAGACAACAGCTCTTGCCGAGGGCGACTTGCCGAAGATGATTCGCAAGGTCGAGGCCGATGGAGGGGGAGTATTGGTATCGCACTTGAAGAATGGCAACCGTCAATATCTGATGATTGTCAACCGCAACATCTATCAGCCGCAACGAGTAACAGTAGAGACCGCAGAGGGCGTTATGCGCATTATGCCCGATGGGCGAGAACTTACGGCAAAGACCTACTCGCCATCACTCTATGTAGAGGCTGGTGATATGCTTTTGTTTGGCTGGGAGCAGGAGTAATTCAAAATTAAGAATTCAAAATTCAAAATTAACTAATCCCCTGTCTAACATCGAGTTAGATAGGGGATTAATATTTCAATCGGTGATACCAAAAGAGCCACATTAGGCAGTTTTCTCCACATCGCAGACCTTTACTAAACCTCGCTCCGCCGCAAGCTTCTCCATTAGGGCGTACGCTTCGGCATAATCGTTATGAATCTCGCCATCTAAGATGGCATTCTTGATAACCTCCTTTATCTCGCCAATCACAGCACAGGGCTGCAAATCGTAGCACTTCATAATTATATCGCCCGTAATTGGGGGTTGGAAATTGCGCACACGGTCACGCTCCTCCAAATCCTTCATCTTGCGACGCACCAACTCAAAATTGGCCAAATAACGCTTTACCTTAGCATCAATACCCGATGTAATATCGGCTTCGCAAAGGGTCATAAGCGACTCCACATCATCTCCCGCCTCAAAGAGCAATCTTCTGACGGCCGAGTCGGTCACCATATCCTCCGACAAGATAATTGGCCGCAGATGCAGATAGACCATCTTCTGCACAAACTTCATATGTTCGTTCATCGGCAACTTCAAACGGCGGAAAATATCACGCACCATCTTCGAGCCTAACACCTCGTGCTGATGGAAAGTCCAACCTATCTTTTTATCGTAGGCCTTCGTTAGCGGCTTGGCAATATCGTGCAGAACAGCGGCCCAGCGAAGCCACAAATCGTCGCTACGGCGCGCCACGTTGTCCAGCACCTTCAAAGTATGGCGGAAGTTATCTTTATGGGCGTGATTGCCCACTCGCTGAACACCTTTCAAGCGGTGCATTTCGGGGAAAATAATCTCCAACAGGCCCGTCAAGTCTAACAAATCGAAGCCGATAGAGGGGACAGGCGAGAGAACTATTTTATTGAGTTCCACCATAATACGCTCCTTCGACACGATATTGATTCGCTCCTTATTGCGGGCTATGGCATCGAAGGTCTCCGCCTCGATATCAAATCCGAGTTGCGAGGCAAACCTTACGGCACGCATCATTCTCAATGGGTCATCAGAGAAAGTTATATCGGGATCGCACGGAGTACGGATTATGCAATCCTCCAAATCGAATATACCCTCAAAAGGGTCAACCAACTCGCCAAAACGCTCACCATTAAGGCACCACGCCATAGCATTGATGGTAAAATCTCGGCGTCGCTGGTCGTCCTCCAACGAACCGGGCTCGACGGTAGGTTTCCGCGAATCGAAGGTATAAGACTCCTTACGCGCACCTACAAACTCCACCTCTGCGCCATAGGCTCGAACCATAGCCGTTCCGAAGGTCTTGAATACCGACACCTTCGCCTTGACCTCTCGGCCCAATGCCTCGGCCACCTCGATACCGCTTCCTACCACCACCACATCTATATCGGTCGAGGGGCGACGCAAATAGTAATCGCGCACATAACCGCCAACCACATAGGCTTCAACGCCCATACGGTCAATAATCTGCGAGATACAGCGGAATAGAGGATTCGATAGCGGCTTAAACTCTTCCATCGGCATAGGTTTTGATTAGCGCGTTACAGCAAGGCAACGTTTATATAACTGGACTGTGTTTTCCAATCCGTAATAGAGGGCATCGGCAATGAGTGCGTGGCCAATCGACACCTCGTCGCACCAATTGATACGCTCGGCAAAATAGGTGAGATTTTCAAGGCTCAAATCGTGACCAGCGTTCAATCCCAAGCCCACCCTGCGAGCAGCCTCAGCAGCCTCAACATATGGAGCAATAGCCTGCTCGCGATTGACAGCATAGCCTGCGGCGTAGGCCTCGGTATATAGTTCAACGCGCTGTGCGCCACACTCCTTAGCTCCCTCGACCATCTCGACCACAGGGTCAACAAAGATAGAGGTGCGGATACCTGCATCGTTGAAGCGAGAACATATATCGGTCAAAAATTCACGATTGCGGATTGTGTCCCAACCTGCATTTGAGGTGATTGCATCGACGGCATCGGGCACAAGCGTAACCTGAGCAGGCTTGACCTCCAAAACCAAATCCACAAAACTCTCAATCGGGTTACCCTCGATGTTGAGTTCAGTTGAGATGGCAGCCTTCAAATCGCGCACATCGCTATATCGAATGTGACGAGCATCGGGACGTGGGTGTACGGTGATACCCTCACTTCCGAAACGCTCAATATCGAGAGCCACCTTCAACACATTAGGCACATCGCCACCACGCGAATTGCGCAGAACGGCAATCTTATTTACGTTTACACTCAGTTTTGTCATAAAATCGTTATATTTGCGTAATAATTCGCCACTTACAGGTTGTCGAAATTGGGAGTTTTGGGCGTTTTTGGCACGCCACCTTCCCGATTACGTCGCCTCGGCGACGTAAAGTTACTCATTTTTTTCGATATGAGCACCAAAATATTACTTTTTTCCCGCCCCCAAATCGCACACACGCAGGGCGATATTGAGCGTATCTTTTCGCTCATCGAGCATTACGGATTCGATTTTGCAATAAATCAGGAGTTCGCATCGGTCGTTGAGCAACTCACCGCGCGCAAAATTCAGTGCGAAAAAATCTATGCCTTCGAGACAGGAGAACAACCCTCGAAGTCGGTGATGTTGTGCTTTGGTGGCGATGGTACTCTTTTGGAGGGAATACACCGCCTGAGCAACAAAGCAATACCCGTTGCGGGCATCAACTTGGGGCATTTGGGATTCCTCACATCGGCCACTCGCGACAACATCGAGACCCTATTCTCAAACATCGCCGACGATAAACTCGCCATTCAACCCCGCACGATAATCAGCGTGGAGGGCGTAAAAGGCGCGGAGGCGACCGACAGGCGGTTGCTCGCACTAAACGAGGTCTCGATTCAACGTCTCGAAGCCTCTATGCTCAAAGTCGAGGCCAAAGTGGATTCGCAAACGGTCGCACAGTACAATGGTGACGGGCTGATTGTTGCAACACCCACTGGCTCAACAGCATACTCGCTCAGCGCAGGAGGGCCGATTGTAGCTCCCGAATGTGAGTGTTTCCTGCTTACACCACTCGCACCCCACAACTTTGGAATGCGCCCTGTGGTGATACCCGACACCGCCGAAATCGTACTCAGCGTACACTCTCGTCACGGCGAGGCGATGCTCTCGATTGACAACCGCACATATCGTCTAAAAGATGGCGAGAAAATAACTCTGCGCAAATGTGAAGAGAAGATTTTATTGGTACAGCCGCACAATATATCTTTCTACCAGACGTTACATAGTAAGATGATGTGGGACGTGGATATCAGAAACTGATTTGGGGAGGAAAGTAGCATTACCGATTGAGATGTCGCTTCTCTCGCTTTGGAAGCCTGCATACGGCCGCTGGCCGTAATTACAAGTGCTGACCCACCCCCTAAATCCCCCGCCTCGGGCAGGGGACTTTGGTCGCCGTTGGCTCCGAATAGAGTAAACCTTTGGTTTAAATGAGTAATATATCGTTCTATCAGACGTTACATAGTAAGATGATGTGGGACGTGGATATCAGAAACTGATTTGGGGAGCATCGGCAAAGGCGATTTGGGTTAATGACGGCTGTTTCGCTTTGGAAGCCCGCATACGGCCCTTGGCCGTACCTTAGTGTCCGAAAAACATCAAAAAACGCCACAAAAAGAGCCCACAAAAGGCTCTTTTATAGATAAAACGAGGAAAAATTTTAATTTCCGAGCAAAATTGCCTATATTTGCAAGTTATATGAGCAAAGAGAGTAAAATACCACAGCATATTGCTATCATTATGGACGGCAATGGACGATGGGCCAAGCAGCGAGGTAAGGATCGCAGCGAGGGCCATTTTGCCGGTATGATGGCACTCCGTGAGACCGTTAAAAACGCTGCTAATGCAGGTGTTAAGTGGCTCACCGTTTACGCATTCTCAACCGAGAACTGGGGTCGCCCCGAAGCCGAAGTAAATGCTCTGATGGAGCTGGTATGCAAAGGTGTGGAGATGAATACCCCCGATTTGGCAGCCGAAGGAGTAAGGGTACAGGTTATTGGCGACCGTACACGTTTCTCTGAGGTGGTAAACGCCTCGCTCAATAGAATCGAGTCGCAGACTGCTCAGGGAGAGGTTATGACACTCGTTTTGGCACTCAACTACTCTTCACGCAGCGAGATTACTGCCGCAGTGCAGAAGATTGCAAGCCGAGTAGCCGCAGGCGAGATTTCGGTGGAGCAGATTAACGAGCAGACCATCACCGAGAGCCTCTACACCGCAGCTATGCCCGACCCCGATTTGGTGATTCGCACCAGCGGAGAGTGCCGTATGAGCAACTTCTTGATGTGGCAGGCATCTTACGCCGAATTGTATTTTACCGATGCACTTTGGCCTGATTTTAACAAGGAGGAGCTTGATAAGGCTCTCGATGCGTATGCTGGGCGTGACCGCCGCTACGGATTAGTGAAATAGCAAGTAATTTACAAGATATAAATGAGATACATCAATAAATACATTGTCGCTCTGACTGTTGCGATGTTAATGTGCCTCTTCCAAGCATCGGCACAATCGACCTCGCAATCACAAAATCCAGTCGAGCCTATGGACACCATTTCATTCGACAAGAATGCACCTATGATTAGTCCATATGCCACTCCAAAGAAATACTATATTCGCAACGTGAATATTCACGGTACGAAGCACATTGATAAGAAGCAGTTTCTGATTACGTCGGGCATCAACCCCGGCGACTCTATCGTCTTGCCCGGAGGTGATAGCTACATTGCCAATGCAATCGACCGCTTGTGGCGTCAACGTTACTTCTCTGATGTGAAGATGGGTGCAACAATCGAGGGTGATAGCATCGACATTGAGATTATGTTGCAGGAGCGTCCTAAGGTGCATAACTGGTATATCATCGGTGATGGTATCGGACAGGGTAAGCAGAAGGACTTGCTCGAAAAGTTGAAGCTCCGCACTGGTTTGGAGATGTCGGATTACATCATCGACAAGAACAAGAAGCTCCTTGCAAAAGAGTTCGCAAACAAGGGTTTCCGCAACACTGAGGTTACGGCTCTTATTGAGAACGATACAGCTATCAATAATGCTGTAAACGTCACCTTCAAGGTTGACCGCAAAGCGAAGGTAAAGATTGGAAAAATCTCATTCTCAGGCAACGAGCAATTCACAGAAAAGCGTCTGCGCCGTACATTCAAAAAGACAAAGCAGAAGTCACTCAACATCTTGAAGAGTGCAAAGCTCAATGCTGATGACTACAAGGAGGATAAGAATCTGTTGGTGGACTTCTATAACTCGCGTGGTTATCGTAACGCCACAATTCTGAGCGATTCGATTTACGACATCAACGACAAACGAATCGGAATCCACATCAACCTCTCGGAGGGTAACAAATTCTATATCCGCAACATCAAGTGGGTTGGTAACTCAAAGTACGAAACCGAGGACTTGCAACGTATATTCAGCACCAAATCGGGCGACACTTATGATAAGAAATCTATGCACAAGAGTCTCGGTGTGGGCCGCGAGATGGACCCCGACCAAAACTCTATCGCATCGCTCTATCAGAACAACGGTTACTTGATGTCGCAAATCGAGCCTGCCGAGATTGTTGTAGGCCCAGATTCAATCGATATGGAGATTCGTATCTTCGAGGGTAATCCTTTCACCATCAACGAGATTGGAATCTCGGGTAACGAGCGCGTAAACGACGAGGTTATCCGCCGCGAGATTGACATCTTCCCCGGACAGCTCTACAATCGCTCGATGTTGGTATATACAATTCGTCAGCTCTCTAATATGGGCCACTTCGACCCCGAGCAGATGAATCCCGACATTCAGCCCGCAACTACCGATAAGGTAAATATCAACTTCCCGCTCGTTGAGCAGGCCAGCGACCAGTTCAATATCGCCGGAGGTTGGGGTTCGGGTTCGTTTGTAGGTTCGGTGGGTATCACACTCAACAACATCTCGACCCGCAATATGTTCAAGAAGGGTACTTGGGTACCTTATCCTATGGGGCAGAATCAGAAGTTCTCAATCTCAGGACAGACAAACGGTACATACTATAAGGCTATCTCGGCCAGCTTCACCGACCCGTGGGTGGGTGGTCGCAAGCCAAACTCATTGACCATATCGGCTCACTGGTCTGAGCAGAACGATGCATACTACATTTGGCAGTCGGCTTCGATGTACTTCCGTACATTCGGTATGGCAGCAGGTTTGGGTAAGCGTCTAAGATGGCCCGACCAATACTTCACAATCTACGGTGAGTTGCAGTATCGTCGCTATGGGCTTAGCAACTGGGACTACTTCATTATGAAGGACGGTAACGCCAACGAGCTTTCACTCAAATTGGCATTCGGTCGTTCAACCGTAAACCAGCCTATCTATCCTCGCGATGGTTCTGAGTTCTCGGTAACAGCAACATTTACACCTCCCGTATCATTGTGGGACGGTAAGGACTATGCCGACGAGACTCTACCCGACAGGAGCCGTTACAAGTGGATTGAGTATCACCGTTGGCAGTTGCGTGGCCGCTGGTTCCAAGCACTTACCCGCAATAGCAACCTTGTGTTGATGGCTCACGCCGAGATGGGTTACTTGGGTCACTATAATAAACATAAGGTATCGCCTTTCCAGCGATTCGAGATTGGTGGTGACGGTATGAGCGGTTATACAATCTATGGTGTTGATATCATCGGTCTGCGTGGTTACGAGGACGGTGCGTTGGACCCAATAAATGGAAATTACTCAATTGCTTACAACAAATATACTATGGAGCTGCGTTATCCCGTTATATTAAAGCCATCGTCGCAGATTTATGTGCTTGGTTTTTTGGAGGGAGGTAACGGTTTCAGCTCGTGGAAGGAGTTCTCGCCATTTAAGATTAAGCGTTCAGCTGGTGTGGGTGTCCGCCTGTATCTGCCTATCGTGGGTCTGTTGGGACTCGACTGGGGTTGGGGATTCGACGCTCCTGCCGGTATGAACAAGCAGAGCGGAAGCCAATTCCACTTCACTATGGGTCAGAGTTTCTAAGATTGGAGGTCGCCTGAGTAGAGCATAGTGAGCAAGGGGTTCAAGGTCACGCATATTGAGCTAAATGTAGTGATGTGAGATGCAAGGTGTAGCTTTGAGAGTATGGCTTTAACGGTGTGGCTTTCGGAGCATATGCGCAAAGCATAAGTAGCAGAAAAAAGTATAATTTGAAACTTAAAGAGAGATTATTATGAAACGATTGATTATGATTTTGGCCCTCACGTTGGGTCTTTCGATTTCGGCTTCGGCTCAAAACTACGCAGTCGTAAACAGCGAAAAGGTCTTTAAGTCGATAGAGAAATACAACACTGCAATCAGCCAGCTCGACGAATTGGCTAAGCAGTATCAGCAGAAGGTTGACGCAAAATTCGAGGAGGTAGAGAAGCTCTACAACACATACATTCAGCATAAGGCTTCACTCTCGCAGGCATCACAGCAGGCTAACGAGGAGAACATCATCAAGAAGGAGCAGGAGGCTACCGAGTATCAGGAGTCGATTTTCGGCACCGATGGTGAGCTTATGAAGAAGCGCTTGGAACTTATCCAACCCATTCAGAAGCAAGTTTTTGCCGCTATTGAGGAGTATGCAAAACAGAAGGGTTACGATATGGTGATAGACATCGCACAAAATGCAACGATGCTCTACTACTCACCTAAGGCCGACCACACCGAGGCCATAATTGCCCTGCTTAAAAACAAGCAATAACAACAAAAACACACTTATAAAAGATTATGAAAAACATTTTGAAACTAACCCTTGCGGTAGTATGCGTGATGTTCTCTACATCACTTTTTGCACAGAAGATTGGACGTATCAACTCTAACGAGATTGTACTCACTATGCCTGAGACAATCGAGGCTCACAAGCAGGTAGAGGCATTCGAGAAGGAGTTGCAGGGACAGTACGAGACTATTATGGTCGAGTACAATACAAAGTACCAAGAGTTCCAGAAGAATTACGAGACTATGAGCGACGCAGTAAAGCAGCTCAAAGAGAAGGAGATTATGGAGCTCCAAAACCGTCTTACAGAGTTTGAGAAGGCTGCAACTGCCGATATCCAGAAGAAGTCAGCAGAGTTGATGAAGCCCGTAATCGAGAAGGCTAACAAGGCTGTTCAGGACGTTGCTAAGGCTGGCGGTTATGCCATAATCCTCGAGTCAGGCAGTATGGTTTACTACGACGAGGCTACAGTGAAGGATATCACTCCAGAGGTGAAGACTAAACTCGGCATTGACCCTAATGCTAAGCCTACTCAGCCAGCAGCTCAGCCCGCTCAGTAATAAAAAATTTGAGGGATATAAGTTTAGAGTTAGACAAAGGAATAACGAGGTCGTGCGGCCTCGTTATTTTTTTGCCCTGTTTTTCTGCCCTGTTATTTTTTGCCCCGCACCTTTCGCCACGCAATTTTATACGAATAGTCCACATTTTTTTTGAATCTATACTCCCAATAGATTCCGATTCACAATAAAAATCACTATCTTCGCATAACAATAGATAACCCAAACTACGAATCTCAAAAATTCAACAATATGAAACGATTTTCGACTTTTATCCTGTTACTTGCCGCAACACTCGGCATAGCCTCGACAACAGCGGCACAAAACAACACTATGGACTACCCCTCAGCAATAAATTCTGGGCCATTCAAGGCTGGACACATTCAGGGTATAGCAGTTGACACACAAAAAGGATATGTATATTACTCCTACACCACACAGCTCATAAAGACCGACCTAAAAGGAAACATCATCGGCTCGGTTACGGGTCTGCTCGGACACTTGGGCGATATGGATTTCAACGAGGAAGATGGCCGAGTGTATGGCTCGTTGGAGTATAAGAACGACGCCATAGGTAAGGGAATTATGCGTATGGAGAAGAGCAGCAAACGACTGCAAAATGCATTCTACATCGCCATCTTCGATGTTGACCGCATAACACGTCAGGGAATGGACGCCGAGAAAGACGGCATTATGACAACAGTCTATCTGCCTACGGTGCTTAACGACTACTTGGCAAAGGTTGAGCTTGACGGCAAGCAGGTGGAGCATCGCTTGGGTTGTAGCGGTATTGACGGCGTGAGCTTCGGTCCTAAGTTTGGCAAAAAGGGCGGCAAGATGTATCTTACAACAACATACGGAATATATAGCGACAAGAGCCGCAGTGATAACGACTATCAAGTTTTACTACAATACGACATTAAGGATTGGCGCAAGTACGAGCGTTCACTCTCGCAGGATAATATGCACACCAACGGCCCCGAGAAACCCGATGGCCAATACTTCGCGTTCACAGGCAACACGACCTATGGAGTGCAGAATATGGAGTACGACAGAGGGTTGAATGTATGGTGGCTTGCGGTATATAAGGGTACAAAATCGCAATATCCCAACTACTCGCTCTTCGCTATCGACGGCAGCAAGAAAGCCAAAAAGCAGCCATTGAAGGGTGTACCATACGTTGACAAAGGTAACGTTGTGGAACTATGGCAAGGTGGAGGTTTGACCGACTCGGCATCGGGCGTGAGCGGTTGGAACTTCGGGGTAGGTTCTACGGGATTGGTTGAGTTGGGAGGTGGCCTATACTACATCTCGCACAATTTCAAAGTAAAGGAGGGACAGGGCTCCACAATCCGCCTCTATCGCCTCTCTAACGACCGTAGCAAACCTTTCGAGCAGGTACGATAATACACTGCACGATTTGCACTAAACCATAAATTCGAAAAGAATGAATCGCCAAGCAGCCATCGAGGAAATTGAGTGGTACGAGCAGCTTGTGGCTCGTAAGTTACGACTTTGGGGCAAGGAGTTGAAACCCTCGCACAAAGAGCGACTCTTGGGCAATATGAGCGATGTATTGGAGCGCAAGAAATTACTGCAATACAAAGCATACCCCGATGGTTACTACGCAGGTGAACTTAACGACAAAGAGATACCGCACGGATACGGCATACGCACCTACACCACTTCGCGACGTGACCGCTGGGTGATGCACGCAGGATTTTGGGCCAATGGTCGGCCTATGGGTTCGCACACACTATACGATGCCGACTGCCCCAACGCTCGACACTATTTGGCCGAGATTACATATCGGGGTGAGCGTCGTAAGGAGCGGGGAACTATCGAATACAAACTCACCGAATCGGGCATAGATGGCCGCCGACACAAGTATCGCCACTACGAAGGATTCTCGCTCTCGACAATGGCCGTAGGTTTGAGTTTTGTCTATATGCTATGTTTTGCGCTGATAAGGAATGCGAAGGTTGGACTATTCGTGACTGCAATTGTTGCCATTCTTTATATGATTGGAAACATCAGGCGCAAAGAGTAAGGCAAAGGAATTCAAAATTCAAAATTC
>JAFTVW010000007.1 GCA_017465605.1 Alistipes sp.
TGTCAGTTCTCTTTTCGGTAGCGGTAAGATGAAATCGTTAGAACGCAAGAACGAGGATTTACGGGACGAGATAGCTATCCGAGATGAAACAATCGAGCAACTGCAAACCAATATCAAGCAAATGGAGGTAGAACATAGCAGAGCAATGATGAATAAGGACAACGAGCATCGCAAGGCACTTGGAGCAAAGGAGGTGGAGCATAAGGAGGAAACCAACACTCTTAATTCGATAATCAATACCGCTCATCGTTGGTACCCCGATTTTGCCCACCTTCTACGATTGGAACGCCTCGCCAAGCAAATCGGACTTTCGGCGATGGAGTTTGCCGAGCTGATTAAGGGTAAGATTGTAAACTTTACAGGGCGACTATTCTCTTCGGAGCATAATCGATGGTTTGCTACGAATAATACCCCTTTACAGATTCTGCGAGATAACGATAAGCGCCTAACCTTAACCGCAAATCGAATACCTCTCAGCCAATGGTTCAACGAGCAATACGACAAACTCCGTCAATCAATCCGACAACCTATTCAACCAAAGAAGAGCAGCGGAATGAAATTGTAAAAGTAATGGCGACCGTATCATCAAGTGGTCGCCAATCGCTTTGAATCTATCTAATGATATGTTATCGGTATTGCTCGATGAGAGCATAAAACTCCTGCTTATCTTGTTCGGTCAGTTCTCCTTTTCGCACAAAGAGCAGTTCGCCATCTTTTGAGATGAAGATAAGCACAAATTTATTGTTGCAATCGCCCAAGTTCCAACTGCTCGATAGCGTGCGGTTCTCATCCGACAAAACCAATGCCCTATTCTTGGCGGTGCGTTTTTTTGCCATTGAGCGAATAATTCCTTTTGGCAACTTTGTGTCTTTGAGGTTCAAGACACCAAAGGATTCAATCTTCGGACTGCTTGCCCGTCTGTTCTCCTCTAATTCATAAGTGAACGCCTCATTCTGTTTGTGGCGGTCGGGATCAACATAAAAAATTAAGATGTGTTTCTCGCCCCACGAGGGGAGTTTGCAACTATCGCCTGTCAGCATCTTTAACTCTATATTCTCCACCTTATAGGGCGGATTTTGCGCCCAAGCTGATGCTGCACAGCATAGCAAGAGCAATGTAAACAAAATATGTCGCATAATTCCTGATATGTAAAAGTTTAGTTTACCATTTGTGAGATAATCTATCTGTAAATCAACGCCCTGTCGCCTTGAGGTAATGTGCCATAGCTGTGCGATATGATGCTTTGGCCGATGTTAAGTTGTTCAAACTTTGAGTATGGAGAGTCTCTGCATCCAACAAATCGCTTAGAGAGATTACTCCTGCATTGTATGAGTTACTATTTTGACGCAGATTCTCTGCCGCAGATGTGATGGCTCGCTCGGCAAGGGCTATTTGCGAATATGCCTCGCACAAATCTCCCCAGCACTTCTCTATGTCGAGAGCCAACATATCTCTTGCGTGCATACGGTCATTTTCTGCCTGTTTCTCCTTGATGCGGGCTCGTTTTATGGAGTGAGAGCCTCCCCACCAACCAGATAGAGGGATTGATACCTGTGCAAAAACGACTCCTTCTCCCACGCCTTTATCCATCACATCATAATATAAATATCCAGCACCAACACCTACCGTAGGCAGATAATCGGCCCGCGTCATCCTTGTTTGGTATTTGTGAGCTTCAAGACTTTTTTCTGCGAGTTGATACTCTGCACGTCTGTCGATTGCCTCTTCCACCGAGATATAAAAACTGTCGGGTGCTACGATTGTAGAGTCTTCGTAGCTGATATTGAAACCTTCGCGTGAAACGCCTATATGATTAGCCAAGAGCATAAGGCTTACACGCAATCCATTTTCTACTTTTAACCGTTGTGAAACAATCTCCTGCTGGCGTAACTCCACTCGTAGCAAGTCGTTTCGAGTAGCCAATCCTGCTTTTACAGATAGCTCTACTTGTCGATAAATCTCGTTCAACTGCTTTTCGACAACATCGAGAGTTGAAAGATTATCCTTCAACTGAACAATCTGCCAGAAGTATGTCTCGGTCAATTCTCGCACTTCGGCTTCACTCTTCTTCAGTTGCAGATTGGCAATATCCTCACCGATGCGTGCCAATTTGTTTGCATTGACGATTTTGCCACCCGCAAAGAGGGGTTGAACGGCGGTAATACTGCCCATATATCCCTTTTCAACCAATGCGATTGGCATTGTTCCCATTTCTGGCAACGAGAAGTCTGCCTGCAATAATCCGTCAGAGGCTTGAAATGCTCCACCACTTACCGATATTTGAGGGAAATAGTTAGTAAAGGCTTCTTTGCGTGATTCTGCGGCAGCGTCCACATCGAAGCGACTGTTTTTAAGTGTATTGTTATGTTCGATTGCTGAGCTATGACACTCCTCCAATGTGAGTACCTGTCCCATTGTCGGGATAGCTGATAATGCACCGAATATTGATAAAAATAGGAATCGTTTCATTACTTGTAAATTTTAGTGTAAAGAACAGGTAGTACCATCATAACCAATATGAGCGAACCTATACCTCCAGCGAAGATGGTTATACCTACTGGTGCCCAGAAGGTGCTACCACCCAAAATCATTGGTACGACACCAACAGCAGTAGTAGCTGTGGTTAAGAATATGGGTACCATACGCCTAACGCCTGCATCATAGGCTGCATCACGGACTGACAGGTGATTGAATCTGCGTTGTTCCTCTGCGTGTTGATATATTAGGATTGCGTTACGCACTATCATACCCAGCAAGGTGATAAAGCCGAAGATAGATGTTAAGCCTACGGTAAAATCAGCCAAAGCCAAACCTAAAATAGCACCAAATAAGCATAGTGTCATAGATGCCATTACCACAAGCGATATTCCGAATTTGCGGAAATTAATCAAGATAAAGAAGAATATTATAATCAGCGATATTCCGACACCAGAAAGAATCGGTGGAATCTCCTCCAAATCAAACTCGCGAGCACCTCCAATCTCATATTCCACTCCTGCGGGGATATCCAATGAAGACTCAATGTAGTCGTCAATCACATTGGTAAGACTCATTACATTTACACCGCGCAATGGCTCGGCCGTTACGGTCATACAACGGCGACCATTGCGATGCATAATTTTATTGTAATTCCAATCTGTTTTAACATCTGCAATCTGACGCAATGGCACATTTACACTTGGAATAGGCGATGCCATTCGTATTTTGTTGATATCCTCAATTGACAGTTTCTCGTCATTTCTCTGACTCTTTACCACGATTGGTACATCGTAATCCTCTTCCCATATAGAACCTACGGTCAAATCGCCTGTTGCAATGGTTAGGTTTGCTGCGGCAATAGTTCTGTTTATACCGAGTTGTGAAGCTGTTACGGGGTTGAGTTTTACATCAACAATAGGCTGGAATCCATCAAAGTCAGTACGAATACGGGTTAGTTCGGGCATTGTGTGTAAGTATGCCATCAGATTATCCGATGCTGTTTGCAGCGAATCTATATCTTCGCCATAAAAGCGGAACTCGAATGATGGTGTTGTTTGAAAATCAAGTTGCTTAAACTTGACAAAGGCATCTGCAAAATGGTTTGCCCAACTATTGGCATAATCATCCAAAATCTCTTCGGTTGCCTCAATTGATTGTGTGTTTACAATAAACTGCGCGAAATTCTTACCACCCATCTGTGGGGCATAACTCATCTGAAAACGAGGTGAAGAGCATCCGATAAAAGAGGTAATAGATGTTATCCTTTCATCTTTTTTTAGAACGTGATAAAGAGAATCTGCAACCTCTTCGGTGCGCTCCAATGGTGTGCCCGATGGTAGGAAAATCTCTACAGCAAACTGGTCTCGATCGGCGTAAGGAAACATTCTCAAATCGATGGTGAGCACTAATAGCAGGGCAACTATAGCAGAACCAAATCCCAATGTTATTGTCAGCCAACCGTGACGGAATGTCCAGTCCAATGCTTTATTATAGAAATCTTGCACATAATCGGTAAGGCTCTTTTTATCCTCGCCCTTGTTTGGTAACTTGCGAATAAGAACATACTCGAGGATAGGAATAATCATCACCGACAGGAACAATGATACCATAAGATTGATTGTAACCGTCCACGGGAAGAATTCTACAAACTCACCCATCATACCCGACATTGTGAGTAGTAAGGGATAAAAAATCATACAAATACACACCGTAGCCAACATCAATGATGGAAAATACTGCATTGCGCTTTCAGCCGCTGCATACCATCGTGAGTGTCCCTTGCCCAGATACTCCAAATAGCCATCTATGACAACAATTGAATTATCGACAATCATTCCCAATACAACCACTAATGCCGCCAAAGTAACGGTATTAAGAGGAATGCCGAACATATACATTATTCCTACCGATATGAATGTCGATAGAGGAATGGTGATTGCAGCAATGAGAGCCGAGCGGAATGGGAAAAGCAACATCATCACTACAATGATAATTGCCATAGCAAGGAATAAATCTCGCAAAAAAGAATCCACCGAATCGCCTACCACTTTAGCTTGGTCGGCAACGCGCTCAATACTAACATCTTCAGGCAGGACTTCATCATCAAAACGCTGTAAAAGCGCATCAACCTCCTCGCCCAATTCTACGATGTTGTTCCCTGCCAGCATCTCCAGCGAGAGCATAACACAACGATGTCCGTTGTTGAGAATATAACTATCAGGTTCGTCCCATTCCCGAACGACATCTGCCACATCTTTAACTCGCAAAACACTTCCATCGGGGTTGCTCCAAACAATCATATTTGCCACTTCCTCCTCGCTTGCAAGTGAGGGCGAAATATGAATTGGCATCTCTATCTCGGAATTACTTACGCTTCCTCCTATCGAGGTCAAGCCCTGAGAGGATAGAGACGCTGCAATACTTTTTTCTCCGATGCCGTATGCTGACAATCGCTCGGAATTCAAATAGATTGATATTTGCTCCTTTTGGACTCCGAAAGTACGAATGTTCGATATTGCTTCAACCCTACGTAAGCGCGCACTCAACTCATCAAGATACCCTTCCAACTCTCTATAAGAGCGATAATCTGATTCGATGGTAATCAATAGAGCCGATGTATCACCGAAATCATCATTAGCGACAACAGTAATGACTCCAGAGGGAAGTTCCTGCTTGAAGGTGGCAAGACCGTGTTTGATTTTTGACCATACCTCATCTTTATTATCAACATTGTCGTGTAGCTCTACCATAACAATACACGCTCCGTTTTGAGATGTTGAAGTAGTTTTACTTCGCTTCACCTCTTTGTATGTCATAAGGTACTGCTCCAATGGTTTAGCCAACTGCTCTTCAACCTCGTTGGCTGTTGCACCAGGATAGACGCCGATAACAACACCCTGACGAATTGTGTATTCTGGGAATTCCTGCTTCGGAATATCTATCAACGCAAATATTCCGAATCCAAAAAGAACAATCGTGATTAGAAAGGTGATGCGGTAATTTCGCATCGCCCAAGAAATGATATTATTAGACTTGCTCATTACCACACAATTTTATCTCCTTCGCCAATCTTTTCCATACCCTTTGTAACGATTCTATCGCCCGATTGCACACCGTCAATGACGGTTATCGAATTGCCGATAGGTTTGCCCAGTGTAACTTTTTGACGAGTAACACTATCGCCTAAAACTTTCCATACAAAATGCTCATTATTTAGCGTCTGGGTAACGCATCGTAGAGGCAACAATATCATATTATCCGTAGCAGGATTGTCTATTTCTACGGAACATACCATTCCAGGGAGAAGTTCTTTCTGTGGAGTTTTAATAGTTGCCTTTATGTCGTAAGTGTGAGATATGGCATCAGCGGCCGGACTCTTCTCTATGTTCGTTGCAATAAAATCTTTATTGTCGAGAGCATCAATATGTACCGTGATGTCCCCCGTATTATTTATTAGATTAACTTCTTGCTCAGGAACTGCAAATCGAACTTTTATTTGGCTAACATCCAAAAGTATCATAACGGGTGCGCCTGGTAATACATTTTCACCCGTTGTAACCAATTTCTTCCCAATAACACCTGAGAATGGGGCTTTTAAAGTGCAATCTTCCAGATTTCGTTTAACAATTTCAAACGAAGATTCGGCCTGCTGAAGTTGAGTTTGAATCTCAATCCATTTGATTTCAGGTAAACTCTCGGCCTCATAAAGCAACTTCATACGTTTGTACGCATCCTGTGCTTGGTGCAGAGTGGCTTCTGCCGTGGCATACATTTGTTTCATTGAGTTGTCATCAAGAGTTGCCAATATATCTCCTTTTGCAACTCGTTCACCTTCGTTAACAAAGGTTTTCAATACAACACCCGACACGGGAAAACTCAGTGATGATGACAACTTTTCCTCCAGTACTCCTACATAAGTAGATTGATTTGAGTCTCCAATTTCTCCAACGAGAAGTGTCTCCACCTTGATTGGAGCGTCAATACTTTTCTCATTCTTGCTTTTGCAACCGACAGTCAAAAGGACAATAAGTCCGATAATTAAACTCTTATACATAATACATAAATTTAATGTACAAAGTTCGGATGTTCTCTCCTTATTGTTGTTGCGTATTCACCGTTTTAATTTTCCGATTCGTAATATAAATAGTGAATTATAACCTTAATTATGTTCTTTTAGTTATCTTTGCAGAAAAATAGATACGATATGAGCCGTAGAATCCAGCGGGTGACAATAGATGAGTTGCAGAATCGTTTGCCCGAATCTATAAATGCAATTTACAAAGATGGATACCTCTTTGCCTCGCATCAAGGAGTTATTGATGGGCAAATTATGGAGCTGTTCATATCGTCAGTCCGTATGGCAACTACCTTCTTTGTTCTTTGTAAAGATGGCGAGGTAGATATTACTTATAATCAGAAACACTATGTGTTAAAGAAAAATTCGCTTATCGTAGGTATTCCCGATATTGTAGTGCAGATTAACTCGCAATCCTTGATTGATGCAAATGCGATGTTTTTCAAGAAAGAGTTTTTAGATGGTTTGAATATAAATGTGGATAATTCGCTGATTCGTATTGTGCTTTATATATTGAATAACCCGATTTTGGAATTGACCTCCAGCGAATTGTCGGACCTTCAACATACACTCTCAGAGTTAGAGAGTTTTGCCAATACCAACGAAGAAGATATATTCACGAAAGAGATTATAGCCTCAGGTATCCGAGCATTTGTATATAAGGTGTGTCGAATAATCTCTTCACGAATAGAACGAAGCGAATACGCAAGAGTGAATAATCGTAAATATGAATACTTCAAGCGATTTTTTGCACTGCTTGCAACCGAGTATAAACAACATCGGAATGTCAATTGGTATGCAGAACAGATGCACCTCTCAACCAAATACTTCACCTCGCTCATCCGACAGGTTAGCGGACGAACAACGGTTGATTGGATAAATGACCGTGTAATATATGAGGCGAAGAATCTTCTGCTCTACTCGGAGATGAGTATTACCGAGATTGCTTATCAACTGAATTTTCCCAGCACATCATTTTTCAGCAAATACTTCAAAAATATTGTAGGCATCAACCCCTCCGAATTCCGAAAAGTCTAGGGCGGTTTAGTTTAGTCCATTGGCTATATGCCCAAAACGGACTAAACTTATTTGTGCATTGACAGTATAAAATATGCTGGCGAAAAAAGAAATTATCGCAACTTCTCTTTTCGTCAGCATTATTTTTATACCTTTGTGGTGTCGGAAGTGAAAGAAAATAGAAATAATTGCCTACTACGACAGAATATTTTGTCGTGGTATTTTAGCATTACTATTTTCTCGAAATCTCTGATTTTGTATGCAAATTGTATGTGATAAAATTGTATGATAACCGCAATGTATGTGGACAATAAATTGATAATTAAGTAGATATTTAAGGTTTGCGAATTAGCAACTAATTTACGCCAAGTAAACTGCGCTTTTTCGGGCTACGCAAGCCTTGAAATCCCTCATGTTATACAACTTCTAACAAAAAGGGAGTGTCTAAAAAACTTGTTAGACACTCCCATTGCTGAAATAACTTATATTACTATTAATAATTCTCCTTCTTAGGCTCGAAGAATGCTTGTGGGTGTGCGCAAGCGGGACATTTGATAGGAGCCTCTTTTGCGAGGATTATGTAACCGCAGTTACGGCACTGCCACCAAATCTCGTTGTCGCGGATAAATACCTTACCCTCAGTAACTCTTTCGAGCAACTTGATATAGCGACGCTCGTGCTCAGCCTCGACCTTAGCAATCTGACGGAAAGTCTCGGCAATCTCTGAGAATCCCTCCTTGTCGGCTACCTCGGCAAACTCTGCGTAGAGTACGTCCCACTCCTCGTGCTCACCCTGAGCAGCGGCAAGCAGGTTCTCGGCAGTTGTGCCAATCTTGCCTGCGGGATATGATGCTGTGATAGTAACATCGCCACCCTCCAAATATTTGAAGAACTTCTTTGCGTGCTCTTTCTCTTGCTCGGCAGTCTCCATAAATACGCCTGAAATCTGCTCGAAGCCCTCTTTCTTAGCTACGCTCGCGAAGAATGTGTAACGATTGCGAGCCTGGCTCTCACCTGCAAATGATTTGAGCAAATTTTGCTCTGTCAAAGTTCCTTTTACGCTTTTCATCTCTTTGTAATTTTATTTGTTGTATGAATATTTGTTTCTGTTTCCTGATGCAAATTTATCGCTAAATTTGGTTTTGTCAATATATGTTCGATTATAAAAATTTATATCTATATAAAATAGGCTTATAGTTGTATGTTTTGTATGGAATAACACCTATACAAATATCGTGAAAAAAATTAATCTAGCAAAATTAATTTATATATAAGGTGAAATAAAGTCGTTTCGATTGGGTATTGTGAATATAGTTTTGTAAATTTGCCGAAATTATGGCTTTATGTGTGTTTGGGCGCAAAGAGAGCATAATGCGATTGCTGAAATTGGCAGAATTAACGTGAGGAAATAAACACAGAAGAGTAATATAAACATAAAACATATATGGCAGACGAGAAAATTATCTTTTCGATGGTGGGTGTCTCAAAGACCTTCACCAATCAGAAAAAGGTGTTGAACAACATCTACCTTTCATTCTTTTATGGTGCTAAAATCGGTATTATCGGTTTGAATGGTTCGGGTAAATCTACTTTGATGAAGATAATCGCTGGTATCGATAAGAATTATCAGGGCGAGGTTGTCTTTGCTCCCGGATATTCTGTTGGATATTTGGAGCAGGAGCCTAAATTGGACGACTCGAAAACAGTGAAAGAGGTTGTCGAGGAGGGTTGCGCTGCTACGGTAGCACTTTTGAAGGAGTATGAGGATATCAATATGAAGCTCTGCGAGCCAATGTCGGACGATGAGATGAACCGTCTTATCGAGCGTCAGGGCGAGTTGTATGAGCAGATAGATCAGGTTAACGGCTGGGAGTTGGATAGCGTGTTGGAGCGTGCTATGGACGCTTTGCGTTGTCCTGATCCCGATCAGAGTGTGAAGGTGTTGTCGGGCGGTGAGCGTCGTCGTGTGGCGTTGTGCCGTTTGCTTTTGCAGCAACCCGATGTGCTTTTGCTCGATGAGCCTACCAACCACCTCGACGCCGAGTCAATCGACTGGTTGGAGCAACACTTGCAGCAATATAAGGGTACAGTTATCGCTGTAACCCACGACCGTTACTTCTTGGATAATGTGGCAGGCTGGATTTTGGAGCTTGACCGAGGTGAGGGTATTCCTTGGAAGGGCAACTACTCTGGCTGGCTCGACCAAAAGACCAAACGTCTGGCAATGGAGGAGAAGCAGGAATCTAAACGTCGCAAGACTTTGGAGCGCGAGTTAGAGTGGGTTCGTATGTCACCTTCTGGCCGTCGTGCCAAGAGCAAGGCTCGTTTGTCGGCTTACGATAAGATGATGAACGAAGACGTAAAGCAGAAGGAGGAAAAACTCGAAATCTTTATCCCTAATGGTCCCCGTTTGGGCGATGTGGTTATCGAGGCCCACGATGTGAAGAAGGTATTTGGTGACCGTATTCTCTATGAAGGCTTGAATTTCTCATTGCCACCCGCAGGTATTGTGGGAGTTATCGGTGCTAACGGAACAGGTAAGACTACCCTATTCCGTATGATTATGGGATTGGAGGAGCCAACAGCTGGAACATTCACCGTTGGTCAGACTGTTAAGTTGGCATATGTTGACCAGCAGCACAAGTCAATTGACCCCGAGAAGTCAGTATATGAGGTTATCTCTCAGAATTCCGATTTGATTACTTTGGGAAATCGTCAGATTCCTTCACGCGCTTACGTTGCACGTTTCAATTTCAGCGGTGCAGATCAAGAGAAGAAGTGCGGTATGTTGTCGGGAGGTGAGCGTAATCGCTTGCATTTGGCTTTGGCTTTGAAGGAGGAGGGCAATGTGCTTTTGCTCGATGAGCCTACCAACGATATCGACGTAAATACTCTGCGAGCTTTGGAGGAGGGTTTGGAGAACTTTGCTGGTTGTGCTGTGGTTATCTCTCACGACCGTTGGTTCTTGGATCGTATTGCTACCCACATTCTCTCGTTTGAGGGCGACTCAAAGGTTGTATTCTACGAAGGCTCTTACTCTGAATATGAGGAGTGGAAGAAGTTGCAGGGTGAGGATATGACTCCCAAACGTGTTAAGTATCGCAAACTCACTGAGAATCAATAAAGGATATTAATTGTCGTATAACCAATTCATAATTGAATTTTAGCCTCAAAGTTGCCTATGTTGCATCGGTGCTAATTTTGAATTTAGAATTTTGAATTTTGAATTATATATGGCACAGAAACCATCAATTCCAAAGGGTACACGCGACTTCTCGCCAGCCGAGATGATGCGTCGTACATATATTTTTGAGACTATCAAAGGAGTGTTCCGCACATATGGTTTTGCTCCGCTCGAAACCCCTGCTATGGAGAACCTCTCTACCCTGCTGGGTAAATATGGTGACGAGGGTGATAAACTTTTGTTTAAGATTCTCAATTCGGGCGATTATGCTTCGGGTTTGAACGATGAGCAGATTCGTCAGGCTTCGCAGATTTGCGAGAAGGGGCTTCGTTACGATTTGACTGTTCCTTTTGCGCGTTATGTGGTGCAGCATCAGAACGAAATTTCATTCCCATTTAAGCGTTATCAGGTACAACCCGTGTGGCGTGCCGACCGTCCTCAGAAGGGCCGTTATCGTGAGTTTTATCAGTGTGATGTCGATGTGATCGGCTCACGCTCTCTTCTAAACGAGGTAGAACTTATCGAGATTGTGGAGCGTGTTTTCGCGAAATTGAAAATCAATGTTACGCTCAAAATGAATAACCGTAAAATATTGTATGGTATTGCCGAGGCCATCGGTCACGCCGATAAGATGATGGATATTACGGTTGCAATCGATAAGTTGGAGAAGATTGGATTGGATAATGTGAAGGCCGAACTTGCGGAGCGTGGTTTGGAGCAGGAGGCTATCGATAAACTTCAACCAATACTTGAATTGAGTGGCTCTAATTCCGAGAAGTTGAGTAAGTTGCGTGATGTTATCGGTTGCTCTGAAACAGGCGTTAAGGGTATCGAAGAGATGACAGAGATATTTGGTTATGTCGAGCAGCTCGGTATTGCACTTCCTATCGAGCTTGACCTCTCGTTGGCACGCGGCTTGAACTATTATACAGGTGCGATTTTCGAGGTTAAGGCGATGGATTTTGCTATCGGCTCAATTTGTGGTGGAGGTCGTTACGATGACCTTACCGGTATCTTCGGCTTGCCGAATACTTCGGGCGTGGGTATATCGTTTGGTGCCGACCGTATTTACGATGTGATGGTTGGACTGGATTTGTTCCCCGAGGAGGTTAACTTCTCAACCAAAGTACTATTCGTTAATTTGGGCGAGGAGGAGAAGTTGGCTTCAATGCGTGTGATGCGCTCATTGCGTGATGCAGGTATCGCTGCCGAGATTTATCCCGAATCAGCCAAGATGAAGAAGCAGATGGAGTATGCAAATCGTCGAATGATTCCTTATGTGGTAATCATTGGAGGTAACGAGTTGCAGGAGAAGAAGGCTACCGTAAAGAATATGCGTACGGGCGAGCAGTCGGCTGTTGCATTTGATGAGGTTTGCACCTTTATTGGGTAATAATTCTCGGAGCTTATTCGTTATATCCCCGCAGCTTGACGATTTGTAGTAGTCTGGGTGCGGGGTCTTTTGTTGCAAACTTATGAGGGTAATATCAAAAATAGTCGTGTTGGTTGTGTCGCTGCTTTTTGTGGCGATTGAGATGTCGTATGCTCAAAATCCAAATCAAAAACTCGCGCAGAATGTTGAGCAATTGCAGAAACTAATGCGAGTGTATAATAATTTGGATAGGCTGTATGTCGAAGATGTCGATATGAAACCCGTTGTGGAGGAGGCTATTCGAGGTATGCTCTCGGAGTTGGACCCTCACTCTTCGTATCTTACTGCCGAGGAGATGAAGGCGGCAATGGAGATGACGAAGGGAAAGTTTGGCGGTATAGGAGTTGCTTACGATACCCTTCGTGATTCGATTGTAGTTACAAATGTTTTGCCGAATGGTCCAGCACAGAAGGCGGGATTGAAACTCAACGATAGAATTGTGGAAGTTGATGGCCGAGCGGTGGTTGGTGTCGAGCGTAGCGAGGTGCCAAAGCTATTGAGAGGTGATTCGGGTAGTGTTGTCGAGGTGGGCGTTGCGCGCCGAGGTAATCCCGAAATTCTGCGCTTTTCAATTCTGCGCGACAATATCCCAGTTACGACGGTTGATGCTGCCTATAAAGTCAATGATAAAGTTGGATATGTCAGGGTTAATCGTTTTGCCAACTCTACTATGGAGGAGTTTCGCAAGGCTATGTCTGAAATGTCGGGCGTGAAGACTCTGATTCTCGATTTGAGTAATAATGGCGGCGGACTGATGCATCAGGCAATCGATATGGCCGATTATTTCTTGCCAAAAGGTTTGCTTATTACCTCTACCGAGGGCCGTGCAATACCAACAACCGAATATCTGTCAAAGGGTAATCAGGAGTTTGCGGGTCGATTAATTGTAATCATAAACGAAAGTACTGCTTCGGGTGGTGAACTTTTGGCGGGAGCATTGCAAGATTGGGATAGAGCGATTGTCATTGGCCGTAGTAGTTATGGTAAGGGATTGGTGCAGCGTGAAATGCCGTTGGGTGATGGCTCGGCTATCCGTCTTACGATTGCTCGTTATCACACCCCATCGGGGCGAGTGATTCAACGCCCGTATAATCTCGGTCATAAGGAAGATTACGACAAAGCTTACATCGAGCGATTGCGTATGTCGGCAGCCAATGCCGATTCTATGATGCGTGATAGCGTGGAACGCCCTCGTTTTAATACCCTGCGTCGTGGTCGCACGATTTATGGTGGAGGTGGCATTATCCCCGACGTTAGGGTTGATGTCGATACTACGCAGGTAAATAGTTTTGCTGCGGCAGTGATTCGTGAGGGGGTAAGTGCTGAATTTTTGGTGGACTATATGGATAAATACCATCAGTTGCTTGTCAAGGAGTACCCTACTTTCAAAAAGTTTGAATCGGATTTTGTGCTGGCCGATAGCGATATGGCTAAAATCGCAGAAATGGCAACTTCCAAAGGTATAAAATATAGCGAGGAGGAGTATAAAGGTGCATTGAAACTATTGCGTACTCGTTTTACGGCTCAGATTGCCCAGCTACTCTTTTCGCAGTCGGAGTATTATCAATATGTAAATTCACGCGCAAATGACTCTTTTCGGGTAGCGATGAGATTGGCCGAAAATTGGGCCGAGGAGGTTGAGCCTGTAATCGGGAAAAACGATGGCGAGTGAACTTCGCAATAGGCATTGCTATAAAATTTGTTGTTTTCGTATGCCCAAAATGTGTATAATAGACTATTTATTGGTGAAAAGAGTGTGCAAATATTTGAATAGCACATATTTTTTTATTAATTTTGGTGTCGATTTAAAAACCGAAAACAACTTAAATATATTATGACACCCGAATTTTTGCAGGTAGATGCAGACTGCTCAGATGCGTATGGGAAGTCTGTATATACGAATATGGTTAGAGCTGGCCATCGAACATATTTCATCGATGTAAAACAGACCCGCTCTGAAAAATATTTTATGTGTATCACAGAGTTGCGTCGCAAGGTTACCGATTCCGGAGTAGTTAACGAGCGAAGCAAAGTGCATATCTACGAAGAGGATTTCGATAAGTTTATAAATGGATTTGGCGAAGTGCTCGATTATGTGAGAGGGCTTGTAGAGAAGCCATAAATGCTCTTTTAGGATAATCAATTTGTCTATGTCCAAAGGTGTAGTGCTGGGTTTTAGTGGTGGAATTGACAGTGTAACTGCTGCTCAACTGCTGAAACGTGACGGATATGCCGTTAACGCACTTACACTCGATACTATTGGTGATAAGGCTCTTGTTCAAGCGGCAGAACGTCGTGCGCAAGAGCTTGGATTGTCATTCTCGGCGATGGACGTCAGGCAAGAGTTTTCATCTTATATAATAGACTATTTCGAGCAGAGTTATCTTTGTGGCCGCACTCCTGCACCTTGTACATTGTGTAATTCATTAATCAAATGGCGTAATCTCTTGCGGCAGGCCGATGCTATCGGTGCGGAGTATGTCGCAACGGGGCACTATTTCAATATTGAGCGTTATAATAATCGCTATTACGTAGCCAAAGCTGCCGATTCTGCGAAAGACCAATCTTATTATCTATGGGGGCTAAGTCATCAGATATTATCTCGCGCGCTTACTCCAATGGGACATATTATAAAGAGCGAAGTGAAGCAAAATTTTGCCGATAAACGCGAGAGTATGGGATTGTGTTTTCTGCAAGGTCGCTCGTATAGGGAGTTTCTTTTGGAACGTTGTCCTAACGTTGTTCGTAGGGGGAATATCGTTGATTCAGAGGGGCGAGTTGTTGGTAGCCACGATGGCGTTGCTTTTTATACCATTGGTCAGAAACGAGGACTTGATACGAAGGTTTCTGGTGGAGTTGTGGTGGGAGTAAATGCGGAACGTAACGAATTGATTATAGGTCAGCAACGAGATTTATATCACGCAACGCTTGAAGTACGAGATTGTAATGTGGTTGACGAAGACGAGTTGCTCTCTGCCAACGATATCTCGGTGGTGATTCGTGGCGTGGGTCGCAATCCGCAGGGCTATGCCCAACGAATAGAGCGCACGGTTGATGGATATCGTATTCTGCTCTCGGAGCCTGCTTGGGCTCCTGCAATTGGACAACCGTTGGTCTTTTATCGGCAAAATAGGGTCATTGGCGGTGGAATAGTTGAATCTTATGATTGAAAATTGTCCGAAATAGATTATCTTTGCCACATAAATCAAAATTTGAATAGATATGGTTAAACGCTTATATGATTGGGTGCTCTCTTGGGGTAATTCTAAGTGGGGCGCATTGGCTTTGTTTGTTTTGGCTTTTGCAGAGTCGAGTTTCTTCCCTATCCCGCCCGATGTGTTGCTTATAGCATTGTGCTTGGGTGCGGTGAAACGTTCATTCCGTTTTGCCTTGATATGCCTTGTGGGTTCAATTATAGGTGCAGCGGGAGGTTATGCGATTGGATACTATTTATGGCAAAATACAGCGGGCGAATATACTGCATTGGCTAATTGGTTCTTTGCTCACGTCTTTACCGAGGAGAGTTTCTTGCAGGTGAAGGGATTATATGATGAGTACGATTTTTGGATTGTATTTACCGCTGGATTTACTCCACTGCCATATAAGTTATTCACCATCTCTGGCGGATTGTTCAAGATTGACTTGGTGATGTTCTTCGTGGCATCTATCGTTTCTCGAGGTTTGCGATTTTTCTTGATTGCAGGTTTGATATGGAAGTTCGGAGCTCCAATTAAGACCTTTATTGATAAGTATTTCAATTTGTTGGCAATCTTGTTTACGGTGCTTTTGATTGGCGGATTCTTCCTGATAGCCAAAGTGTTGTAATTTGGAGAGGTTTGATATATAGCACGATTGATTTTGCTGCGTGATGAAACAGCTGGGATTGATAGGACGTACGCTTGGTCACTCTTTTTCTGCAAAATATTTTGCGGAAAAATTTGAGCGAGAGTCTTTGACGGAGGAGTTTTCATATAAATTGTATGAATTGCCTGCAATAGAAGATGTTGAAGAGTTTATTGCTTCAACCCCCAATCTGTTGGGATTTAATGTAACGATTCCATATAAGCAGCAGATTATTCCTTTCCTTGATGATTTGACCCCCGAAGCTCGCAATATTGGTGCGGTGAATTGTGTGAAGATTCTCCCTGATGGTCGTCGCTTAGGCTATAATACCGATGTTGATGGAATTCGTCTTACGCTCGATAAATTGATTGGCGAAGATAGTGTAAAATCGGCTTTGGTGCTTGGCTCTGGTGGTGCTTCGCAAGCGGTGAGATATGTGCTCGGTGAGCGAGGAATCGAATGCTTGGTTGTGTCGCGAAATAGTACATCGGGCGATATTACATACGATGATTTATCGACCGATGTGATTGCAGCTAATGAACTTATAATCAATGCTTCTCCTGTTGGAATGTATCCCCGAGTGGAGGAGTGTCCCAATCTGCCCTATCATCTTCTAACCCCAAAACATAAATTGTTCGATTTGGTGTATAATCCCCAAGTCACACTCTTTATGGAGCGTGGAATGGCTCAGGGTGCGCAAGCCGTATCGGGCCTTGATATGCTCTATGCTCAGGCAGAGTCGGCTTGGAGAATATGGAATCAGTAGAGCAATGATTTTGTAATTAACTCGTTGACCGTCAGTTTGTAATGTAATTGCTTGCTATTCAGCAGCAAAAGCCTCTAAAATCTCTTCTGCTCTTGCTTTGTCTTTACTTCGTACGGCGAGTTGTGCGGGCATAATTCCTGTTGGATATATGGCCGACATAATTTCGTTGCGAATCATTGCATAAATACCCTCTCCCTCTAAAATTGACTTGTCCCACTCGGCGTCGTTAATCGAATCATATTCGCGTATAACGACCAAATTGCTCTCGTTCATATTGCTTATAATTTAGCAAATCTCCGTAATGTAGATTTGGCGGTTAAAACAAAGTTAGTTATTTTGTTGAAAACTTACAATGCGCAAATCATTTTATTTCATATTTTATGCCTATATTTGTATGCTATTAACCGTAGAACGTATAATAATTAACATAAAAATCAGAAATTCAGTATGAAACGAGTAGTTTGTTGGGTGGCCACTTTGTTGGTGTTGTTGGTGCTTGGACTCCACGTATTCCAAAATGACAAGCCTCAAATCGAGAGTAAGCCGTTTAAGTTCAATGTAGAGAGAATGGCGTTGGCCGATAGCGTGATTAACCAATCTATCGCCGATGATGATTTCCCCGGAGCTGTGTTGTGCGTAGTTAAGCGTGCAGACGATGGAGAGTCGATGGGTGAGATTGTATATTTGAAGGCATACGGTAGCCGTCAGGTATGCACTGCGCGTGATACTTCAAGCGGTAAATTTGTGAGCGATACAATTCCTATGACTACCGATGCAATTTTTGATTTGGCTTCGGTGAGTAAATGTGTGGGTACTACCCTCTCGTTTATGCGAGTGTTGGAGGACGGTTTGGTGCGTTTGACCGATAATGTGTCGCGTTACCTCCCTGGATTCAAACCCTGGGAGAGCACTCCTGAGAAGAAGGGTGACCGTATCGAGCGTCGCAATATCACTGTGACAAACTTGTTGAACCACACATCGGGTCTTCCTTCATATGTGGGCGTTCCAGGATTCTTGGCCCGTTTTGAGCAGTATGGCGACCCCTTGAAGTTGAATTTGCGTGATTCGCTTACTGCTTACCTTACCGATGGACTTCCACGATTGAATCGTCCGGGTGAGGTTATGCGTTATAGCTGCCTTAACTTCATTACATTGCAGACTATCATCGAGCGCACAACAGGTCAGCGTCTTGACCACTTCGCAAAAAAGGAGGTATTCGATAAGTTGCGCTTGAAGAATACTTGGTATAATTGGATTGCAGGCTCGGAGCGTCCTTATGCTGCCGATGCTAAAATTGTTCCTACTGAGGTACAGCCCGATGGTAAGGTGCTTGTAGGAGAGGTTCACGACCCATTGGCTCGCGTGGTTAATGGTGGTGTTTCAGGTAATGCCGGAGTCTTCTCTACTGCTGAGGATTTGGCTGTTGTTGCATCGTTGATGCTCAACGATGGAGTTATTCGCCTTCCAGCCGATGGCATAAAGGGTTTCTTTGGAGGAACTGACCGCGTGAGATTGTACTCAAAGAATACAGTTGATGCCTTTACTCGTATCCCGGCTGGTTATGAGGAGCACGGTCGCGCTTTGGGTTGGGATATTGGTGTTGGTCACGGTAGCTATATGGGTGAGTTGCTCACTCCTGGCTCGTTGGTTAACCATTCAGGTTACACAGGTACATCAATAGCAATAAACCAAAAAGATGGCATTGCTATCATCTTCCTCACCAACCGTGTTCACCCATTTGATGATGGAGCAGTTGGTCGTGCGCGTGCTACGGTTAGCAATATCGTGGTTTCTGCTATGGACCACCAATAATATCTCACAGAGATTACATAAATTTTTTGTCGGTATGTCACTCTGTGGCAGATTGAACCGATAGTTTTGTCTGCATCAAACCAATGCAGACAAAACTATCAATATGAGAGAGAAAACTATGCAAGATTTCGTTCATCTTCACGTACATACACAATATTCAATCCTTGACGGACAGGCGAGTATTCCCCGCTTGGTCGATAAGGCTATTGCCGACGGTATGCGAGGTATAGCCATTACCGATCACGGTAATATGTTTGGTGTTAAGGAGTTTTGGAACTATGTCAAGAAGAAGAACGGAGCACGTCGTGATAAGGTTAAGCAGACAAGTGCTGCAATTGCCGACCTGCAAGCCAAAGTCGAGGCTGGTGAGGCCACCGATGAGCAGAAGGCAGAGTTGGCAAAACTCAAAGCTGAATTTGATGCTCTGCCCAAGGAGGATTTCAAAGCCATTATTGGTTGCGAGGTATATGTCGCTCGTCGAGGAATGCAATTCAAGGAGGGAAAGATGGACCAGAGTGGTTATCACCTTATCCTGCTTGCAAAAAACGAGAAGGGTTATCACAACCTCATTAAAATCGTGTCGAAGGCTTGGACCGAAGGATTCTATATGCGTCCCCGTACCGATAGAGAGGAGTTGCAGAAATATCACGAAGGATTGATTTGTTGCTCGGCTTGTCTGGGAGGTGAAATTCCTAAACGAATCACCGAAGGTAATATGGAGGCCGCCGAGGAGGCTGTATTGTGGTATAAGAATCTTTTTGGTAAGGATTATTACTTGGAGTTGCAACTTCATAAAGCCACAGTCGAAAGAGCCAATCACGAGGCTTATCAGATGCAATTGAAGGTCAATGAGCAGTTGAAGGAGCTTTCGTATAAACACGGTGTTAAGATGGTTTGTACGAATGATGTGCATTTCGTCGATGAGGAGAATGCCGAGGCTCACGACCGCCTGATATGTCTCTCTACGGGCAAAGATTTGGACGACCCCAAACGAATGCTCTACTCAAAGCAGGAGTGGATGAAGACTCGTGCTGAGATGAATGCCCTGTTTGAGGACGTTCCCGAAGCTCTGCATAATACGGTGGAGATTTGTAATAGTATTGAGAGCTACTCTATCGACCACGCCCCTATTATGCCAACCTTTGCTATCCCAGAGGATTTTGGCACTGAGGAGGGTTATCGAGCCAAATACACCGAGGAAGATTTGTTCAATGAGTTTACTCGCGACGAAAATGGCAATGTGGTGATGTCGGAGGCCGACGCACACAAGAAAGTTGATAAGTTGGGTGGTTACGAAAAACTCTATCGAATCAAGTTGGAGGCCGATTATTTGGCGAAACTTGCTATGGACGGAGCTAAACGACGTTATGGCGACCCTCTATCTACGGAAGTTGCCGAGCGATTGAAGTTCGAGCTTCATATTATGAAGACAATGGGTTTCCCAGGTTACTTCCTTATCGTGCAAGATTTCATCGCGGCAGCCCGTGAACAGTTAGACGTGTCGGTAGGGCCGGGTCGTGGCTCTGCGGCAGGTTCTGCGGTGGCTTATTGTTTGGGTATTACCCAAATCGACCCAATTAAATACGACCTTCTGTTTGAGCGATTCTTGAATCCTGACCGTATCTCGCTACCCGATATTGATATTGACTTCGATGATGATGGTCGAGGCCGAGTGCTTAATTGGGTGACGCAGAAATATGGTAAGGAGAAAGTGGCTCATATCATCACCTATGGTACGATGGCTGCTAAGATGGCTATCAAAGATGTCGCACGCGTTCAGAAGTTGCCATTGAAGGAGTCTGATAGGTTATGTAAGTTGGTGCCAGACCGTATCCCCGATAAGAAGGTCAACTTGAAAAATGCTATCGAATTTGTACCTGAATTGAAGGCTGCCGAGGAGTCGGAAGACCCGATAATGAGCGATACAATCAAGTATGCGCGAATGTTGGAGGGTAATGTGCGTGGTACAGGTGTACACGCTTGCGGTACGATTATCTGTCGTGACGATATTACCGATTGGGTGCCTGTGAGTACGGCCGATGATAAGGAGACTGGCGAGAAGATGCTCGTAACGCAATATGAGGGTGCTGTAATTGAGGATACGGGACTTATCAAGATGGACTTCTTGGGTCTGAAAACACTCTCGATTATCAAAGATGCGGTAGCCAACGTTAAACACACAAAGGGAATAGATATTGATATAGACAACATATCAATCGAAGACCCTGCTACATACAAACTATATTGTGACGGTCATACCGTAGGTACATTCCAATTTGAGTCGCCCGGAATGCAAAAATATCTCCGAGAGTTGAAACCTTCGACTTTCGAGGATTTGATTGCGATGAATGCGTTGTATCGCCCCGGCCCGATGGATTATATCCCCGATTTTATCGACCGTAAGCACGGCCGTAAGCCGATTGAGTACGATATAGATTTGATGGAGAAATACCTCAAAGATACCTACGGAATTACAGTGTATCAGGAGCAGGTGATGCTTCTTTCACGTCTGTTGGGAGGCTTTACTCGTGGTGAGTCGGATACCCTGCGTAAGGCGATGGGTAAGAAGATTAAATCGAAGCTTGACGAGTTGAAACCAAAATTTATCAACGGAGGTCAGGCGAATGGTCACGACCCGCAGGTATTGGAGAAGATTTGGGCCGACTGGGAGAAATTTGCATCTTATGCCTTCAATAAATCTCACGCAACTTGCTATTCGTGGGTGGCATACCAAACTGCATATATGAAGGCGAACTATCCATCGGAGTATATGGCGGCAGTGTTGAGCCGAAACTTGGCCGATATTAAGTCCATAACACAATATATGACCGAGTGTAAGCATATGGGAATAAATGTGTTGGGGCCTGATGTCAATGAGTCGGAGGTTAATTTCTCATCAAACAGTGCTGGCGATATTCGCTTTGGTATGGCTGCTGTGAAGGGAGTTGGCGAAGCGGCAGTTCGTTCTATTATTGATGAACGAAATTCGGGTGGACCATTTAAGAGTATATACGACTTTGTGGAGCGTGTGAATTTCAATATTGTTAACCGAAAGTGTATGGAGAATTTGGCTTATGCTGGCGGTTTTGATTCGATAATTGATTTCCACCGAAGTAAGTTCTTTGCGGTTGATACACGTAGTAGTTCACCGCTTATCTTCATCGAACAACTTATCCGTTATGGTCAGCGTGTTCAGCAGGAGCGACTGAATTCGCAACAGAGCCTGTTTGGTGGTGGCTCGGTTGTTGATATTCAATCACCCACTGTGCCTGTTGCTGACGATTGGAATCAGTTGCAGGTGCTTAATAAGGAGCGAGAGATGATAGGTCTTTACCTTTCGGCTCACCCGCTCGACGACTATTCGGTTATCATCAACCATATGTGTAAGGCAAGTCTGAGCGATTTGTCGGATTTGGAGCAATATAACGGGCAGGAGATTGGTGTTGCAGGCGTGATTACTTCGGTGCAGGAGATGACCACAAAGAGTGGTCGCCATTGGGGAAAATTTATTATGGAGGATTATAATGGAACTCACGAGTTTGCCTTGTTTGGTAAGGATTACGAGAATTTCCGCCCCTTTATGTATCCCAACTATTTCCTATTTGTGAAAGGCCGTGTGCAGCCTCGCCCATATGGAGACAATCCAGAGTTGGAGTTCAAGATATTGTCGATGGTGCAGCTCTCGGAGATGCGCGATACAATGATAAAGGAGCTACACATTGTAATCCCTATTGAGGAGATAACCGAGAGCTTTATTAGCGAGTTTTACAATAATGTGAAGGAAAATAAAGGTAATACAGTATTGAGAATAACCGTTACCAATCGCGATGAAGGCGTTAATCTTAATCTCTTCTCGAAGCGATATAAGGTGGCGTTGACTTCGGATTTTGTGACTTACCTTGATTCAAACGAATTCAAATATTCATTATCATAAACAATTAAAATAAAATTATTATGGCATTAGCAATTACAAACGAGAATTATGAGGCGTTGATGACTTCGGGTAAGCCCGTTGTTATTGATTTTTGGGCAGAGTGGTGTGGTCCTTGCCGTATGGTAGGCCCAATCATCGACGAGTTGGCCGCAGAGTACGAGGGTCAGGTTATTATTGGCAAGTGTGATGTTGATTCTTGCGACGATATTGTTGCTCAGTATAAGGTGCGCAATATCCCTACTATTGTATTTATCAAGGGTGGTGAGATTGTCGATAAGACCGTAGGCGCAACTACAAAGGAGAATTTGAAGGCAAAGATTGATGCTTTGTTGTAGTCTCCTATCCCACAACTTCTGAAACATAAGTGGTTGTCCGACAAACTCGTTGGACAACCACTTTTGCTTTTAATAAAACTACCTAATTTTCATCACATCTTTTATACCCAACTCATCGTACATATTCTGCAACTCCTCTTCGTTGCGGTCTGATACGACAAGCAAGCGGTCTCCCACGGCAAGTTCGGTGCTACCGCGAGGTACGAAATAGGCATTGTTGCGAGATATCATCACTACCAACGTATTGTCGGGAATAGCAATATTTCTTAGCATACAACCTCCTGCAAGCATCGAATCGGTAACTTCCATCTCTGAGAAACTACTCTTCACGCTGTCGGGAACTCCAATCTTAAATAGTGGTTCTTTCTCCTCGAATGCAAGGCCGAGCCAGTTGGCCATACTACTTACCGTAGTGCCCTGCACGATAAGCGAGATGAGCGTGACCAAAAATACAACATTGAAAATCAAACGGCCATTCTCTACACCTGCAACAATCGGATAGGTGGCAAAGATTATGGGTACAGCACCACGCAGGCCAACCCACGATACATATAATCGGGCTTTGGTGGTGAATCGCCTAAATGGCGCAAGCGATACAATCACAGCCAAAGGTCGTGCTACAAGTATCAAGAATGCACCTACTGCACAACCCAAAATCAATACTTCGGGACGAAGTAGCTCATCGGAATTGACCAAAAGTCCAATGGTGAGGAACATTACAATCTGGGCCAACCAAGTGAATCCATCGAAAAAGCTAACTAAATTTCTTCGATGCACTAACTTGCTATTACCGAC
Organism: Alistipes sp.; assembly: GCA_017465605.1. GTDB lineage: Bacteria > Bacteroidota > Bacteroidia > Bacteroidales > Rikenellaceae > Alistipes. Next base: position 23,672 of record JAFTVW010000007.1, read on the forward strand.
AACCAAACCTGTAATATAAACCGCTAAATAGCCGTTACCCCAAACCAGCGTTGTGAACGAGAATGAGAAAAAGACAAATGCAAGCAACAAAACTGTGTAGAGCGAAGAGTTGCTCTTGATGTTAATGTTGTTGATTGTAAATACAGCCAAACGGCCAATACCATATCCCAAACCTGCTCCGACAAGCATTTGGATTACAAATTTGACTATGCTTTCTAAAATACTCACCGACTCTCCGCTTGATACAACAATCGATACGAGCAGAATGGTGAGCATATATGCCATCGGGTCGTTACTACCACTCTCCAACTCCAACAATGGGCGGAGATTTTGGCGTAAGCCCTGCTTTTTTGAACGAAGAATCGAAAAGACCGATGCCGAATCGGTTGATGCCATAGTAGAGGCTAACAATAAGGCTACGGGGAACGATAAGGCCAGTCCTACCCACGACGAGAAGAAGTAGATAAACCCGCCGACCAACAAGGCGGTGAAAGCTACTCCGAAGGTTGCAAGAACAATACCTGGCCCAAGAATTGGTTTAATCTCTGTAAACTTAGTGTCCATACCTCCTGAGAAAAGAATGATACACAATGCCAGCATACCAATAAATTGTGTAATCTCGAAGGATTGAAAATTTATGGCGTGCAAGCCAAACATCATTCCTACTCCCAAGAAAAGTAACAGGGCTGGTGCTCCGAAACGGTAGGCAACCTTACCTGCCATAACCGCAACAAACAGCAATAAAGCCCATACTAATAATAGATTTTCTCCCATATTCTCTTTGATATCAGCAAATTGTATATCCTATCGGCTCAAATTGTTATGCCTATGTGAAGTGAGCGAATCGGATACAAACACAAATATAACCTAAATTTTAACATTAATCAAATCTCGTTCCCATAATAGCCTTCTTTGTCGAAGGATTGCCCAAATACAACTAATACAAAATCCGTTAATAAATAGCTTACATCGAAAGCTTGTGCCTCCGAAAAAATGGCTCTCCTTAGACTGATAATTAGTATGTATGGCTACATACTTTGTTTAATGTTTATATACCATCTTTCCTATTGGCCTACGCTCCAACTCAACATACTCAAATGCTTGACAAGCGCAAAAACCACTTTTGGGCGATGAGTACACACTGACCGTTACGGCCGATACACCGTCTTGTTTGAGAGAGAGTAGAGTTGCAAAATCGGCCTTGTCGATTAATTGTGCGATGTAGGCCCTTTTGTCCTTCTCGAATCTCAACTCTTTGTGTAGAAGGTAACATTTGTCGTCAACGTGATATGGAACATCGTCGTTTCCGCTTATGCGAATCATAATTACCACTATACCTCCTATAACCAGCAATGCAGCTGTAAGCACGAGAGCTGATTTTATATTTGAAGTCTCAATTGTTGAGTTAATTACAGAATTGATTGCAATGAGCGCAAAGCCTGCAATTAATAGCAATATAGGCGTGGTTAACGGTTTGCGACGTCTGATGATTTTAATATCGGGCAAGGCGTATATCGCCTCGCATATATCGTTTTTAGGCATCTTAAATCGTATTTAGAATTATCCTTATTAGTTTGTTAAAAATAGGTGTATAACAGCTGTGCCCTGCATCACCCAAGAAACACAGATTACACACAAACAGCGACGTAGAGCATAACTGTTATACGTCCCATTATAATTTTCCAATTTACATATACAAGATTTTTACAACGCAACGGAAACTTTTTGTCTGCGTTGTAATTTAGTTATAAACTTGCGTGAAACGACCCTGCAAAAGGTTAGGAATTAATGCAGCAGTTCCAATCAACGCACGTTTAAGAGATGTATGTGGCTAAATACGAAGTCGGCACAACGCGTAGAGATAGTATGCAATGCGAAGTGACGACGTAAAACTGTTAAATTCAAATATTTTAGTGACGTGGCCCTCGTGGCGATTTGGAATCGCCGTAGCCATAATTTTTTGCGATGTTGATGTGCGATAACGAGCCGAAGAGGTTGGAATTGAGATGTTTGATACCTTCTCAATGGCAGTGCAACGAGGTGCAGGAGTGCGCAGCATATCTTTATCATATGCCCTATCTGTATCCTTATCGGTTGTATCCGACTCATCAACTATCTGTTGCAATCGAGTCGGTTGCACCGATTCCGACAACGACTCTTCCACGTAATTTACTACGCCGAAAAGACCGTATAGGCACGATAACAATAATATGTAAATAATTCGTTGCATATTGCTTCTGCAAATATAATCCTAATTAAAGCTTTGTTTTAAGTAGCTTTTGTAACCTATTGTGGAACAAATGTATATGTAATCGTTCCTGTGTGGCGTGCGGGGGCCGATGGGTTAATATCGAATAATGATGCACGAGCCGCTGCCAAAGCCTCCTCTTTCATTATCTCATCTCCACCTTCCAATATTCTTGCGGCAATCACTTCGCCACCTTGATTTAGAGTAACCGATACAATCACCTGACCTCCCGTTTCACAACGATATGCAGGTATGACCAAATCACGTTTTGAACGTACAGGATTCTCAAATTTGAATCTTACAGTTACTGCTCCTTTGACGTGAACGTCTTTCTTCTCCTCATCTTGGCCATTGTTGCCACGATCGGCATCATCGAGGATAGATTGGGCTTCGGCAAGTCCTGCTTCGTAGGCTGCACGATTGGCTGCCATACCCTCGGCAATAGATTTTGCCGACTCGTTGATGGCGGAAGTATTGGTCCCCCTATCGTCTTTGAGATTTTCGTTCAGAACAGCATCGTTTGAAATCTTGTTCCTTACTGCCGACCAATCGAGTTGGCTTTGCTGCTTCATCTCTATTTCTCGTTGAAGTCGCTCTTTCTCTGCTTCCAGTTCAGCTAACGTCTGCAAATCTACATATATGCCTTGCATATGTGGTTTACGTCCGATAACTATTTTTGATGCGAAGAATATTATTCCCAAAACTAAGTACACGATAACCATTACGCTCAGTCCTAAACGATGGTCATACGCCCACTCTCCTGCATCTTGTTTGCGATTATCAAACGGCAGATTCATTCGAGTACGACGCGGACGGCGTGGTCTTGCCCCCTCTGTGGGGCCATTTTGGGTTGCTTTTGGCTCTGTATTTGGTCTATTTGTATCTTGCATAGTGGTAATTCTCTTGCAAAAATAGAGATTTTTTGCGAAATAATCACTATATTTGTGCGCATTATTATCAGTCGCGGATAATAGTTGTTTGATAATCACAGATAAAACTAATGTAAATTATGCAAAATAAACAACAGACCCTTGGCGGAACAATATCTTTTTCGGGTAAAGGATTGCACACAGGAGTAGTGGTAAATATGACTGTTAATCCCGCTTCGGATAATACAGGAATTGTATTTCGCCGTGTTGATATCGAGGGCCAGCCTACTGTTCCCGCTTTGTGTGAATATGTGACTGATACCTCACGCGGTACTACAATCGAGAGCGGAAAGGCTAAGGTTAGCACTATCGAACATATTGTTTCGGCTCTATGGAGTATGGGTGTAGATAATGCGATAATCGATATTGATGGTCCAGAGACTCCGATTATGGACGGCTCGGCTCGTGAGTATGTTCAGCGCATCAGCGAAGTGGGTCTTGTAGAGCAAAAGTCTCCTCGCAAGTATTATGAAGTAACAGAAAAGCAGGTATATACAATTCCAGATAAGGGTGTCGCAATCATCATCTATCCCGACGATGAGTTTACGGTATCTGTTCACGTTGATTACAACTCTAAGGTTATTGGTAATCAATATGCTACACTTGATATTTTCAACGATTATGTCGAGAAGATTGCTCCTTGCCGTACATTCGTATTTTTGCACGAATTGGAGCCGTTGTTGAAGATGAATCTTATCAAGGGTGGTGATTTGGATAATGCAATTGTTGTTGTTGAAAATCCTGTATCTGATGAGCAATTGGAGCATTTGAAGAAGGTATTTAACAAAGACGATATTCGCGTTACGGGTGGCTACTTGAATAATTTGCAGTTGCGTTCAAGCAACGAGTTGGCTCGTCATAAACTTTTGGATTTGCTTGGCGATTTTGCTCTGCTTGGTATGCGTATCAAGGGTCGAGTTTGGGCATCACGTCCCGGTCACTACGCTAATACCGAGTTTATGAAGCAGCTTATCTCGGTTATTCGCCGCGATGGAGAGAAGCCTGCATTCAAATACAATCCTGCGAAACCTGCATTGCTTGATATCAATGCTATTCGCAAGTTGCTTCCCCACCGTTATCCATTTTTGATGGTAGATAAGGTGTTTCATCTTGACGATAAATCGATTGGCGCAATTAAAAATATCACTGTCAACGAGCCTCAGTTTACAGGCCACTTCCCTCAGGAGCCTGTTATGCCGGGTGTGTTGTTGGTGGAGGCTTTGGCTCAGGCGGGAGGTATCATCGTGCTTAATTCGGTGGAGAACCCCGAAGAGTATTCGACCTACTTCTTGCGAATTGATAATGTACGTTTCAAGCGTAAGGTTGTCCCCGGTGATACAGTGCAGTTGGAGGCTCATTTGATTGACCCAATCCGTCGAGGTATTGCTTCAATTATCGGTAAGGTATTTGTGGGAGGTCAGCTTGCGTGCGAGGCTCAACTTATGGCACAAATAGTTAAGAACAAATAAAACGAATAATAGTTAAAGTATGATTAGCAATTTAGCATACGTTCACCCCGACGCAAAAATTGGGGAAAACGTTACTATTGAACCTTTTGCTTATATTGCGGCCGATGTCGTTTTGGGCGACGGCTGTTGGATAGGCCCTTCGGCTACGATTCACGACGGAGCGCGAATTGGTAAAAATTGTAAAATTCACTCTTTTGCATCAATTGCTTGTACGCCTCAGGATTTGAAATTCAAGGGCGAGGTGACTACCGCACAGATTGGTGATAATTGCGAAATTAGAGAGTGCGTAACCATAAGTCGAGGAACGGCATCTACGGGTACTACAATCATAGGCTCTAATAATTTGATTATGGCTTATGCTCACGTTGGCCACGATTGCGTGGTAGGTAGCAACTGCGTGATTGTAAACGGTGTGTCGCTTGCAGGAGAGGTGCACGTTGGCGATTGGGTGGTAATTGGCGGTCATACTGCGGTACATCAGTGGATTCACATTGGCGACCACGCTATGATTCAAGGTATGTCGGGCGTTACGAAGGATATTCCGCCATATATTACTGCATCTAATAACGACCATTATGCAGGCATCAATCGTGTAGGTCTTTCACGTAGAGGTTTTACTCACGAGCAGATTATGGCTATTCACGATGTGTGTCGAATCCTCTTCCAGAGTGATTTGAACTATTTGAACGCTTGCGATAAGGCTGAGGCTGAATTGCCACAATCACCCGAAAGAGATTATTTGATTAATTTCGTGCGCTCTTCGAAGCGTGGTTGTATTAAGCCATACGTTAAGAAGGGAGCTGCCGAGTAGTAATAAGAGCCGCCGAGACCGAGGAGTAACGAGGAGTAATAAGAGCCGCCGAGAAGCAACGAGGAGTGAAAGGAGTCGCCGAGAAGTAACGAAGTATTAATAGCGGCCGATGCAACAGGCAAATATGGCTTGCTATGTTACGATTAGATGCGAATGTGGCGTAAAATTGGTGCTAAATGGTGAAAATGCGCCTTTTTGAGCATATTTATTTATATAAATATTTGTATTGTAGCAATTTTTCACTATTTTTGCATCGTGAAAAGAGAATAAGGGGACGAGTGAGTCCCCTTATTTCGTAGATATAATTAACCAATTTATGATAGATTGCGCTAAAATACTTGAAATCGCCAACCGCGAAATGGAAGGTACAGACCTTTTTACTGTGAGCTGCAAATGCTCTCCTATGAATGAAGTTGAATTGCTTATCGATAGCGACTCATCAGTCACTATTGAACGCTGCGCAGAGCTTAGCCGTAAGATTGAAGCAGAGTTCGATCGCGACCAAGAGGATTTTTCGTTGATGGTTGCGTCGGCGGGTATTGGAACTGAGTTGCAGAATATCCGTCAATACAGAAAATTGATAGGCTCTTCGGTGGAGGTGTTGCTACTAAGTGGAATCAAGATTTTGGCAAAACTCGACGAGGTGAATGATGAAGGTATCACTATCTCGTATCTGGAAAAACAAGCCGTAGAAGGTAAAAAGCGTAAGGTAGAGGTGAATGTAGTTCGCAGCTACTCGTTTGATGAGATTAAGTACACAAAGGAGTATCTTGATTTTAAGTAGTCCCCTACCTCGTAAGGAAAGAAAATCAGAAACAAAATAAGATAAATTAAACACACAATGGAAAACTTAAACCTTATCAGCAACTTTGCCGAGTTCAAAGAGCTGAAAAACATCGACAAGTCAACAATGATTGGCGTTTTGGAAGATGTGTTTCGTCACGCTTTGCAGAAGCAGTTTGATAGTGATGAAAACTTCGACGTCATCATTAATCCCGAGAAGGGAGACCTTGAAATTTGGCGTAACCGCGAGGTGGTAGAGGACGGTGCTGTTGAGAATCCAAATATGCAGATTGCAGTTTCGGAGGTCAAGGCTATCGACTCAACTTACGAGGTCGGCGACGAGTACTCTGACCAGATTAAGATGAATCAGTTTGGTCGTCGTGCTGTGTTGTCGTTGCGTCAGAATTTGGCATCACGCCTGCTCGATTTGGAGAAGGCTAACATCTACGAGAAGTACTCGGAGAAGGTTGGCGAAATCATCGCAGGTGAGGTGTATCAGGTGTGGAAGCGTGAGGTGTTGCTTTTGGACGATGAGGAGAACGAACTTATCTTGCCTAAGAGCGAGCAGATTCCCAGCGACTTCTATCGTAAGGGCGATACAATCAAGGCTATCGTGAAGAGCGTTGAGATGAACAACAATCAGCCTCGTATCATCTTGTCGCGTACGGCTAATCAGTTCTTGGAGCGTTTGTTCGAGCAGGAGGTTCCTGAGATTTTTGATGGTCTTATCACTATCAAGAACATTGCTCGTATTCCAGGTGAGCGTGCAAAGGTGGCTGTTGAGTCGTATGACGACCGCATTGACCCCGTAGGTGCTTGCGTTGGTATGAAGGGCTCTCGAATCTACACCATCGTAAAGGAGTTGCGCAACGAGAATATCGACGTGGTAAACTATACTGCAAATCCTCAGCTTATGATTCAGCGTTCATTGAATCCCGCCAAGATTTCAAGCATCACTATCGACGAGGAGCGCAAGACCGCATCGGTATATTTGAAACCCGATCAGGTGTCGTTGGCTATTGGTAAGGGTGGTTTGAATATCCGCCTTTCGAAGATGCTTACAGGTTACGATATCGACGTATATCGTGAAATCGAGGAGGAAGATGTTGCTCTTACAGAATTTACTGATGAAATCGAGTCTTGGATTATCGATGCTTTGAAGGCCGCAGGTTGCGATACCGCAAAGAGCGTTTTGGAGCTTCCCGTAGAGGAGATTGCATCACGCGCCGATTTGGAGATTGAGCAGGCCGAGAAGGTTGTTGCAATCTTGAAGGCAGAGTTTGAAGAGTAAAGTTTAACCATTAGTGAATTAAAGAGTATGACAAATAATAGAAAGATAAGGCTCATTCAGGTAGCTAAGGAGTTCAAGGTGGGATTGAATACCATCACGGACTACCTGCTCAAGAAGGGCGTTGGTGCAGATTTATCGCCTAATTCGCCGGTAAGTCCCGACATCTACGCAATGCTTGAAAAGGAGTTTGGCTCGAACCGTAGCATTACCGGAAATGAGCGCGACAACATACGCGAAAGAATCCAATTCAACAAGCAGGCAACCGTTAGTCTTGAAGCTTCTAAGAAAGAGGAGGCTGTTGACGAACAGGAGGTAATCATCAAGAGCAATGTAATTAATGTAAAAGATGAGATGCCACAGCCTAAGATTTTGGGTAAGATTGAGTTAGATGGTGGCAAAAAGAAGGGCCAGCAGAATAACCAAAATCAGCCTAAGAAGGGTGCGGATAAACCTGCGCAGCCTTCAAAACAGGAGCCTAAGGCTTCAAAACCCGCCGCTCAGCAGCCCAAACCTGCCAATGTTCAGAATCTTTCAAAGGGTGCTTCGGAGCAGGCTAAACCACAAGAGCCAAAGGCCGAAACCGTAGAGGCTGCAAAGAGTAGCGATAGCGTATTCCGCCCCAACCAAACTCAGTTGGCAGGCCCACAGATTCTCGGTACTATGGACGTGTCGGGTATGGTTCCTGGTGGTAAGCACAAACGTAAGCGTTTGGATAAGGAGAAGGTTGACGTAAACAAGCAGGGCAAAAACGGCGGCAAGGAGAATAAGCAAGAGAAGAAGAACAAGCCACAGAATAACAATCAGGCCGCTGCACAGCAGCCTAAGCAGGGAGAGGGCAAGAAGAATAAGAAGAAGGATAAGCACCAGCCTAAACCCGTTGTGCGTCCAGAGGTGAGCGACGAGGAGGTATCAAAGCAGATTAAGGATACTTTGGCTCGTCTTACTGCTAAGGGTGCAAAGAATAAGGGTGCAAAGTACCGTAAGGAGAAGCGTGAGGAGATTCGCGAGAAGATGTCGGAGGAGATGGAGCGCGAGCAGCAGGAGCGTTCAGTATTGAAGGTTACAGAGTTTGTTACCGTGAGCGAGCTTGCTACTATGATGGACGTTTCACCGATGGAGGTTATCTCAGCTTGTATGAACTTGGGATTGATGGTGTCAATCAACCAGCGACTCGATGCTGAGGCATTGGTTGTAGTGGCCGAGGAGTTTGGATTCAAGACAGAGTTCGTAACTGTTGATGTTGCCGAGGCTATCGAAGAGGAGGGCGACAAGGAGGAGGATTTGTTGCCGCGTCCACCTATTGTAACTGTTATGGGTCACGTTGACCACGGTAAAACTTCGCTTTTGGATAACATTCGTAAGACAAACGTTATCGAGGGCGAGGCTGGTGGTATCACCCAGCACATCGGTGCATACTCAGTTAACTTGAATGGTCAGAAGATTACCTTCCTTGATACTCCGGGTCACGAGGCATTTACCGCAATGCGTGCTCGTGGTGCGAAGATTACAGATGTGGCGATTATTATCGTATCGGCCGATGATAGTGTGATGCCTCAGACTGTGGAGGCTATCAACCACGCTCAGGCAGCAGGTGTACCTATGGTGTTTGCTATCAACAAGATTGATAAACCAGCGGCAAACCCCGATCATATCAAGGAGCAGTTGGCTCAGATGAATTACTTGGTCGAGGATTGGGGTGGAAAGTATCAGAGTCAGGATATTTCGGCAAAGAAGGGCATTAATCTTGACAAACTTTTGGAGAAGGTGCTTTTGGAGGCCGAGATGCTCGACTTGAAGGCTAATCCTAATAAGAAGGCACAAGGTAGCGTGATTGAGTCAACATTGGACAAGGGTCGTGGTTATGTGGCTACGATTATGGTACAGAGCGGTACGTTGCGTATCGGAGATGTGCTCTTGTCGGGAACATATACAGGTCGTGTGAAGGCTATGTTCGACGAGAACGGTAAGAAGGTTTTGGAGGCTGGCCCTTCAACTCCTGTACAGGTACTCGGTTTGAATGGTGCGCCCCAGGCAGGTGATAGCTTCAACGTAATGGAGGACGACCGTTCGGCTCGTGAGATTGCCAACAAGCGTGAGCAGTTGCAGCGTATGCAGGGTATTATGACTCAGAAGCACATTACACTTGATGAGATTGGTCGTCGTATCGCTATCGGCTCATTTAAGGAGTTGAATATCATCGTTAAGGGTGATGTGGACGGTTCGGTAGAGGCAATGTCGGGTTCGCTTATCAAACTCTCGAAGGAGACCGTTCAGGTGAACGTTATCCACGCTGCTGTGGGTCAAATTTCGGAGTCAGATGTATTGTTGGCAACCGCATCGAATGCGATTATCGTTGGTTTCCAAGTACGTCCTTCGGCAGCGGCGCGTAAGACTGCCGAGAAGGAGGAGATTGAGATTCGCTTGTACTCTATCATCTACGACGCTGTGAACGATATCAAAGACGCTATCGAGGGTATGTTGGAGCCTGTGATGAAGGAGGTTATCTGCTGCTCTATCGAGGTGTTGGAGATATTCAAAATCTCGAAGGTTGGTACAATCGCAGGTTGTATCGTGCGTGAGGGTAAGTTGCAGCGCAACACTCCTATACGCGTGATTCGTGATGGTATCGTAATCTATACAGGTAAGCTTGGCTCGTTGCGTCGTTTCAAGGACGATGTGAAGGAGGTAACCGTAGGTCAGGATTGTGGTCTTAACATCGAGTCATACAACGATATCAAGGTTGGCGATATTATCGAGGGTTACGAGCAGGTAGAGGTGAAGAGAAAGTAAAATTTCTCAAATCAAAATAGAAGTTGTCTTGCAAGGCTATTTTGGCGTTTCTCTCGCTCTTAAAATCCTCACATACGTCAAGTATGATGCGGTTTTTCGGGCCTCGGGGCCTAAAAATAGCTCTTGCTATACAACTTCCGATGAAAAGAACAAGAAATACAAATAATATACTAACTAAACTAAACAAAAATGGCAGAGATTAAATTTACAACGGCAGAAGAGGCCGTTAAGGTAATCAAGTCGGGTGACCACATTCACCTCAGTTCAGTTGCATCGGCTCCTCAGTGCCTTATCAAGGCTATGTGTGAGCGTGGTCGCAATGGTGAGTTCAAGAACGTTCACGTTCATCACCTTCACACCGAGGGTCCTGCACCCTACTCTGAGCCAGAGTTTGAGGGAATCTTCCAGCTCGACTCATTCTTCGTGGGTGGCAACGTGCGTAAGACAACTCAGGCAGGATATGCAGATTATATCCCCGTATTTTTGAGCGAGACTCAGAAGTTGTATCGTTGTGGTGCAGTTCCTTGTAATGTTGCAATGATTCAGGTTTCACGCCCCGACAAGCACGGTTATGTATCGTTGGGTACATCGGTAGATGCTACTTTGGCAGCTGTTGAGTGCGCAGATACTGTTATTGCAGTTGTTAACAAGTATGTTCCTCGTGCGTTTGGTGATGCTATGATTCCTGTATCGAAGATTGACCTCTTCGTCGAGGACGATCAGCCATTGGAGGAGGCTCACTTCACAGAGCCTAACGAGGTAGAGGTTGCTATCGGTAAGCATTGTGCTGCTCTTATCGAGGACGGTGCTACTTTGCAGATGGGTATCGGTGCTATTCCTAACGCTGTGCTTTCACAGTTGGGCGGTCACAAGAACTTGGGTATCCATACCGAGATGTTCGCTGACGGTGTGCTTCCTTTGGTTCGCGCAGGTGTTATCAATGGAGAGGCTAAGAACATCGATAAGGGTCAGATGGTTTCAACTTTCTTGATGGGTTCACAGGAGGTTTACAACTTCATCGACGACAACCCAGGCGTACTTATGAAGGACGTAGGTTACACTAACGACCCATATATCATCGCTAAGAACGATAAGGTTACTGCTATCAACTCTGCTTTGCAGGTTGACCTTACAGGTCAGGTTTGTGCCGATTCACTCGGTCGTAAGTTCTACTCTGGTGTTGGTGGTCAGGTTGACTTTGTATATGGTGCTTCACTCTCGAAGGGTGGTAAGGCTATTATCGCTATGCCTTCTATCACAAACAAGGGCGTATCGAAGATTTGCGATACCTTGCTCCCAGGTGCAGGCGTAGTGACAACTCGTAACCATATGCACTGGTTTGTAACTGAGAACGGAGCTGTTGACCTCTATGGTAAGAGCTTGCAGGAGCGCGCTCGTTTGCTTATCTCTGTTGCTCACCCATCAGCACAGGAGGAGTTGGATCGTGCCGCATTTGAGCGTTATGGTTCGCACCATCACTATGTGAAGGGTTATATGGCTAAATAGCAGAATGAAATCTAACAAGGCTCTTTTGGCGTCTGCCTTGCTGTGAAAATCCTCACATACGCCTAAGTATGCTGCGGTTTTCCCATCTGCGAGCAGCCTCAAAATAGCTCTTGTTATATATCATTCTGAATAGAAAAGGTAACAAGGCTCTTTCGGCATCTGGCTCGACCTCGGAATCCTCATTTACGCCAAGTAAACTGCGGTTTCTCGGCCTTCGGCTAGTTTCAAAATAGCTCTTGTTAATCACGTTCTAAAATAGAATAGGTTGCTAACCGATGGGTTGGCAACCTATTCTATTTTTTGTAAGTTAGTTGTTGAACTTTACTTTACCCTACTTTGTGGCATCGGCTACGCCGCGAAGATAACCAATCGACTCGGCAATACCTGGGTGAGGATTGTCGCCGTTCTTCTCGAACTCCAATGATACCACACCCTTATATTTAATCTGGCGCAAAACCTTCATAATTGGGCGGAAATCAATCACGCCACGTCCCATTTCCCAAGTCTTACCCTGCTTCGATGGAGCAGTTTCGTCCTTGATGTGAATGTCGTAAATCCAATCTTTATACTTCTTGATATCCTTTACAATATCCTCGCCCATACGAACCGAGTGACCGAGGTCCATACAACAGCCAACACCAAGTGATGGGTCCTTGAAAATCTCAGCAACCTTCTGAATGTTGGGGAATGGAGCTCCGTCGGGGCCGTGAGTGTGGATTGCAACCTTGATACCTGTCTCTTTTACCTTCTTGATTACATAATCGGCCAATTCGTAGTTGGGAACACCAATGAATACGTCGCTACCGTAACGCTCGGCATAAGCAAATGCGCGGTCAACCTCGGCCTCGCTCTTCATATAGATTGGGCCTAAGATGTAAGGATTCACACCATAATCGGCGCACTTCGCCTTGAACGCGTCCATCTGCTCTTTTGTAGAGTTGAGTGGCAACCACCAATCCTTTACTGATAAATACTTAACGTCCATACTCTTCAAAAAAGCCAAAGTCTGCTCGATGTTGTATTTGCGGTATGAGTAACCAGCAACTCCGATTTTGAAATCTTCCGAGCCGCGTTTACCCTCTACAAGCTGTGCTTGTGATGTAGTGGCCGATACCGCAAGGGCCAATACAAGGGCAATTTTTAGAATCTGTTTCATTTAAGTTTGATTTATTGTTGTTTGCTCTATTTTAATGCCTTCTTAATCACTTTCTTGTAAGCCTCAGCATACTCAAACATTCCCACATCGTTGGGGTGCCAACCGTCGATGCTTGCGTCCATCGAGAGGCCAATATCCTCCTTTGATAGATAGTATAATCCCTTAACGCCCTGCTTTTTGAGTTGCTCATAAGCCTTGCGGCACTCTTTGTTGCCAAGTACGTGAGCCTCGTCGCTTTTGGGTGATGCCTCTGCGTGGAGAGTTCCGCAATGCTCGGTGATGATGATTGGCGAGCTGCTCACCTTGCGAATCTTCTCAACTGCCTCGGTGATGCGGGGTGCAATAGTATTGAGCATACCACACATATTGGGTATGCAATCGAGAATATATATTGCAGCATCTACCTGACAAATGTAATCAACGACGGGAGCTTCAAGGCGGCCATTGCCCGAAAAGCCGAGATTAATAACTGGTCTATCGAATTCTCGTTTAAGAATTGCGGTCCACGCCAAACCCGGACGTGATGCCGATGCACCTTGTGCGATAGATGTTCCATAGACGATGATAGGCTTCTGCTTATCGGGCTCTACAAAGCGCAAAGCGTAACCTTCGGGAATGCCAATTTTTAGACTACTTACAGTGTTGTAAAGTGGAAGATAAAGCTCGTATAGGTGGCCCTCTTTGTTGCTGTCGTTATATACCAAATCGCGATAGATGTACCTCGATTCATCGCCACGTCGAATGACAATTCCCGATGGCGCAGCACACCATCTTTCGTGGCCTTTTGAGTCGAGCGAGTAGAGGTCAACTCCCGAAGAACCCATAGGAGCCATATTGTGCATATTGGTTCCGTTCTCCAATTTGTACTTGATGGTGATTGTGGGGGCGTTGCAATAGAAACGTATCGTCAGTCCTGCACTGTTTTTCGACAATGACCATACGGCATCTCTAAGTTGGGGTTGTATTGACTCGGCAATACGATGGTAATTCTTGCGCACCTCAGGGTGGTCGATTCGGCAATCAATGTAGCAGACATCACCCTCCATCGGGTCGTACCATTTGGTCTCTTGTGCCAATGCGCAATTGAGCAAGCCGAGAGTTGCGATTATTGAAAGTAATATGTGTCGCATACTAATTAGGTGGGATAATAGTTAATCTTATTTGTACTTGTAGTGTCGTGCCAGACCGCCCTCCGATGTCTCACGATAGAGGCTCGGTAGGTTGTGGCCTGTCTCCTTCATTACCGCTACAACGTGGTCGAAATTGACTCTGTGCTTACCATCAGATAGAATGGCAAATGTGGCAGAGTCAATTGCACGAGCAGCCGCTACTGCATTACGCTCAATGCAAGGAATCTGCACCAATCCGCACACTGGGTCGCAGGTTAGTCCTAAGTGATGTTCCAATGCCATCTCGGCTGCATACTCAATCTGCGCAGGTGTTCCACCCATCAATTGACAAGCGGCCGCTGCTGCCATAGCGCACGCTACTCCAATCTCACCTTGACAACCTACCTCAGCACCCGATATCGAAGCGTTGGTCTTTGCTATATTGCCAAATACTCCTGCCGTTGCCAATGCACGAAGGATTCTGACAGGACGGTAGTCGTTAAGGTCAGCCAAATGTTTGAGCACTGCGGGCAATACTCCGCAAGAGCCACATGTAGGCGATGTTACAACCTCTCCTCCCGATGCATTCTCCTCGGCTGTTGCCAATGCATAGGCATAGAGTCGTGAACGGTTACTAACCGATGGGCCGTACTCTTTGGATTTAACCCAATATGTGCCAGCTTTACGGCGTACCTTCAAACCGCCCGGGAGAACACCGTCGTTGTTCAGACCCTCTTCTATGGTGTTCTGCATTGATTGCCAAATCTTTTCGAGGTATTCCCAAATATCGCTATCCTCGCTATCCTGCACATACTCCCAATATGTCTTGCCTTCGTCCTCGCACCAATTCAAAATATCCTCGCTTGTGGTGAGCGGATAGATTTTACGCTGAGACTCCATAGGCATATCGGGCGATGCAATTGAGCCGCCTCCTACGCTATAAATAGTCCAATTATCTATAACCTCTCCTCCGCGAATGGCCTCAAACAACATTCCGTTGGTGTGGAACGGGAGCACTGTGTCGGGTTGCCATATGATTTCCAATGGAGCGATAGGTTCTAATACGGCACGGATTGCAGCATCAGTAAGGTGACCCTTGCCGGTTGCTGCCAATGAGCCATATAGCGTTACACGGAAGCTATCAACCTTGCCGCAACGTTCTGCGAATTGTGTGGCCGCCTTTTTGGGTCCCATTGTGTGGCTACTCGATGGACCATTGCCTATTTTGTATAACTCTTTTAGTGATTCCATATATTATAGCTTTATATTGCTTTGCCAAATGTGGCTATTGTCGGTTTGTATGCTTGTTGGTGTTTATACGTGGCGCAAAATCTCTTCTAAACCCTCGAAGTGGCATTTGTAGTCCTCCAATGAACGAGTTATGACCTCGTATGCCTCCTCTCGGCCGTATGTGGCAACAATCTCGACCTTTTTGGGAGCTTCGCTGGCTCTGTCCATTGCGGGCATATCCTTATAGGTGAGGAAGTAGTGCTTCAATCTATCAACAACGATGTGTGGCAACTCCTCGATGTCGTTGTAACCTCTATATGTGGCATCGTTGCGCAGTACGGCGATGATTTTGTCGTCGGCCTCGTCGCCGTCCAACATACGGAATCCACCGATAGGCTTAACCGTTGCAATAATGTCGCCGTGAGCAATCGTGCGTTCTGTGAGTACGCATATATCCAATGGGTCACCATCGCCTTTGATGTTTTCGCGACCACTGCGCTCCATACAAAATCCAGCAACAGAGTCACCGCAGAAACTCTGGGGAATAAAACCATACAACGCAGGCACAACGTTAGAGTATTTTTGTGGTCGGTCGATGCGGATATATCCACTTACCTTGTCTAATTCATATTTTACGGTGTCGGTTGGTACCATCTCGATAAATGCGGTCACTATTTCGGGCGCATTCTCTCCTACTTCCAGCCCGTGCCAGGGGTGCGACTTGTAACGTAAACCCATCAATCTGGCGATTGGGTCATTGATTTTGTTTCCCATAATTTAAGAGTTTTCGGTTGGTTATCTATTATTGTTTAATTCATTGGTTGCTTGTTCTTTCCCTTCTATCCCACGATATATCGTGCTATGCGTGGCACAAGTCGGTATATAATGTTGGTTAAAAGCCAACTGACTGTAAATACTATTGCAACGGTGCATATCACACATATCGGAGAGGGAAGTTGCAACGGCGTGAGCAAGATGATGGCTGGTCCGATGAAGATATAGTGCATCATATAAATTCCAAATCCACACTTTGTAACGTTGGATAGGAAGTTCTGCAAACGTATCGATTTAATCTTTGCTCGTTGTACGATTAAGAATACGCCGATTGTCATCAACACCACATTGGGCGAGCAATACTGCCAAAACATTTCAAGCTTATCGGGGGCTTCCTCGTAGCTAAACTGCTCGGCCATTGTGCTATAACCTGAATATGTGATTATGAATCCCGATACATATAGCATAGTTCCAACAGCAATAGCCTTTGCCGAGCGAAGTCTATTGCCCCCACCCATCAAGTGTCCCAAAAGCAAGTATCCTGCAAATCCTGCAAAATAGTAGAACGTGCCAAAGTTATTCCATGCGCATACTCCAAAAATATCTTTTGAAATGAGTTGCTCAATGTATGGAAGCATCAACGAGCAACCCCACAGGGAAACGAATGTTCTTGTGAGGGTTTGGTCGTTCTTCTCAACCCACGCCGAAAGATATGGCATAAACAGATATAGGCCGATGAGCATATAGATATACCACATATGGGTTGTGTAGCCGTTGAACGAGAAGGGAATCATTGCTATATTGTGGAGCGAATCGCCCAACGCCTGCGATGGCGAAAACTCAAATGGGAAGAATACCGATACAATACTCTTGTCGTAACCCATCAATCCCGTAAACCAGGGTACAAGATAGTATATTGCCGACCAAATAATCATAGGAAAGAGAACGCGTGGTATGCGTTTGCGATAGAACTCACCTGCACGCTCTCGAATCGGCAGTAACAACATACCTGTCATCATTGCAAACAATGGCACGCAAGGTCGCATCATCGAACCGATAAATGCTCCCCAAAAACTATTGTCGCTATTCTCTTGCGGAGTGGCGTTATAAATATCTACACTATGAGCCGCAATAACCATAAGAATTGCCACAAACCTCAATAAATCGACCCATACGATTCGCTCGGTATTTCTGTTTGCTTGCTCCATTGGATTCTCTTTGCCGATATAATACTATATTATCAAACAAATATAATAAAAATATTTGTCAATTGGTATTTTCGTGGCCAAAATAGTGCCGTAAAATTGGGCTATTTTCAAAGGTTGGGTGATATTTGATGTAAATATGTCGTCTGGTATTGCCTGAACAGGCTAAAATTACTATATTTGTTAGCATAAAATTTGTTCTAAATAAAGAACAAGATATAAATTGAATTAGATAAACAAACAAAACAATTATACTATGAACAGATTAAGTGGAAATGTCACTCTTATCACGGGTGGTGGAAAAGGAATCGGATACGGCTTGGCTGAGGCATTTGCCGAGGAGGGGTCAAATCTTGTAATTACAGGAAGAACCGAATCTCGATTGTTGGAGGCGAAGAGTAAGTTGGAGCAAAAGTATGGAGTGGAGGTTCTGCCGATTGTTGCCGATGGCGCAAACGAGGAGGCAATCAAGATGGTAGTTGCCAAGACAATAGAGAAGTTTGGTAAACTCAATACACTTGTGAATAACGCACAGGTATCGAAGTCGGGATTGCCGTTGGTTGAGCATACAAAGGAGGATTTCGACCTCGCTATATATTCTGGTTTGTATGCAGCATTCTTCTATATGCGTGAGTGTTTCCCATATCTTCGAGAGAGCAAAGGTTCGGTAATTAATTTTGCATCGGGAGCTGGCTTGTTTGGTAAATTGGGTCAGGCATCGTATGCCGCTGCTAAGGAGGGTATTCGTGGTATGTCGCGTGTGGCTGCTGCCGAGTGGGGCCCCGATGGCGTGCGAGTGAATGTGATTTGTCCTTTGGCTATGACCGAGAGTCTGCAACAGTGGAGAGATAACTACCCTGAACTCTACAATAAGACTATTCAAGGTATTCCATTGGGTCATTTTGCTGATCCAAAGAACGATATTGGTCGCGTGTGTGTATTCCTTGCATCAGACGATGCGGAGTATGTTACGGGAGAGACAATTACACTGCAAGGCGGTAGCGGCCTAAGACCTTAAAATTGTCTAACGAGGCTCTTTTGGCGTCTGGCTTGACCTCGAAATCCTCATTTACGCATAGTAAACTGCGGTTTCTCGGTCTGCGACCAGCCTCAAAATAGCTCACGTTATACAATTTTTGCAACATTTGGGAGACTCTTTTGGCTCAAATAAAAACAATACGGGCTGTCAAGCATTTGTTTGACAGCCCGTATTTTATCAATCTATCTACCCTACTTTATCCCAAATAAGACTTCAAAAGTTTGCTTCGTGAAGAGTGGCGCAAGCGGCGGATAGCCTTCTCCTTGATCTGGCGTACACGCTCGCGAGTGAGGTCGAACTTCTCGCCAATCTCCTCCAATGTCATCTCCGAGCAACCGATGCCGAAGAAATACTTTATAATATCGCGCTCACGCTCTGTGAGAGTCTCCAATGCGCGGTCAACCTCCGTAGCCAACGACTCGTTGATAAGACCACGGTCGGCGTTGGGTGAATCGGTATTTACCAATACGTCAAGCAGACTATTATCCTCGCCATCAGCAAAAGGTGCATCTACTGAGATGTGACGACCTGCAACACGCAATGTGTCGGTGACCTTCTCGCGTGGGAGTTCCAACTCGTTAGCCAACTCCTCGGGTGATGGAGTACGCTCGTGTTCCTGCTCGAAACGCTGGAATGCTTTGTTGATTTTGTTGAGTGAACCTACTTGGTTGAGTGGCAAACGTACAATACGCGACTGCTCGGCAAGGGCCTGCAAAATTGATTGACGAATCCACCACACGGCGTAAGAGATAAACTTAAATCCGCGTGTCTCGTCGAACTTCTCGGCAGCCTTGATAAGACCCAAGTTGCCTTCGTTGATAAGGTCGGGCAAGCTAAGACCTTGATTCTGATACTGCTTTGCAACCGAAACCACGAATCGAAGATTAGCCTTTGTGAGCTTGTCCAAAGCCTCTTGGTCACCTTTGCGGATTCGTTGAGCCAATTCAACCTCTTCCTCAACGGTGATAAGATCCTCTTTACCAATCTCCTGCAAGTATTTATCAAGCGAGGCACTCTCGCGGTTTGTGATAGATTTTGTAATCTTTAATTGACGCATATAATACTATTGTTTATTATTTCAAGAGTTTGCATACAAGGTATTTCAACCCTTTTTCTAGATTTATACTGCTATATATACGCAAAACAAAGTCTTTTTGTTTCGCTCGGATTAAAAATTTTTATTAATCGCAGTGTGCGCTCAAATAGCAAACTCAAAATACAAACGTGCGAATAACGCAAAAATTTTCTTGCGGGTGTGATTTTTTTTGCATCGTTACGTCTTGGAGTACGCATAAAAAAGCCTGCGAATATCTATCCGCAGGCTGGTATAAGTTTGGGGTGACTACCCTACCACGCAAACAAAGGATACTCGGCCATCATTGCGTTTACGTCCTTGCGAACTGCTGCAATGTTCTCCTCGTTTTCAGGGTCTTGCAATACGCGGTCGATAAGCTCAACAATGTAATCCATCTTATCCTCCTTCACTCCACGAGTTGTGATTGCGGGTGTTCCGAAACGCAAACCCGATGTGAGGAATGGAGAGCGTGAATCAAATGGTACCATATTCTTATTGGTGGTGATGTCGGCTGCAACCAAGCAACGCTCTGCCAACTTACCTGTGAGCTCAGGGAACTTAGTGCGAAGGTCGATAAGCATCAAGTGATTGTCTGTACCCTCAGATACAACTTTGTAACCACGCTTTGCGAATGCCTCTGCCATAGCCTTAGCATTGCGCTGTACCTGCTGCTGATACTCCTTATATTCAGGCTGTAAAGCCTCGCCAAAAGCTACTGCCTTAGCTGCGATAACGTGCTCCAATGGGCCACCTTGAATACCGGGGAATACTGCTGAATTGAGAATCTGCGACATCATCTTTACTACTCCCTTTGGAGTCTTCAAGCCCCAAGGATTCTCGAAATCCTTACCCATAAGGATAATACCGCCACGAGGACCACGCAAAGTCTTATGAGTAGTAGAGGTTACAATGTGTGCATACTTTACAGGATTGTCCAAAACACCTGCGGCGATAAGACCTGCGGTGTGAGCCATATCAATCATAAGCAATGCACCAATCTTATCGGCAATCTCACGCATACGCTTATAATCCCACTCGCGAGAGTATGCTGATGCTCCACCGACGATAAGTTTTGGCTTGTGCTCCAAAGCTTTACGCTCCATATCCTCGTAGTCGATAGTGCCTGTCTGCTCGTTGAGCTGGTAACCAACTGCCTTGAAATACTTTCCCGACATATTCACCGGTGAACCGTGTGAAAGGTGGCCACCGTGAGCCAAATCCAGACCCATAAATGTATCACCCGGCTGCAAAACAGCAAAGAATACTGCCATATTTGCCTGTGCGCCAGAGTGAGGTTGTACGTTGGCATACTCAGCGTCGTAGAGCTTGCACAAACGCTCGATAGCCAATCGCTCTACTTGGTCAACTACCTCGCAACCGCCATAGTAGCGAGCTGCGGGATATCCCTCGGCATATTTGTTTGTTAGAACCGAACCCATTGCGGCCATCACTTGGTCACTTACGAAGTTCTCTGATGCGATAAGTTCGATGCCGTGCATCTGACGCTCACGCTCCTTTCCGATAAGCTCGAAAATCTGGTTGTCCTGTTTCATTGTTTTTCTATTTTTTGAATTCAACTTTATCCTTTGTTCTTGATTTTGCTATAATATAAATGGCGCAAAGCAGCTATTGGGTGGTAGAAAATCATTCGTGGCCCCGAATAGCGCATCACCTCGCGAATTTTATCTCGCATTTGAGGTTTGTAACAGTGAGTCTTGCACTGCGAGCAGAAACTCTTTTCGGCCATATATGGGCATCGGTCAGTGCGCTGGTTGGCATATTCGACCAAAGCTCGACACTCGTCGCATAGTCTCTGCGTATGGTGGTGATGACGGCAATAGAGTGCAATCATATCCCCTACGATTCGCTTTTCGTGCTTAATCTTGTTTGAAACCTTTGCTACTTTACTCATAGTTATTGCTGTGCAAAGATAGGAAAACAATTGAGATAAATTCAAAATTCAAAATTCAAAATTTCAAAAATCTTTCAACCCTTTTGTCGGGGTGATTTTTGTGTAACACGAATTTATGTTGTGATGAGGGTTTGTTGTTGTGTCATAATTTATAATTTATTTCGATAGCTTTTGACGATGTAATTTGCTTTGTATCAATTTGTAATGGTGTGTTATTATTGCGGAACGTGAATAATTATTAAAAAATATCAAAATCAAAATATATAGTGATAAAATCATTTTAGGGTGGCGAGTTACAAAATTATGACGTATATTTGTAATACTGAAAACTATTAACTTTAATAAACATATGTTGGCACGTCATTTCGCAGCGGTTGATTTGGGCGCAACAAGCGGCCGCGTAATATTGGCAACTATTGCCGAAGGCAAAATATCGATGGAGGAGATTCATCGTTTTGCCGACCCTATAATTCAGATGCAAGGTCATTTCTATTGGGATTTCCCCGCAATATATAAGTCGGTTGTGGAGGGTTTGGCTATCATAGCATCTCGCGGAGTTAAAATTGAGTCGATTGGAATAGATACTTGGGGCGTTGATTTCGCACTATTTGGCAAAGATGGAGCTCTGCTCCGACTACCCTATTGTTATCGTGATCCACATACCACCAATGCTCCCGAGGAGTTCTTCAAGCGTATGCCTCGCAAAGAGTTGTATGAAAAGACTGGTATTCAGATTATGAATTTCAACTCGGTCTTCCAACTTGATACACTTCGCCGAAACAGTTGTTCTGCATTGGAGGCAGCCGAGAAGATTTTGTTTGTTCCCGATGCGTTGGCTTATCTGCTTACGGGTGAGCAGGTTACGGAATATACCATTGCTTCGACTGCTCAGATGATTGACCCACGAACAAAAATGTGGGACGAAGATATTTTGGCAATGCTTGACCTGTCGGCCGATAAGTTTGGTCGTATGGTAATGCCCGGAGAGAAGATTGGAGTGCTTACTGCGGAGGTGCAACGCCTTACGGGGCTTGATGCAGTGCCTGTTGTGGCAGTTGCAAGCCACGATACGGGTTCGGCAGTGGCTGCTGTGCCTGCCGAAGATGAGAATTATGCCTACCTAAGTTCGGGTACTTGGTCGCTTATGGGCATTGAATCGGCAGAGCCAATCATCTCGGAGCGTAGTTTTGAGTTGAACTTTACCAATGAGGGCGGTATTGAGGGTACAATTCGAGTGCTTAAAAATATATGCGGTATGTGGTTGTTGGAGCGTTGCCGTGCCGAGTGGCCAGAGATGGGATATGCCGAGCTGATTGCCGCCGCAGAGAGTGAGCAACCTTTCCGCTCGTTGATTAATCCCGATGCGACGTGTTTTGCTAATCCCGAATCAATGACAAAGGCAATTGTTGATTATTGTAATGCAACCAAGCAACCAGCACCCGAAAATGTGGGTCAATTTGTACGTTGTATCTTTGAGTCACTGGCATTGCGTTATCGTCAGGTTGTGGAGATGCTTCGTGAATTGTCGCCCGTTGCTATCGAGCGTTTGTATGTGATAGGCGGAGGTGCGCGAAATCAGATGTTGAATCAATCATCGGCCAATGCTATCGGAATTCCAGTTGAGACGGGCTCGTCGGAATCTACCGCAGTTGGTAATGTGATGATGCAGGCAAAGTGGGCAGGAGTTGTGCAGACAATTACCGAGATGCGTCAAATGATTCGTGAGTCGCTTGCCGATGGAAAGAGATATGAGCCACAGGATAGCGATGTGTGGAGTGCGGCATATGAAAAATATCTCAGCATCTATAAAGAGTTGTAAATTAAGGATAAAGCGATTTTACTTGAAGTGATACTTTAATATGTGAATAACGATGAGAATACGTTTTTTTAGGATAGTGCAATTTGCCGTTTTGTCTGCTTTGATGCTTGCGGTGGGTTGCGTGCAGAGTGGACAGTCGCAGTGTGATGCGTCGTGCGAAAAATGCGAAAACAATCAAATAGATACTCGCGTGAGAGAATATCTTTCACCAGTGAAAATCTTGTGGACTCAAAATTCGGAACTGATATCGAATGTCGATTATCTTTTGCGTAAGGGTAATGGTCAGGCTGATTTGACTAATAGCCATATATGCGTGATGAAGAGTACTGCAAAGGAGCACCCTGCCGTACTGCTCGATTTTGGACGAGAGCTACAAGGTGGATTGCAGATTGTAACGGGTATGCCAGCGAGCCACAATCCTGTGCGTATTAGAGTTCGTTTTGGTGAGTCGGCCAGCGAGGCGATGTGTGAGATTGACGGAAAGAATGGAGCGACTAATGACCACGCTGTGCGTGATTTCGAGACTACTCTACCGTGGCTTGGAGTGAAGGAGATGGGTAATTCGGGCTATCGTTTTGTGCGTATTGATTTGCTTGATGACAATGCAGAGTTGCATTTGAAGGAGGTGCGCGCTATATCTGTGTATAGAGATTTGCCATATCGAGGCTCTTTTAAGTGTAACGATGAGCGACTTAATAAGATTTGGCAAACGGGGGCTTACACCGTACACCTCAATATGCAGGAGTATTTGTGGGACGGAATCAAGCGTGACCGTTTGGTGTGGATGGGTGATTTGCACCCTGAAATTATGACCGTAAGCCACGTCTTTGGCTACAATGATGTTGTGCCTAAGAGTTTGGATTTGGCGCGTGATATTACCCCACTTCCGAATTGGATGAGTGGAATGTACACCTATTCTATTTGGTGGGTAATTATTCAGCGTGATTGGTACTATTTTCACGGTGATAAAGAGTATCTCAATGAGCAACGAGATTATCTCGTCGGTCTGTTGGATATTCTTTTGAGAAAAGTTGATGATAAGGGCTTTGAGACAAGTGGCGGAGGATTCCTTGATTGGCCCTCAAATGCCAATAAACCTGCTATGCAGGCAGGTACACAAGCCCTGATGATGATAGCTATGAATTCTGCTCGTCAGTTGTGTGAAGTGCTTGGAGAGGAGGAAATGGCAAAGCGTTGTGGCGAGTGCTATGATAAGATGGTTGCAGCCTCTGCGGCAGTTTGCGAGCGATACTTTAAGAGCGCACAAGAACCTACTGCGCCGGGTAGTAAACAAGGTGCTTCGCTTTTGGCTTTGGCTGGTGCGTTAGACGCCAAGAAGGCTAACGACGAGGTGTTGCAGGTGGGTGGCCCACGAGGTTTCTCTACTTTCTATGGCTATTATATGTTGGAGGCTATGGCAAAAGCTGGCAACTACGAGGGTGCAATGGACGTTATTCGTAATTTCTGGGGTGCTATGCTCGATATGGGTGCTACCACGTTCTGGGAGGATTTCAATGTTGATTGGATAGAAAATGCTGCTCCGATAGATGCACTTGTGCCAGAGGGTAAGAAGGATATTCACGGCGATTTTGGTGCATATTGCTACAAGGGATTCCGTCATAGCTTGTGTCACGGCTGGGCATCAGGCCCAACGTCGTGGTTGAGCCGCCACGTTTTGGGTGTAGAGGTTGTAGAGCCCGGCTGCAAGGTAGTTCGTATTGCTCCTAATTTGGGTGATTTGGAGTGGGCCGAAGGTAGCTTCCCAACTCCATATGGCGATATAAAAGTTTCGCACAAGAAGGGTACTGATGGTAAGGTAACGTCGAAGATTGATGCTCCGAAGGGTGTTAAGATTATTCGATAGTTGAGTTAATCAGCGTGGCTATCAATGATGAAAACGGAAGTGAATAAAATTATAATTATTAACAATAAAACGTATAAGAAAATGAAAAAAGAGTTGATTGAAAAAGCTTATGAGCTTGCAAAAGAGCGTTATGCAGCTATTGGTGTTGATACAGATGCTGCTATGGAGACTTTGCAGAACGTGCAGTTGTCGTTGCACTGCTGGCAGGCTGACGATGTGAATGGTTTTGAGGACGCAGGTGCGCTTACGGGAGGTATTCAAACTACGGGTAACTACCCTGGTCGCGCTCGCAATATCGAGGAGTTGCGCGATGATATCAAGATGGCTACTTCGCTTATTCCCGGTAAGCATCGTTTGAGCTTGCACGCCAGCTATGCTGATTTCCGCGAGACAGGCGTGGTTGATCGTGACCAGCTTGAACCCAAGCACTTCGAGAGCTGGATTCAGTGGGCAGCCGAGAATGGAATGAAACTCGACTTTAACTCAACATCATTCTCTCACCCCAAGAGCGAGGATTTGACTTTGGCAAGCCCTAAGGAGGATATTCGTAAGTTCTGGGTTGAGCATACCAAGCGTTGCCGCGCTATTGCAGAGGAGATGGGTCGTCGTCAGGGTGATCCTGCAATCTTGAATATTTGGGTTCACGATGGTTCGAAGGATATTACCGTTAATCGTATGGCATATCGCGCTAATTTGAAACGCTCGTTGGACGAGATTTTGGAGACTAAGTACGAGAATATGAAGGATTGCGTTGAGTCGAAGGTCTTTGGTATCGGTTTGGAGAGCTATACTGTCGGTAGCAACGATTTCTATATCGCTTATGCTGCTCAGAATGGCAAGATTGTAACTCTTGATACAGGCCACTTCCACCCAACCGAGAGTATTGCAGATAAGATGTCATCTTTGTTGCTCTTCACTCCTGAGGTGATGTTGCACGTTAGTCGTCCTGTACGTTGGGATTCTGACCACGTTACAATCATCAACGACGAGACTTTGGATTTGACTAAGGAGATTGTACGTTGCAATGCATTGGATAAGGTGCATATCGGTTTGGATTACTTCGATGCTTCGATTAATCGCATTGGTGCTTATGTTATTGGTGCGCGTGCTACTCAGAAGTGTTTGTTGCAGGCTTTGTTAGAGCCATTGAAGACTTTGCGCGAGTATGAGGCTGAGGGTAAGGGCTTCGAGCGTTTGGCTCTGTTGGAGGAGTGTAAGTCGTTGCCTTGGAACGCAGTGTGGGATATGTTCTGTATGCGTAATGGTGTGCCTGTTGGCGAGGAGTTTATTGCAGACGTGAACAAGTACGAGGCTGAGGTTACATCGAAGCGAGTATAATTCGTGTGTAATTATTCTAAAATACGGAAATTCTAAAATACGGACTTATGGAGATTATAATCGGTCTGTTGATTATTGCGGTGGGTGCATTTTGCCAATCGAGCAGCTATGTACCTATCAATAAAATAAAGAGTTGGAGCTGGGAGTCGTATTGGCTCATTCAGGGTGTGTTTGCGTGGCTCGTATTCCCTATTTTGGGAGCTATGCTGGCTGTCCCCGAAGGCCGCTCTTTGTGGGAGCTATATGCTGCATATCCTGCTGAAAGTGCGCTTACTGCACTCTTTGGTGTGTTGTGGGGCGTGGGAGGTTTGACCTTCGGTCTTTCGATGCGTTATTTGGGTGTGGCTTTGGGCCAATCTATCGCTTTGGGAACTTGTGCGGGATTGGGAACAATCCTTACTCCCCTATTGTTGGGTCGCCCGGGTGATTTGACTACGGCTGTGGTGGCAGGAGTTGTTGTTACTCTGCTCGGTATTGCTGTAATCGGTGTGGCTGGACATATGAAGTCGCAGTCGCTATCAGATGAGGAGAAGCAGGCCGCAGTGAAGGATTTTAACTTTACCAAAGGTATTGCTGTTGCTCTGCTGGCTGGTTTTATGAGTGCTTGTTTTAGCATTGGTTTGGGCTTTGGTGAGCCACTCAATTTTGGTGATGCTACGGCTGATATCTATAAGACTCTCCCCGCAACCTTTATGGTTACATTGGGAGGTTTCTTGACCAATGCCGTTTATTGCATTTATCAGAATGTTCGCAACAAGAGCTTTGTTGATTATGGTAAGGGCGAATTGTGGGTGAATAATCTATTGTTCTGCGCTTTGGCGGGTGTGCTTTGGTATAGCCAATTCTTTGGATTGAGCTTGGGTAAAGGCTTCTTGACTTCATCGCTCGCGCTGCTTACGTTCAGCTGGTGTATTTTGATGGCTTTGAACGTGGTCTTTTCAAATGTGTGGGGAATTATCCTCAAAGAGTGGAAAGGCTGCTCAAAAAAGACTATTGCAGTATTGGTGGCAGGAATCCTGATTCTTATTTTGAGCTCATTCTTGCCTGAAATTTTGAAGTAAACGTGTGGCGGGCGGGATCTCTATCGGGGTCTCGCTCGTGATTGTTTGATTAAAAACAAAAAATATGAAATCTATACTTGAAGGCCGTGAGGCGTTGGCTCGTGAAGTTGAGCAGGTGGCCGAAGTTGCTGGTTATCTGTGGCAAAAAGGTTGGGCTGAGCGTAATGGCGGAAATATTACGGTTAATGTTACCGAGTTTGTTGATGATGAGATTTGCAAGATGCCAGCCATTGCCGAGCCTGTTGCATTGGGTGCAGTGTTGGAGAATTTGAAAGGTTGTTATTTCTTCTGCAAGGGAACAAACAAGCGTATGCGCGATTTGGCACGCCGACCAATGGAGAACGGCTCGTTTATTCGTATTACGGAGGATTGTGCGCATTATGAAATCATAGCAGATAATCCCGTTAAACCTACATCTGAGTTGCCATCGCATTTGGCTATGCATAACTATCTGCTTGGTAAGGGTGTGCCATACAAGGCGGCTCTGCATACTCACCCTATTGAACTTGTTGCTATGTCGCATACCGATAAGTTTTTGGAGAAAGATGTGCTTACCAATCTGTTGTGGAGTATGATTCCCGAAACTAAGGCTTTTTGTCCTCGTGGATTGGGTATTGTGCCATATCAGTTGCCCGGCTCACAAATGTTGGCCGATGCTACAATTGCTTTGCTTGATGACTATGATGTAACGTTGTGGGAAAAGCACGGTGTGTGTGCGGTCGGTGTCGATATTATGGAGGCTTTCGACCAAGTTGACGTACTCAATAAATCGGCTCAGATTTACATCAATGCCAAATGTATGGGTTACGAGCCCGATGGAATGTCGCAAGAGCAGATGCAAGAGATGACAAAAGCGTTTAATTTGCCAAAATAGACGCACTCTGATACATTATTTATCTAGCAATGAAGCAGCTCTCTTCGTCGCAAATACGTTTCCACTACCTTATCCCCAATCGTCTTGATGAGGAGTATGGTTGTACGGTAAGTACGGTGGGTATGCAGGTGATATCGGCCGATGAGGATTACCCCTCTAAGCAGCACCCGACGGGTTATATGTTTGACCCGTCGAGAGGTCGTATTTTGCAGGAATATCAGCTTGTATATATTGTTGATGGACGAGGTGAGTTTGTAAACGATACGGGTCGCCGAGAGGTGGTGAAAGGCTCGTTGATATTGTTGCGACCGGGTCGCTGGCATAGCTATAAACCGCATCGAAATTCAGGCTGGACTGAGTATTTTATAGGGTTTAGTGGCGTGATGGCAGATAGTGTTGTGGAGCGACTCTTTGCGGGTGAGGAGCAAGTCTATAACATTGGGCTAAACAGAGAGTTAGTGGATTTATATCAACAATCGATTGAGGTGGCTTCGTTGGCCCGACCTGCATCTCAGCAGTTGCTTTGCGGAGTGGTGATGCATATGCTGGGTATGGTCAACTTTTTTGTTCGTAATAACGCTCATTCCGTCGATAGGTTGGCACAGGTAATCGAACAGGCAAAGGCGATAATGCAGGAGCGGGTTTCGAGTAATATTAATCTCGAAGAGTTAGCCTCACAACTCAATGTTAGCTATTCGTGGTTTCGGAAGATATTTCGGGATTATACGGGTCACGCACCAGCACACTATTTTATGCTGATGAAGTTGCGTCGTGCGCAATATCTGTTGGCTAATACTCAGGAGTCTATCAAGGAGATTGCTTATGTGTTGGGATTTAAGTCAACCGAGCATTTCTTTGTGACTTTTAAGCGTGTAACAGGTTTTACTCCAAATGTTTATCGCAAATTGTCGCTACCGGATAAGAGTTGATGTAATGAGTAAAATATGGTTTATAAAGTGAGGTTGTTGGTGATGATGCCGACAACCTCTTTTTTTTGAGCATTATTTTGGTGGCGAAATATGATATATTTCGCAAAAATTTGTATATTTGTATGTTTGAGCAATTCAATTACTATGGAAAAAGGACGTACAGTTGTAGAACTTCGTGATGTGTCGATATACCATTCGGATAGCGATTCGGGGCGTGCGAGGTCGGCCGACGAACTTGTTTTGTCGGACGTTAATCTGAGTGTGTCGGAGGGTGAAATGGTCTATTTTATCGGTCGCGTCGGAAGTGGAAAAAGTACCTTACTTAAAACTTTATATGCCGAGGTGCAACTGCTTGATGGTGAGGGGCGTGTTGTGGGTATGAACTTGCGTCGTTTGCGCCGCTCGGATATTCCCTATCTGCGTCGAAGAATGGGTATTGTATTTCAAGATTATCAGTTGTTAGACGATAGAAATGTCTTCTACAATCTGTATGACGTGATGCGGGCTACGGGCTGGAAAAAGGATAGCGATATGCGTCGCCGAATTGATGAAGTTTTGTCGCTTGTAGATTTAGATAACAAAGCATATAAGATGCCACACGAACTATCGGGAGGAGAGCGTCAGCGTTTGGTGATTGCAAGGGCATTGATTAATTCTCCTCGATTGTTGTTGGCTGATGAGCCTACGGGAAATCTCGACCCTGTGACGGCTGACGATATTATGCGCTTGTTTAGAAAAATTGTGTCGAGGGGTTGCGCGGTGATTATGTCAACTCATAATACAGCACTTATCGAACAATACCCTGCTCGCACTCTGCTCTTTTCAAAGGGTAAAATTACAGAAATTGATGTTGCGGAGAGTTTTTCGCAATAATTGATGAATAATTGAAGAAATATATCTCGAATCTACGATTCGTGATTTGCAAAAAACATAAAAAAGAGCTATCTTTGTACGTTTAATCAAGAAAAGACAATAAAACGCAATAATGAGTACAGAACAAGAGATTGTTAAAAAACAAGAGGAAGAATATTCAGCGTCCAATATTCAAGTGTTGGAAGGCTTAGAGGCGGTGCGCAAGCGTCCTGCTATGTACATCGGTGATATCGGAGAGAAGGGTTTGCACCACCTTGTGTATGAGGTTGTGGATAACTCTATCGATGAGGCTTTGGCTGGATATTGTTCACACATCGAAGTTACCATCAACGAGGATAACTCGATTACTGTAAAGGATAATGGTCGTGGTATCCCCACCGATTATCACGAAAAGGAGGGTAAGTCGGCTTTGGAAGTTGTGCTTACCGTGCTTCACGCAGGAGGTAAGTTCGATAAGGGTAGCTATAAGGTGTCGGGAGGTTTGCACGGTGTAGGTGTGTCGTGTGTGAATGCCCTTTCGACAAAACTTGTGGCAGAAATCCACCGAGGAGGTAAAATCTATCGTCAGACATATAGCAAGGGTGTTGCAACTTCAAAGATGGAGATTTTGGGCGATTGCGATGATAGAGGTACTATCATCACATTCAAGCCCGATGAAAGTATTTTCACCCACACCACTGTTTATCGTTATGATATTTTGGCAAATCGTTTGCGTGAGTTGGCATTCTTGAATAAGGGTATCCACCTTTCGCTTACTGATAAGCGTCAGAAGGACGACGAGGAGAACTTCCTTAGTGAGCATTACTACTCAAAGGAGGGTTTGAAGGAGTTTGTTCAGTATCTTGATGCTACTCGTGGTGAGCCTATCATTGAGTCTATTATCTATATTGATACCGAGAAGAATGGTGTTCCCGTAGAGGTTGCTATGCAGTATAACAACTCTTATTCGGAGAATGTTCACTCATACGTTAATAATATCAACACCATTGAGGGTGGTACTCACCTTACAGGTTTCCGTACAGCTCTTACCCGTACATTGAAAAAGTATGCCGAGGAGTCGGGAATGTTGGCGAAGTTGAAGTTTGATATTAGCGGCGATGACTTCCGCGAGGGCCTTACAGCTGTTGTGTCGGTAAAGGTTGCCGAGCCACAGTTTGAGGGTCAGACCAAAACAAAGTTGGGTAACGACGAGGTTGCAGGTGCTGTTAATGGTGCTGTTGCTTCGGCATTGGCTCTCTATTTGGAGGAGCACCCCAAAGATGCAAAGGCTATCGTGCAAAAGGTGATTTTGGCTGCTACGGCGCGTCACGCTGCTCGTAATGCTCGTGAGGCAGTTCAGCGTAAGACTGTTTTGTCGGGTGCAGGTCTTCCGGGTAAGTTGGCTGATTGTTCAAGCCGAGACCGCTCGATTGC
Organism: Alistipes sp.; assembly: GCA_017465605.1. GTDB lineage: Bacteria > Bacteroidota > Bacteroidia > Bacteroidales > Rikenellaceae > Alistipes. The sequence goes on from JAFTVW010000007.1 coordinate 55,170, forward strand.
CGAGATTTTCTTTGTCGAGGGAGATTCTGCGGGTGGTACAGCAAAGCAGGGTCGTGACCGTAACTTCCAAGCTATTATGCCATTGCGTGGTAAGATTCTTAACATCGAAAAGGCGCAGGAGCATCGTATGTGGGAGAACGAGGAGATTAAGAATATGTTTATCGCGTTGGGCGTAAGCATTGGTACGGCAGAGGATAGCAAGGCTTTGAATTTGGAGAAGTTGCGCTACGATAAGATTATTATTATGACCGATGCCGATGTCGATGGTGCGCACATTGCAACATTGATGCTTACATTCTTCTTCCGCAAGATGAAGGAACTTATAGAGAATGGTCACATCTATATTGCTACCCCACCTTTGTATTTGGTTAAGAAGGGTAATCGCGAGCGTTATTGCTGGACCGAGCAGGAGCGTGATGCTATTACTGAGGAGATGGGAGTAAAGGGAGTTCATATCCAGCGTTACAAAGGTTTGGGAGAGATGAATGCCCAGCAGTTGTGGGATACAACAATGAATCCTGAGACTCGTATCTTGCGTCAGGTTACAATCGAGAATGCAGCCGAGGCAGATAGAATCTTCTCTATGTTGATGGGAGACGATGTGCCACCTCGTAGAGAGTTTATCGAGAAGAATGCTCATTATGCAAATATTGACGCATAGCAGCAGTTTGAATATAACAAAATGTCGGCCACTTCTTTCGAGGTGGCCGACATTGTTTTGAGAGTTAGACGTTTCTCTATAATCCTGTAATCTTCTTTATTTCACTCAATTTGTTGAGAGCTTCAAGCGGAGTGAGCGAATTGATGTCGATTCCGCGTATCTGGTCTCGGATTTGTACCAATACGGGGTCTTCAAGCTGGAACATCGAAAGTTGCATATTGCCTTGCTGAGCTACGTCGGCAACCTGCTTGGCTGATGGCTGACGCTTGCGAGAACGAGCTTGATGAGTGGGCGTGCCAGCCGATACATCATTGTTGCCATATACGGTTTCAAGGTTTGATAGAATCTCCGATGCGCGTGTGACGATACTTTGTGGCATTCCTGCCATACGGGCAACGTGAATACCAAACGAGTGCTCGGTGCCACCGCGTGAGAGCTTGCGTAGGAATACTATTGTTTTGTCAACCTCTCGAACTGCAACGTGATAGTTCTTAACACGGTCGAATAGCTGCTCCATCTCGTTAAGCTCGTGATAGTGAGTGGCAAACAGCGTCTTGGCGTGGCCCGATGGGTGGTTGTGGATATACTCCACCATTGCCCAAGCAATCGAAATACCGTCGTAGGTACTTGTACCTCGACCAATCTCATCGAGCAGAATCAGGCTGCGGTCAGAAATATTGTTGAGAATACTTGCCGACTCCAACATCTCGACCATAAACGTAGATTCGCCTTGCGAGATATTATCAGATGCACCAACGCGAGTGAAAATCTTATCCACAACGCCAATATGGGCAGATTCGGCAGGCACAAACGAGCCCATCTGCGCCATAAGGATTATGAGTGCAGTTTGGCGGAGCAGAGCCGATTTACCAGCCATATTAGGGCCGGTAATCATCATAATCTGCTGGTCGCTATCGTTGAGCAATACATCGTTGGGGATATACTCTTCGCCTACGGGGAGTAATCGCTCGATTACAGGGTGACGACCTGCGCGAATGTCGATAATCTTACCCTCGTCAAGCGTGGGACGTACATAGCGACACTCGGCAGCCATTCTTGCGAATGATTGCAGACAGTCGATTCGGGCAATCGTGGCGGCATCTTTTAGTATGCTTCTTAAATACCCTGCAACGAATTGTACCAACTCCTGATATATTTCCTGCTCGATGGCAAGTATGCGGTCTTGTGCTCCGAGAATCTTCTCCTCATACTCTTTTAGCTCTTCGGTGATGTATCGCTCGGCATTTGTGAGGGTCTGTTTACGCACCCAACTCTCTGGTACTTTGTCTTTGTGTGCGTTGCGTACCTCAATATAGTAGCCAAATACATTGTTGTAGCTGATTTTAAGCGACGGAATGCCCGTTGCTTCGCTCTCGCGCTGAATGATTTGCTGCAACACATCTTTACCGCGAGTGGCAATACGACGCAAATCATCAAGCTCGGCCGATACTCCATCGGCTATCACCCCACCCTTCTGAATTTGGTTGTTGGCAGGGTCGGGATAGATGTCGTGGGCAAGACGTTGCTGAACGTTCGATAGATTATCGATTTGAGCGGCAATATCGTGTAGGCACTCCTTGTCGGTTGACTCCAAAAGAGCCTTCAATGTTTCGACTGCTGCGAGTGAGTTTTTTAGCTGCACCAATTCGCGAGGCAGAACTCGGCCTGCCGCAATACGAGATGAGATACGCTCCAAATCACCTACTTCCGAAATCTGCTCTCGCAGGGCTGCGGCAATATCGCTATCGGTTGTGAGGCATTCTACGATGTCGTGGCGGCGTTTGATGCGCTCAACACTGATGAGCGGCATAGCAATCCAACGTTTCAACAATCGGCCTCCCATCGATGTAAGGGTACGGTCGATTACATCGGCAAAGCCAGTCTTTTGCTGCGATGAGTTTGACGAGAAGAGTTCCAAATTGCGAATCGTGAATTTATCAATCCACACATATTCATTTTGGTCGATTCGTGAAATGTTTTTAATATGGGATATTTCACGATGCTCGGTAAACTCCAAATAGTAGAGAATTGCTCCCGCTGCCGAGATGCCATCTTTCAGATTCTCAACGCCAAATCCTTTAAGCGACTTGGTGCCGAATTGTTGGCATAGCTTTTCGTGGTTTAGCTCCGACGAGAATACCCAATCGTCGAGACGATAGGTGTAGTGGCGATTGCCAAACGACGATTCAAAGCGGGTCTCTGAGCCACGTTGGTAAAGCACCTCTTTGGGCGAGAGGTTCGACATAAGTTTGTCGATATAGCGGTCGTCACCTTCGGCCATATAAAACTCGCCAGTTGAGATGTCGAGAAAAGCAACGCCCGTAGTGCGCGCTCCAAAATATACCGATGCCAAGAATGAATTTTCTTTGTTGGGAAGAATGTTGTCGCCCAAAACTACTCCGGGTGTCACCAATTCGATAACACCTCGCTTAACCAATCCCTTCACTGTTTTGGGATCCTCCAACTGCTCACATATAGCTACTCGCTCGCCTGCTCTCACCAACTTCGGTAGATAGGCATCAACGGCGTGGTAGGGAAATCCCGCCAGCTCAACCGATGAGGCTGCTCCATTGGCGCGTTTTGTGAGTGTGATACCCAATATCGAACTCGCCTTTATGGCATCTTCTCCAAAGGTCTCGTAAAAATCGCCCACACGGAATAAAAGTATTGCGTCGGGGTGAACGGCCTTAATCTGATAATATTGCTTCATCAGAGGCGTCTCAACATATTTCTTCTCTATCGCCATCTTTTTTACTTTCTTTTGAGCAAAGATACCTAATTTTAAGCAACTATTCAAAGAATCGCTCGTCAAAATTAACAAGATAAACTCTCTCAGTTGCGCGAGTTATGGCCGTATAGAGCCAGCGAAGCATATCGCGGCTCATTGGCTCATCGCCAAATAGGCAACGGTCGATGAAAACAGCCTTCCATTGACCACCCTGTGCCTTGTGGCAGGTGATGGCATAGGAGAATTTTACTTGTACGGCGTTGTAGTGTGGATTTTCACGAATCTCTTTCAGTCGTTTTATTTTACTCTTTATATCGGTGTAGTCCTTCTCAACCTCATCGAACAGCCGTCGGCTTTCTTCGCGAGTGAGTGATGGCGACTCGGAAGCGATAGTGTCGAGGAGAATCTTACACTCAATCTCGGTGTCATTGTAGTCGGGAAATTGCAAAATAGCATCGGCAAAGTGAAAACCGTAAAAGTCCTCAAAGCGTCGAATCTTTTTCAGACGGGCCACATCGCCGTTGGCCATAAAACTCATCGGACAGTTTTCGATTCGCTCGGTGTAATGGTAATTATTCTTGACAACCATAAGCATATCTCCACTCTCGATGTTTTCTTCGGCAGAGAGGTTGTATCGGCGGATACCTTCATTATATTTGTTGGCACGCTTGTTGGAGCGGGTAATCACAATTACCTCGTCGCGCCCATATCGGTCGTAGCAATCTTGCAGAGTTTCCAATAAATCTAGTCCTCCGATTGATTTGAAATCGGGATACTGCATATCGAATTGCGGTATTTCGTGTAATCCGTTTTCAAGCATACAACGTACCATTGTAGCATTGAATAGTATGCCCGATTCAGCACTTTGACGCACCACATCGTCCATCGAAGCATAAACTACGTCTGCATAAGATTGCATAACCGACTCATCGAGCGCAGGACTATAATCGGCTCCAACAGGTGGAAGTTGGGCGTTGTCGCCCACCAAAATCAAACGGCACTCCTTGCCGTTTTGTACATACTTGACCAAATCTTCCAGCAGCGAGCCACTGCCAAAAATCTGGCCTTCGGTTGTCGTGTCCGAGAGCATCGATGCCTCGTCAACAACAAATACAGCTCCCTGTTCTTTGTTGATGTTGAGCGAGAATTTGGATTCGTAGTTGGCATTGGTCTTTTCGCGATAGATTCTTTTGTGAATCGTGTAGGCTTGTTTGCCCGAATAGCGTGACAAAACTTTTGCGGCCCGTCCGGTCGGAGCGAGCAAAACTGATTTGATTCCAACCTCGTCTAACACCTCGACCAAAGTCGAGACAAGAGTGGTTTTTCCGGTGCCTGCATAGCCATTTAACACGAAAATTTGCGAACAATCGGGCGAACTTAGCCATTCTGATAACATTTCGATAACTTTTTTCTGGCTAAATGTTGTTTCAAACAAGATTTTTGTGTAAATTTGGCCTGCGATATAAGTGTTAATCATAAGTCGTCGGTTTTAATGCCGTTAAATTTGAATACAAACTTAATAACAAATAACAAAAAATGAAAAAAGCAATTCAATTTTTACTTGGTTTGGTAATCATTGGTTTGATTTACGTGGTTGCCATTCTAATTCACACTCCGTTGAGCTTCGAAAAACAGTTGAAGGCTCGCAATGCAGACGTTATCGTTAAGTTGAAGGACATTCGTGCCGCTGAGCGTGCTTACAAGAGCAAGTATCAGTGCTTCACTGACAACTTCGATTCGTTGATCTATTTTATCTTGAACGACTCTTTGGAGATGGAGCGTAAGCTCGTTGATGAGGACGACTCTGTTGCTATGGCTCAGTTGAAGAAGTCTGGTAAGAAGAACATCGAGAAGTACAACCTCGCTGTGATTGATACCATCTTCAATCCTCGTAAGCTTACAAAGGAGCAGGTTAACGATTTGCGTTTTATCCCTCACACAGACGGTAAGGAGCAGTTTATTTTGCAGGCTGGTAAGGTTATGACAGGTTCTAACATTGAGGTTCCTGTTGTAGAGTGCCGTGCTCCTTATAAGCTATATCTTGATACTGTTGAGTTCCGTCAGAACGTGATTAACCTTATCGACGATAGAGTTAACAACTTCAACGAGTATGCTGGTTTGAAGTTCGGTTCTATGGAGGGTAGCAACAACGAGGCAGGTAACTGGGAGTAATTCCATCAACCGAAATAACAAATGTCCGCTCTGCTTTATCGGGGCGGACATTATTTTTAGAAGCGGTCAGACTATATACAAACGACTTCTTCGAGAATATATATATAATATAAGGTATAGAACAAATATTTGCATCTATGAGAATAATTAGTGGTACACACGGTGGACGTGTGATTAACCCGCCAAAAAATCTTCGCGCACGCCCTACTACCGATTTTGCTAAGGAGAATCTCTTTAATGTGCTGGGTAATATGGTCGATTTCGAGGATTTAGATGTGCTCGACCTCTTTGCTGGTACAGGCTCAATCATCTACGAGTTTGCGTCGCGAGGTGTGAGATCGGTAACATCGGTTGAGATTAATGCTGTGCATTATAACTTTATTCGAGCAACAGCAAAATCGTTTGGAATGAATAACATTCACCCTGTAAAGGCGAATGTATTTCTATATGTGAAGAGTTGCGCCAAACAGTTTGATATGATATTCTCCGATGCTCCGTACGATTTGGAGGGAAGTGAACAGGTGATTGATGCAGTATTTGAGAACAATCTATTGAAAGATGACGGTATATTTATCTTCGAGCACTCGAAGTCGAAGGATTTTAGCTCTCACCCCAATTTTCTTAGGTTGCGAAGTTATGGAAGTGTGCAGTTTTCGATATTCCAGAAGTAAATTTTGACTTTGGAACGATTTTTTTGTCGTAAAAAGTTGCAGATTCGATTTTTTGTACTACCTTTGCAATCGCAATCAGCAATGGTGCGTTAGTTCAGCTGGTTAGAATACGTGCCTGTCACGCACGGGGTCAGGGGTTCGAGTCCCCTACGCACCGCAGATTTTGATAGCAAGCGACTGAGTTTTCAGTCGCTTTTTTTTGTGCAAAATAGTCTTGTTTGAGCAAGCTCAACAGCCTATCCTGCACAAAATGTAAGCTTCGCTCACTTGCTATCTGTGGCGTAGGCACTACTCACATAATTGGGGGTTGCGGGAATAAATAGATATTTGATTTTCAGAGGTATTCCCGCTTCACTTTCGCTCCGCTCGGCGGTCGAGTCCCCTACGCACCGCAGAAGTTTTGATAGCAAGCGACTGAGTTTTTCAGTCGCTTTTTTTGTGCATAATAGTCTTGTTTAAGCAAGCTCAACAGCCTATCCTGCACAAAATGTAAGCTTCGCTCACTTGCTATCTGTGGCGTGGGCACTACTCACTTTATATGGGGGTTGCGGGAATAAATAGATATTTGATTTTCAGAGGTATTCCCGCTTCACCTTCGCTGATGCTCGGCGGTCGAGTCCCTACGCACCGCAGATGTTTTGATAGCAAGCTACTGAAATTCAGTCGCTTTTTTTTGTGCAAAATAGTCTTGTTTGAGCAAGCTCAACAGCTGGCGATATTGAAAAAATAAGTGGCGAATAATATCCACCACTTACTTGCTCTATATGTCAATATTTACTCTTTCTATTTCAATTCAATATCAATCTTCGCAGGGAACATATATCTCAAATCACCACGCTCAGAGAGTGTCTGACTAAGGTTGGCAACGGTGCGGACAACCTTTCCCTTGAATATTTTTTTACCATTATAGCGTACTGTGATAGGCTTGTTTAGATTCATCATCTTATCGTTGATGTAGAGTGTCAAACGTTGGTAATCGCTATGCTCAATATTTATAGTATTACCCTCATAATCTGCGATAACCATCATTTTGTGTCGGCAATCTTGACCTTCTGGTAAGCCTATCCAATAGAAATTACGGCGAGTAACACCCTCCTGTCGCCATACTACCCTGTCAGGATATGGATTACGCTGGTATTGTGCCATCCACGATACGGCCAGTGTGTCGGCTCTCTCCATCCAATGGCCTTTACCCTTTATGATGTGGGTCTCGTGGATATATCCAGCCTTGTCAGCAAGTTGGAGTGAATCCATAATTTTGCCGTGATGAACTGCCAATTTGTTTCTATTGAAAGCGCGGTCGTTCTCACCCATCCATATCATAAAAGGTGTGTTGCGTAGATTAACTTGTGATGCTTCACCCGGGTGGCCAGCCATCATCGACGCTGCGGCCCAACGGTCGGCCATACGGGGAGCCATACGCCACACTCCATCTCCTCCTGCCGAGTAACCGAGTAGATATACCTTATCGGGATTTACCCCCATATTTGCTACCATACACTCAATCAGCATCTCAAACAATTCGTCAAGGCCCTCCTTAAACCACATATTCCAGTCGTTCCACGGTGCGCGTGGTGCAATATATACACCCTCTTTGGGAGTGTAGAGTCTTATCTGATTGGCCCATTGTTGGTCGTTAACTTTTGCTGGTGCACTACCTCCTCCGTGCATAGAGATATAAAGACTATATCCGTCGGCAGGCTTTTCGCCATATACTCGTGTGGCAAATTTGAGCTTCAAATCTCCGAGTGTGATAAGTTCTTCGCTTGATGCCTGAGCATATTGTGTTTTTTTGCTTTTCAGCCAAAGTTGCTCCATAATAGCCATAGCCTCAGCCGCTTCTGCTTGGCTTAAATGTGCACTGGCGAATTGCTCTTTTGCGGCCTGCTTATAGTCGGCTTTCTCGGTTGCAGTCCATATTTTTATAGAGTTAATAGTTTGGGCTTGTGAAAGTTGCAGTCCTGCTAATATGAAAAGTGTGATAATGGCAATGTGTTTCATAATATTGTTGTTTTAAGCCTCTTCTTCCAATACAAATTCGCGAAATCCAAACTCCTCGTATGCTCGCTTTTGAGGAAATGAAAAATATACACAAATGGCTGATGTGCATAATTCGCCCGTGTGGTCAAAAATCGAAACACTAATTTCGATAATGTTTCGCAGTTGTCGTTTCACCGATGCCCGCAACGTGATGTGCGAATCGGTAATCATTATTGGTTTGTGGTATTTTACCTCCAATTTCGAGGTGACGCCACTTGTTTGAAATTTGCGAAACACTACCCAACTTGCAATCTCATCGGCTAAGGTCGCTTGTATGCCTCCGTGTAGAGTGTCGCGCCAGCCTTGAAACTCTGGGCGCGGGTGCCAGTGGCTAACAATCTCGTCGCCATCTTCGTAGAACTCCATTCTAAGACCCGAAGCACTATCGGGTGAACACCCGTAGCAGTGATATGTTGGTTCGCCTGTCCAGGGATTTTTTATCTTCTTCATACAATATTTTCTTTTGGCTCGCTTACTTATTTGTCATCTGTCGCAATGCCCGAGCCAGCTGGTCGGGGCAAGATGTGGGTTTACCGTTGCAACGGATTCCTTCAAGGCGGGCGATGACTTCGTCGGCCTTCATTCCACGAGCGAGGCGTGCTACGCCCTGAGTGTTGCCATTGCAACCGCCTATGAATTCTACGTTTACAACTGTTGTATCATCATCAAGCTCAATTACTATGGCTTGTGAGCAGACCCCGCAAGTGGGATATACAATCTTGTTTGACATAATATATCTGGGTTAAAATTCTTAGCAAAGATAGAAAATTTACGCTAAACCTCTCCATTGTTGCCACAAATGGTTAAATTATAAATACAATTTTGTACTTTTGTAGAAAATTTAGCGACAATGTACGATGTAATAGTTATAGGAGCTGGTGCGGCAGGTTTGATGGCTGCTGCGACTGCTGCCCGAAATGGCAAGCAGGTACTTCTTATGGAGAAGATGGAGAAGGCTGGCCGAAAGATAAGAATCACGGGTAAGGGCCGTTGTAACCTGACAAATGCTCGCCCACCCGAGGAGTTCAAGGAGGCGATTCGCACCAATGCCGAGTTTTTTGAGATAGCATTTGCCGAATTTAACAACAAGGCAACAATCAAATTTTTTGAGCGTATTGGCGTGAAGCTCGATATCGAGCGTGGTCAGCGAGTGTTCCCTAAGAGCGGCAAGGCTTGGGATATTGCTAACGCGCTCACCGACTATTGCATTGATAATGGTGTTGAGATACGTTACAATTCTCGCATTACTGAAATCCTTACGATTGACAGTAAAGTCTATGGCGTGAAGTATGTTAACAAGCGAGGTTTTGAGCGTAAGGAGGAGGCCGAGAATGTTATTATAGCAACGGGAGGTGTGAGCTATCCGGGCACTGGCTCTACGGGAGATGGATATATTTTTGCCGACCGTACAGGGCATCGAATCGAGGAGGTGCGCCCATCACTTACTCCCCTGCGAACATCTCACCCACAAAAGAAATTCCTCGATGGACTTCTATTGAAAAATGTGCAGGCGCAACTATTTGTCGAGGACGAAGTTGTGCGTGAAGAGTTTGGCGAGATAAGTTTCTCGGATAGAGGAATCGAGGGAGCTGTGGCATTGAGAGTCAGTCGTGATGCGGTAGATGCACTGATTGACCAAAAGCGTGTGAAGCTGGTTATTGATATGAAACCTGCACTCACCGAAGAGATGCTTTTCGACCGTATCAAGCGCGAAATTTCGGAGATGCAACCCGAAGAGTTCTTCTCGGAATTGTTGCGTAAACTTGTCCCGAAGCATTTTGTAATACCTATTGCTCACGAGCTCGATGTTCATTCGAAAAATTATATTCGTAAGGTGACCGATGCCGAGATACGACGATTGGTCAAGGTGTTGAAGGGTATGGTATTCCCTATCACCGATTATGCCCCATTTGAGTTTGCTGTGGTTACGGCTGGCGGTGTGAGTTGCGAAGATGTGAACCGCTATACGATGGAGTCGTTGAAGGTGAAAGGTCTCTATTTTGCGGGAGAATTGCTTGATATTGATGCTAATACAGGCGGATATAATTTGCAGATAGCATTCTCTACGGGCCGCCTTGCAGGTCAGTTGAAAAAGTAATAAACCTTTGAAGTTGAATTTCGCTGTTGCGATACACCGATAGCGAAAATTGGCAAAATATGAAGATAACGGGTAGAAACATAAAGCGTCGATTGTATGGCCTGAGGAATATCCCTGCAAATATCAAACGTGCGAGATATTTCCGAGGTCACGGTGTACATTCACCTTTTGTCTATGCAATCGTGCGTGAAGTGTTTATGTGCTCTAAATTGTATGACGATTCGGCAACGGATTTGTACGATGCTCTATTGGCGCGAGGTGCTGCCAAGCGTAGAGCCACACAGTTGCAGAATTTGATGACGCACTGCCGCTATCAGACCTTTGCCATTGATTGCCCGATTGAACAGATGCAGGGTGTGGATTTGGTAATTGCAACAACAGCGACTGCATCGGAACAATTGGCGCAAATTGCCGAGCAGGCACGCCAAAATAAGCAGACGTTGTGTGTAATGTCGCCTTCGCTTGATAGTCGGCGCGATAAGGCTTGTCGCGAAATCGTGGCAACGCATCAATGCACAAGCATCGACAATCGTGGTTATCTGCTTATTTTTAATAATCATCTACCGAAACAAAAGTTTAGATTATGAAAGTATATACAAAAGGTGGCGACAAGGGCCGCACTTCGCTTATTGGTGGTGAGCGAGTACTCAAAAATGATTGTAGAGTGGAGGCATATGGCTCGGTTGATGAGTTGATAGCATTTACTGCCCTACTTGCCGACAAATTGGCTTCTGACGAGAAGTTTGCAGCTATTGTGGCAGAACTTCGAGGTGTAGAGTCGCAACTTATGGTTGCAGCTGCATTGTTGGCTGTGGGTGATGGTGGAACAGATAAGGTTAGTTCATTGAAATCCAGCGCATCGCAGGACTTGGAGCAGTCGATTGACAGAATGCAGGAGGCATTGCCCCAGATTACCAAGTTTACTATCCCCGGAGGTGACGTGAGATGTTCTTTGTGCCACGTTTGCCGTACCGTCTGCCGTCGTGCCGAGCGAGCAGCGATTTGTGCATCGCAAGAGTATGATATCGATAAAGAGGTTACTATATATCTGAATCGTCTGTCGGATTACTTCTATCTGCTTGGTCGCACCATTACCCAAATGGCATCGGTCGAAGAGATTTTGTGGATTCCATAGTGCTTGATTATAACCTGTTTTGGCGAAAATGGCTCTTTTTGTAAGCGATTTGCAAGTTTTTGTGCATAAATAGGAAGATTAGTGCATAAATGATTTGCATTTAATGTTTTTTCGTTATATTTGCGGCCGATTAGCAGAGTTATATGCTTAACGACGCTAAATGGTTGAAAATTAAAACTTATAAACTGATAAAACCGCACAACTATGTATTGGACTTTGGAATTGGCATCTAAGTTGGAGGACGCACCTTGGCCCGCAACAAAAGAGGAGTTAATCGATTATGCAATTCGTTCAGGCGCACCATTGGAGGTGTTGGAGAACTTGCAGGAGATTGAGGACGAGGGTGATATCTACGAATCAATAGAGGATATTTGGCCCGATTACCCCTCAAAGGACGATTTCTTCTTCAACGAGGAGGAGTATTAATCGTTTAATGCGTTGAAATCCAAAAGATTATGGCATAACCTCCCCGCGTGGGAGGTTTTTTATTTGGCCAAACTACACTTATTTGTGCCGTTGGAAGGTGGAGAAAACGACTCACTCAACTCATTTTTTACCATTAAGCCAAATCTCGTAATAATATGAGAAAACAAAAAGCGGCACGAAGCCGCTTTTTGTCGTATGTTAGAGTGTTACGATTACTCCTCAGGCGCAAACATTGGGTCCCAAGCAGGAAGAAGTATAGGCTTCTGATTGAGCATCTCCAATACATCGGCAGGAACATATTTGCGCTCAACTACCAAGCGGAACATATACTCGTTGAACCACTCGTCGGTCATAATCAAGTTACCCTTGTAACCCGATGACGCGCCCCAGCTGTTCTCGACCATCCACTTTGTTGGTTTGCCATCATTGTCCAAATCTACCGCAATAAGTGTCATCGCGTGAGATGAAAGGCTTGAATAGGTCTGAATACGCTGCTTCTTGTCCATTGGGAACGAGGTGCGGAAAAGTGATGCGTAGTCGAAGTTCGCAACATCAAGAGTGCCCTTCGAGCTATTCATAAACTTGCCTACGTCACAAGAGAAATACATTGCTACATTATCCTTGATTGATGCAATTGCCATCTCCTTGATGCGCTCGATTGGGAGGTTGATATAGAGCCAGTTCTCGCCGTCGTAAACGTGGCGGTCGTAGGCAATCTCGTAAACCTTGCCATATTCGCGTGATGGGTCGTTCATAATCATAATGTAGTTCTTCTCCAAATCCTCACCGATATACTCGTTGTAGAACTCTTTGGGAGTATAGCTCTTTTTGCTCACCAAATTACCCTGCTTGTCGTAGCGTGCCCACTCAAACTCTGTGGGAGGAACACCCAAACACTCAACCAAGATACGATAAATCTAAGTAAGCATCTCAACTTTGCGGGTAGCGGCCTTGTTGGCTTTAAGTCCGCGCAACTCCAATGCATACTCACGCAACTTCTGACGCAAAATGCTTGACATCTGGCCTGTGTTCTCGCTCTGATAAGTCTCGGGCATAGCCGACTTTGGAGCAACACCATATTTCATAATCAGATTGGATACGCCTGTGAACTGACCGCCATCACCAATAGGATTGCGCATAAGCCAATCAACCTCGCGAGAGTCAAGGCCCAATTCGCGAGTATCGATAATAGCCTGCAAGAAGAGGTTTGACTTCTCCAACAAATCGTAGAACGAACAGTAGTTCTGTGAAAACTCAAACTCTGCCAAATCGTATTTGTCAATCATCTTTGCACGCAATACATTAAGACCTGTAAAGAGCCAGCAGCGACCTGATGATTTTTGATTGGTGATACCTACGGTCTTTACTTGGTGCGAGAAGTGAGTGTCGCACATTGCGAGGTTTTCTGAGTTGATTGCCAAAGTGGCGATTGAGTTAGATGCGAGAGCATTTTTGATGGCTTTCTGCTCGGCTGATGCGGTGTATCCCTGACGGATACGGCTCATCATATCCTCGCTGATGCCTCCATCTTTACTCTGAGTTTGAGCCGATGCGCTCAACGTGCCGATTACGATAGCGGCACACAAGATAAGTCTCTTCATATTATTAAGGTTAAAAATTTCTTTCGATTGCGAAGATAATAATATTTTTCTAATTAACTTTGAGGCTGATATCAAAAACATAGGCTTTTGGTGATGAAAATCGCTTTCAACCACCTTGTGTAGATGGCAAAGTGTAAATTAGCGTAGAGATTCGCAATATGGATTTTGTGAAAAATATTGAGGCTGTGATTTTGGCAGCAGGTGACTACCCTACTGCACCTATTCCGCTTGACATACTCTGTCAGGCTCAATGTGTGGTGTGTTGCGATGGTGCTACCGATGAATATATCGCGCGAGGTAATAGGCCCGATGCCATTGTTGGTGATGGAGATTCGTTGAGCTACGATGTAAGCACGAAGTATTCCGAAATTATACATATAGACTCCGACCAAGAGACCAACGACCAAACGAAAGCCGTAAAATTTTTGCACTCCAAAGGCGTAACCCGCATTGCAATTGTGGGAGCAACGGGCAAACGTGAGGACCACACGATGGGAAACATTAGTCTGCTTGCCGAGTATCAACGTTGGGGGTTAGATGTGAGGATTTACACCGACTATGGTGTTTTTGTTGCGTGCAGCGGAACGCAGCGAATGGCTTGCAGAAAGGGGCAGGCGGTGTCAATCTTCAATATCTCAGCAAGGAATCTCTTTTCGGAGGGGCTACAATACCCTATCTACGACTTCTCGCAACTTTGGCAAGGCACTCTGAATCGCACCACTGCCGAGCAATTTGTAATATCGGCCGAAGGGGAATATTTGTTGTTTATAGCTTACTAATCAGTAGCTCGCGAGTATAATTAGTCGCAGAGTAATTTTTCGTATGCCAAACGGCGGCTCTCGATTACCACATCGCCACAGTAGGTGTACCCCAATCGCTCAACCATTCGTTGCATAATCTTGTTGTCGGGGTGGGTGTCAATTCTGATACTCGGTACTCGCTCCGCAGCCATAGCCTCGGCGGCCAACATAAATTGCTTGGCAAATCCCATTCCCACAAATATCTCCGACACGCACAGCCGATGCACCACAGCATACTCTCCCTGCGTGAGCCACTCACCACCCGTTAGGTCGTTGTAGGCGGGCTCGCCCGTAAATATCACCGCTCCATAGGCCAAAATCTCCTCACCGAGCGCAAGTACCATACCCACACCTGCGGCCACATCTTGCTCGACGCTCTGTCGATTGGGATAACCTCTCTGCCATTGGTCGATTCCCGCTGCACCCAAGCGCGCACTCGCGGCACGAATCATTCTTTCGATTGTATCAATATCTGCCTCGGTAGCCTTTCTGAAAATCATATTGTGTAATGTTTTTGCAAATATAAAAAAATCCCGCCATAGTGCAAATTCAATGATGCAAAATGGCGGGATTGAAATAGTCCTCAAATGGTTATTAAGGCGTTGTAGAAGTACAATCGTTACATTTCTCTGTCAATGCTACATTATTGCCGATTTTCGGATATCCGTTTGTGGCGTTTTCTGCATTGTTATCCACGCAGCAACTGCAAACTTCGGGTTTGTAAGTTCCCTCAGTCTCTAAATAACCAACAACTCCGCCTAAATATTGATCATTTATATAATAACCAACTTTCTCTTGTGGTGTCGGTACGATAATTTGTCCTGTATTTGCGCAATCGTATATTCTATCAACTCTTATAGGCTCTTCTGCATCAAGTCCTGAATTTATCTCAGATGGAGCAACGCCGCAGCATATTCCCGATATTCCTCCAACTGCTGACGCATCAAACACCTTAGCAACATCGGTCAAACTACCATTATTTGTACATTTGTAAACGCTTGCCCAACCAGCATTAGTCCTGCCTATAATACCACCCATACTTGAAACTCTGCACATTGTTGAACCCTTAGCGTCAATATTGCCAGTATTTTCGCAATCGTGTACAAGATTGTGACCATCAAGCAATTCTCCGATTATGCCTCCTACATATTGCTCATCGGCTTCATCAGCGCCATTAATTTGACCAGCGTTATTGCACCCACTCATCGTGGTTGTTATATCGGGATCATTCTTCATAAAATACCACGGGCTATCGTGAGAATCACCCGTAACCCAACCAGCGATACCACCAACAGCTGATAGAGAGCACCCATTGCACGCGGTAATAGTAGCATATGAGGTATTGGTACAGTTAACAATATCCGTCATCCAGTGTGTTCCAATAATACCTCCTGTCATTCCATATCCAGTTGCATAACCGCCACTAACAACTCCGCTATTTGTACAGTCCTCAATGCGCGAGTCACGTTGGACTGGATTTGTAGCACTATCCGCTACATCGGTCAAATTACCTATAATGCCGCCAATTCGAGAATTGAGATTTGAAGTATCAGTAGTGCCTGAAATAGTTCCTGAATTACTACAATTGGTAACTATTATACCACTACCTATTCGTCTTGCGCCGTGTCCGAAAATTCCACCAGCAAGGCTTACACCTCCAATTGTGCCACTGCTTGTTACTTTGCAAGCGGTGATATTGCCAGTATTATGGCAATTGACAAATTTGCCGTCGGCAACTATTCCTGCTATGCCACCTGCTGACGACCAACCACTGGCACCGTTTATCAGGTTAGTGCCTTGAACTGTTGCGTTATTAGTAGAGTTGGTGATTGTTCCTGCGTTAAGACCTGCAATACCACCTACTCCGACAGCTAATGCATCTCCAGAGGTAATAGCGTTACTTGTAATACTACCTTCACTTGTGCAATTATCAATTGTGCCAAGATTTGCACCGACAACACCTCCCGCAAGGCTGCCCGTCTCACCCATCATCTCGGTTAGTGCGCCACTTCCCACAACTTGGACATCTACATTGAGATTTTTTACCACTCCTGCATTTTGACAAACAAAACCAATGATAGGTTGTAGATTGCCAGCCACTGCATAAAGCTTTCCCGTAATTTCATGATTAGCACCATCAAGGATATCAGTGAAAGCTTTTGCAAGTGCAAATGTCCACGGATCGGCAGCAGAACTATCGATATTAATATCAGTTGCCAATTTATAATATTGTGGACTGCTTAGGTTTTCATCATTATAATATGTAACCAACCACTGCAAATCCTCAGCTGATGTGATAAGATATGGATCTTCCGCTGTGCCTTCACCAATAATGTCTTCTGATTCAGTTGCGGTAGTCTCGCTATTATATTCAGCAGCAGAGGATTCATTAAGCGTAATCGCTGCATTGTAGAATGTTCCCGCCTCGATGTCCTTCGATGGAGTAAGCGTGCCATTATAACTTGCCGAGGTTGTAGTAACCGCAAAATTAATATTCGTGTCTTTTGCGGTTGCAGGAATATTTAGATATATTACATCTTGGTCGTCTGTTTCTTTATTAATAGTTATATTGCCTGTACGCGGTTCACCGTCAGAGAATAAAATCTGATTTTGTACACCGCTTACAACAACTCGACGAATTTGGCTTGCGTTAATATAATTTTCTTCACCATTTATCTTAAAGTGGAGCTTGATAATAGCCGTCATGTGAGTTGTGAATTCTACATTAGCAATTTCGCTCAATGTGCCCGTATATGTGCCGCACATTCTAATCTTGCTATTGTCGAGCGTTCCGTTTTGTACAGATAGGTCAAGAGCATTTGCCGAAGGATATACAACTCTGTATTCCCCTTCCGCTTGACCAGCTGCATTGGTGAGCTTTCCGACAAACTTATTAGACTTATCTTCTGTATTCTCTGTCTGTTCGAATTCGGCTACGACATTGTTGTTTGCATCAATCACATCAAAAGTCTCGCCCGTGTTCTCCCAAGCAAGATTGATTGTGGTAGTGGTAGATTCTCCATCAGTTACAGCCTCCATCGTAACGCGAGAAGCAGCATCTTTGGCAATATCAGCAGTTACATATAGCAATTGCGATTTTGTTGATTCTAATTCAGATTCAATATCGGTTTTAGTACACGATGAGACTAAAACCATTGCAAGCAAGGTTGCTAATGAAATAATAGTATTATTTGTTCTCATAATTGTAACAGCTTAAATTATAACCAATCACCATAATCAAAACCAATCGGCTCAGGGTCTCCGCTTCCTGCAAAACCTTTTTCGACTACTACTTCATATATCTCCACTGTGGGGGATAGATACTTTTGTTTCTCCATAATGTATGTTGTTTTTTTGATACTATAATAAAATAAGGAAGTCATCATACACCCTTAAACGAATGTTGATAACTTCCTTGTTATAATAATTTTTGATTTAAGTGCTTTATAACCTATTGATATACAATAAATTCCCCCCCCCAAGAAGCTGGCTTGTTAGAAGCTGGGTATGGGTTGGTACAATAAGCGATATCGGGTATTATATGCTTATAAGTAGTTTTCATATACCCAAAATTACAAATTAGTTGTTACATAGCAAAGGAAATATGGCATTTTTTGACAATTAGGTATGTTATTTTTGGTTAAAAGGCGGTGTTTATTGGTCAAAATAGAATAAAAAAGAGGAGAAAATTATTTCTAATCTTCTCCCCTCTCTTGGTTGAGCTACCGAGATTCGAACTCAGAATAACAGAACCAAAATCTGCTGTGTTACCGTTACACCATAGCTCAATCATTTGCTCGTAAGCGCGACAAAAGTAATGTAAAAAAATCAATCAGCAAAATTTTGTGGCAATAATTTTCGCTCATAGTGGGCAATGTTGCCCGTTAGATAGCAAAACGGTACCGACTTACGAGCCGATACCGTTTAGTTGAAAGTTAGCGATGGCCTATTTCAAAAAGTCATCAACGATGCGTGCATATCCCTTGTTGTTGGGGTGAAGACCATCGGTGAAGAGACTCTCGTCGATTTTGCCGTTTTCGAGCAACATCTTCACGCCCGGATTGGCATAGTCATAACCCTCCTGCTTTGCCATAGCCTCAATCAGTCGGTTAATCTCCTCTACTCGTTGCTCCATATTACGACGTGGCAGAATTCCCATAACCAAAATTCGTGCCTTCGGCTGGCGAACTTGTATTGCATCGAGCAGGAATCTAATACCCTCCACGATGTCGATATTAGTGTCAATCCCCAAGTTGTTTGTTCCAATCTTAACCACAATCTTCTCGGGTGAACAGTTGTCCAACGCACCGTGATATACTCTCCACAATACATTTTCGATTCTGTCCCAGCCACAACCCATACCGACAAAATCTTTGGCCATCTTGTCATTCCAAACCTTAGTGCCGAGGTTGATGCTCGCCTCGCCCCAATTATGGATAATCGAATTGCCAATTACAAGGGCCTTTGGCTGACGCTCCTGAACCTGCTTAACCAAATTGTAATGGCGTGCGCGCCACTCATAGCCTGCCGAGCGACGTTGAGTTACAGGGCGTGTAGTACTCCTATCTCCAATTGGGATATTCAATATTTGGCGAACTTTTCTCTCAACCGATGCAGCCTGCTCTGCCATACCCTTATCTGTTAGGTGAACGTAGTCAACTGTTGATTCGGGCGATACACCCAATTCGCTTTGATACATATAATAAACGCCTTTCACACCCTCGCGGAGGAGTTTTTCGTAAGCGCGACGGTTTGCTTCGTTACCCTTTTGAGATTTTTCGCGACTGCTATCGTTTGTTCGTGCGTGAGCGTATCCTACGTGTTCAATGAGCAGAATAGGTGCGGAATGTTTTTCGCGAAGAGCCTTTACTGCATTGTAAACACGTTGCTCAATATCGTCAAGTCCAAGCATATTGGGAATACAGTCGAGGATATATAGGCGGGCATCAATCTCGTTAATAAGATTGATAACCTCCTTCTCCATCTTTCCGTTACCCGAAAAACCGAGATTAATAACAGGATAATCCAACGAGCGTTGCATAATTGTACCCCACGTCATCGAAGGACGTGATGCGCAGCCACCCTGCGCAATCGATGTGCCGTATAGCACAATTGGCTTTTCGGTTGATGCGGGGATAAAACTAAACGCACTATTCTCGTCAACTCCAATCTGCAAAGATGTTACGCCGTTGTATAGCGGTAGGAATACTCTGTACTCGTAGCCCTTGTTGTTAAAGCCATTTTTGGTGGGGAGGTCTTTGTATGTGAAACTCACATTCTCCTTGCCAAACGAATATTTGCCAAAACAGAAATCCCAATTGCCATTAGGGCCTACACGATACATATCAACACCCGATACACCCGTAGAAGGCATATGAGGCATTGCATACGACTTGCTTGTTGTGGTGTATTTTACCTCAATCGAAGGTGAATTTGTGTAGAAACTAATGTAAAGACCTGCCGAGTTGCGAGATAACCCCCACACAGCTGGTGGAATAACTCCCTCGGCGCGTGCAGGAAAACGCACATAGCTCTTACCTATCTCGTTGGTGTATGCTTGATTTTGAATAACGCTATATTCAGCCTCGGCGGGATTATACCATTTGGTTTGAGCCGTTGTCGATGCCCACGCAACGACCAATGTCAATACCAATAATAATCTTTTCATAATTGCATTATTTAACTTTGCTTAAAAATCTTTCGCGGTCAACCACAAATCGGGTGTGATTACCCTCGCCTATTACACCTTGCTCGTCCCACGCCTTAACCTTGAATGATAGCTTTCGGCCCTCTGCTGAAATTAACTCAGCAGAGGCCGTAATGGTAGCCCCGATGGGCGATGCCTTTATGTGAGATGTGGCCATCTCAATACCCACCGTTGATGCTCCCTCGTCTAAGTGTGGAGCTACTGCCATCATCGCCGCATTCTCCATAAGAGCTATCATAGCTGGTGTGGCAAAAACCTCCATATCACCCGAACCGAGCGTGTTAGCCGTATTAGTCGTACTTACAACGGTCTGGCTTTCGTGTTTTAATCCAACTTCAATCATAGCCAAACGTTTACTCTACTGTTAACTCCAAAATTCCAACAGTTGAATCACTCTTTGGCGTGATGTTCAGGCGCAACGCATCGGCTGTTATGGCTGATGCAGGGTGAACCATATTGAATTGGTTTGTTGCTACGCCAAATGAATCGGTGATGTAAGGAGTGTATTTGTGCCATTTGCCCTCTGAGCGATACTCCATATCCCACTCAACGGGAGGTTGTACACCACCCTTGTCGTCATACCAATACACCGATACACTCTCGATTGGTTGTGCCTTCTTCAAGGCAATCTCTACCTGCTGCTTCTTGCCCTTCTCAGGCCAGCTTGTCCAACGTGGAATTGAGCGGTCTGCAGAACTTGAAGGACGCTTACCGTCGGCTATGGCATATACATCATCACCTGAGAAGGTGTGTGTGGCTTTTACATCTTTGATATTGCCAACCGTACGAACAAGTGATAAACGGGCTGTCTCGGCATCACGACCAAACCATACGTTCATAGCCTTGTCACCACGATTATCCCAAGCATAATATGGAACCAATGTGAGAGTTGCCAAAGCCTCACTCTCATCAACCGCAGCCTTTGTCTCGATTGAGATTGTAGGGATACCCTTCATAATGCCATCGGTGAACTTGCTAACCTTGCTCTGCTTTTGTGCTGCCTCTGGGATAAAGTATGTAGATACCTGATGCTCGTTGTCGGCAGTCTCGGCACAGAATACCAATGGGCCACGAGTTACACATACTCGGTTGCTGTCGGCCTTAACCAACTCGTGTGCTACGTTGTAACGCACAGGCATAGGTAGAGTGAGTTCTACCTTATCACCAGCCGACCATTTACGCTGAATAGGCAAATATCCATCTACAACATTACTACGTACCTTGCGACCATTGACCTTTGCAATAGCCTTGTTGTTCACGCCATCGGCATATTTATACAAATCGCCCGATACAAATCTGTCGCTCGTACACCAGCTTGGAATACGCAACCACAAAGTGAACTCTTCGCCATTGTTTGCAGGGGTTAACTCAAATGTTACATCTCCCTCGAATGGATATTCAGTCTTTTGGGTAATCTTTACATTGCCCGCCTCCAAAGGTATCTCTGTTGAGCTTCCTGCATAGAGAGAGCAGAAGATATCATCGTTGGTGTGAGAGTAAATCATACCTGAAATCTGAGGTATCAGTCGAGCCAAATTCGACGGACAGCAAGCGGTGCTAAACCACGGTGAACGGCCGAGGTGTCCGTGATTGAATGCTTTGCGACCATCGGCCTCCAAAGGATTTACATAGAAGAAACGGTTTCCTTCGAGATTTACACCCGCCAATACATTATTATACAATGCAACCTCAGCAACGTCAACATATTTTGCATCACCCGACATAAGGAACATTCTGTGGTTGAAGAATACGTTACCCACAGCCGAGCAAGTCTCGTCGTATGTATCCTTGTTGGGGAGTAGATAGTCGGGACCAAATCCCTCAATTCCCGGAACTGCTCCCAAACCACCTGTAATGTGCATCTTCTTGTCAACAATATCGTGCCAGATAGCCTCCAATGCCGGTTTGAGAGTCTCGTCACCTGTCATAGCAGCCACGTCGGCCATACCTGAGTAGAGGTATGTTGCACGAACAGCGTGACCTACTGCTGTGCGCTGCTCACGAACAGGCTGATGCTGCTGGGCATAGTTGTTGTCGCGTTTGTCATTACCCACGCCACGAATATCAATGAACTTCTTGGCCATATTCAAGTAGAGTGAATCGCCCGTTACGCGGAACATCTTTACCAACGCTAACTCAATCTCCTCGTGTCCGGGTGAAGTCATTACAGGCTTACCGTCGTTGTAGTTGGGGTCGCCCTCGAAGAATACCTTGTTTATGTGACGCGCACTCTTCTCTGCTACGTCCAACCATTTGCGTTTGCCCGTAGCCTGATAATATGCGATAGCACCCTCGTACATATGTCCCATATTGTATAACTCGTGGCTATGTGCAACGTGCTGATATGGGCGAGTACCCGCGCCACCATTGTTTCTTGCATAACGATACTTCTCGGCAACAGTGTGATGCTCGTATAGATAGCCGTCTTCTTTTTGAGCAGCGGCAATAATGTCGATAATATCGTCCATCTTCTTCTCCAATTCGGGGTCTTTCTCCAATGTGAGTAGGTATGCAGCACCCTCCATAACTTTGAAGAGGTCTGATGCTACATAGTAAGGCCATTTGAGCAGTGGCTCAATCTTCTCGCCACGCAAGTAAGCTCCCGTGCGTCGCAGATTCTCAACCGCAGGCTCGGTCTTTTCGAGCGAGAATGGAACAAGTGTCTTTTTCTGTGTTTTCAGACGAGGCAACCAAAATTCGTCCTCCAATGTAACCTGCTGGAAAGGTACGGGGGCCAGGGTCTCCTCGACCTTTGCAGGAGTAGTGTCGCTACAAGCCATAAATGAACTTGTGGCCAATACGACCGTAGCCGAAATGAAAATAGATTTTTTTATCATAGTTGTTTGATTTAATAGTCTAATTAGACAAAGTTAATAAAATTTGCAAAATTATACAGCCATGAGGCTGAAATATTGTGTCGGGAGAATAACAAATCAAATATTTTTGTAACTTTGGATTGAATATAAAAGTCAATTATGGAGATAAAAGAGTTACAAACAAAGGTAGATGAGTGGATTCGCGAGTATGGAGTTCGTTATTTCAATGAGCTTACCAATATGACGATTCTAACCGAAGAGGTTGGTGAACTTGCCCGAGTGATGGCGCGACGTTATGGTGAGCAGTCATTCAAGGTGGGAGAGAAGGATAATCTCTCTGATGAGATGGCCGATGTGTTGTGGGTTTTGGTGTGTCTGGCCAACCAAACGGGAGTCGATTTGGAGAAGGCTATCGAATTGAATTTCAAGAAGAAAACCTTGCGCGATAAGGAGCGTCATATAGCTAATGATAAACTTTAAGTAAAGTATTGTAAAACAAAGTAATTCAATAATTTATTTAATATAAATTAAACAATTGCTTGAAATAATTATAAAAATAAATTGATATGAAGAAACTTACATTAACATTACTTGCAGCTTTGGGTATAGTTTCGCTCTCGGCCCAAGATTTTCACGACAACGGAGTTATTGCTCACCGAGGAGCTTGGAAAAACACAGGTCACCCGCAAAATACCCTTGCCTCGTTTCGTGCTGCTGCCGAAATGGGTTGTCACGGTTCGGAGTGCGACGTGCATCTTACGTTAGATGACTCACTCGTTGTATTCCACGACCTTTCACACAAAGGAATGTTGATTGAAAAGACTCTTTATGCCGATTTGGTAAAAGAGCCACTTAAAGATTTTAGCCAAATCCCTACCCTGCGTGAATATATGTTGTGTGCAAAGAAGTATCCACGCACAAAACTTGTCCTTGATATTAAAACGCCTAAGGATAATTCGCGCGCAGTGAAGATTGCCCTTGCTTCGGCCAAATTGGCCAAAGAGTTGCAGATTGAAAAGCAAGTTGAGTATTTGGTTGGATATTTGCCAGCCGATGTGGCTCTGCGTGAGATTACAGATGCTCCCGTTGCTTATTTGGGTCGTTGGAAGGTGGAGTTGCCTGAGATGCACCCCGATACTATTACTCGCCGTGCTATCCGTTACTTGGACTATCAAGATGTGCACTATAAGAATCGCCCCGAATGGGTTGAAAGATTCAAACGCGAGGGAATTCATCTCAACGTATGGACCGTAAACGAGGAGGCTGATATGGATCTATTCCTTGATAAAGGTTTTAATTACATTACAACCGATTATCCAGAGATGCTTTTGCAGAAGATAGCAAAGCGCAAGGCAAATAAATAGTATAAAACAAGGCTGCAAATCAAAGTTTGCAGCCTTGTTTGCGTTTATTCCATATTCAACTCATAAAAGAATAAAACAGGATTGTCGTCATCTTTCAGGTGTTTGAATCGCTCGGTCTGGTTTATGTGGTGTGCATAAGCAAATCCGACAACCATATTGTCGATAACTCTACCAGCATATCCAAACCAACAATTTTTGAGATATGGCAACTTCTCTGATTTAGTGAATGTTAATTGAGTATATTTGGCCTTGCCCGATTTATTATCGATTTTAACCATACACGAACATTTGTTTTCGTGGCGGTATTTTATGTCTGCAATAACTATGATTTTGTGATTATTTTGCTTAATACCAGCATAATAATAAAAGTAATCATCTTTCTCCATCAACTCATTGACAATAGCAGGCGAAAGAGACTTTCGTTGTTCGGCCGTAATCGAGTTGGGACGGTGAAAATCTATTGTCAAATATGGCTCGTACGAATCATCGGACAAACGGTAAATTGTTTGATCCCATAATCGAGCTACCAAATAATCTTTACCCTCTTTGTGTATAAATGGTGTCGTACCACTCACTGATAAACCTGCATATTCAGGAAATTCGCACATTTTCACCTCGATTTCGCCTGTCTTTGGATTCAGCAAATGATATTCGTATAAACTCTTGTTGCGAGTGTTTGAGGCAAGCCAAATCTTACCGTCATCGCACAATGTCAGATTGTAGAAACGCTCATTGGCGGTATCGATTGTCTGCTGAAATTTGCCATCGATATCGTAAACATATATTTTCTTTGACGAGAGAACGTATGCCTTGCCGTCGCCTATTGTAAAATCGAGAAAGTGTGTATATTCGTTTGGTCCACGCCCTTTGCGGCCAATGCTGTTGATGAATTTACCTGTGTGGCGGTCAAAACGAAGAATAGATTCTGCATTATAAGATTTAATATAGATATTATCCTTGTCGTATTCAATGCTTTGTATGCTTCCAATCATTGATTCTGCGGTTGTCTCTAATTCAACACAAGCAATCTCTCGTTTTATAAATTCTTCTATTGGAGCTTGAACAGATGTATCCACATCGTAGATATTATCCTGTGTGCTATTGTTGCAAGCTGAGAATAGCAATGCAGTAAAAATTATTAAAGGTAATTTCTTCATAGTATGGTGTTTTTGAGTATTATATACATTTACAACTTTTTTTCGCGCTTGGGAAACCACCCTTTCTCAACTCTTTTCTTCTGCTCGAAGAGCTCGCCTATTGACCAAAACGATGATGCTCCCCACACCGCCAAAAGCGTGGACCACAATATATTCTCGATCATAAGCGATGCTGCAATTGCCACCACTCCCATCAGTGCAAACACCCACCAAATGCGTGTGCCAAAATAGTACTCACCCTTGATGACAAGTGGGTGAAAAAGTCCGATTATGAGAAATGTGGCTACGCCAATGATAAGTCCAGTGAAATACATATTGTTCTGTGATAATTTTGTTTTACTTTTGCAAATATAGTGACAATTAAGTTGTGATGAACTAATATTTGTGATATTTTTCCGCAAAGAGCAACAATTTAGCCATAAATAATCGAGTTCTCACAAAGATTTTATATCTTTGCGTGATTTTCTGTGGAAATAAATAAAACACGATAAAGCTATGTTTGAAAATTTAACAGACAAACTTGAACGCTCGTTTAAGATATTGAAGGGTGAGGGTAAAATCACCGAGATTAATGTTGCCGAGACTTTGAAGGAGATTCGTCGTGCGCTTATCGATGCCGACGTTAACTACAAAGTGGCAAAGACCTTTACCGACCAAGTTAAGCAGAAGGCTTTGGGTCAGAATGTGCTTACGGCTGTGAAGCCTGGCCAGATGATGACCAAAATCGTGCGTGACGAGTTGGCAGAGTTGATGGGCGGTACTGCTACCGACATCAAGTTGGAGGGCTCGCCTGCGGTGATTTTGATTGCAGGTTTGCAGGGTTCAGGTAAGACTACATTCTCGGGCAAGTTGGCCTTGATGCTCAAATCGAAGAAGGGTCGCCAAGTATTGCTCGTTGCGGGTGACGTTTATCGTCCTGCGGCTATCGACCAGTTGAAAGTTTTGGGAGAGCAGATTGGAGTGGAGGTTTACACCGAGGAGGGTAATCAGAATCCCGTAGAGATTGCCGAGAACGCAATCAAGTATGCTCGCTCGAAGGCTTACAATACGGTAATTGTCGATACTGCGGGTCGTTTGGCAGTTGATGAGGCGATGATGCAGGAGATTACTGCAATAAAGGCTGCCGTTAAGCCAAGTGAGACACTCTTCGTGGTGGATTCAATGACTGGTCAAGATGCTGTAAATACCGCTAAGGAGTTTAACGACCGTTTGGATTTCGACGGCGTGGTACTCACAAAGTTGGACGGTGATACTCGTGGTGGTGCTGCCATCTCAATCCGCTCGGTTGTGGATAAGCCATTGAAGTTTATTTCGAGTGGTGAGAAGATGGACGCTTTGCAGGTGTTCCACCCTGAGCGTATGGCCGACCGTATCTTGGGTATGGGTGATGTGGTATCACTCGTTGAGCGTGCGCAGGAGCAATACGACGAGGAGGCTGCACGTCGTTTGAAGAAGAAGATTGTGAAGAATCAGTTTAACTTCAACGACTTTATCGACCAAATCAATCAAGTGAAGAAGATGGGTAGCTTGAAGGATATCGCTTCGATGATTCCAGGAATGGGCAAGATGCTCAAAGATGTCGATATTCCCGATGATGCATTTAAGCAGGTGGAGGCAATCATTGGCTCGATGACTCCTGCCGAGCGTGAGAATCCCGAAATTATCAATGCACGTCGCCGTGAGCGAATTGCTAAGGGTTCGGGTACTACGATGGCCGATGTGAATCGCTTGATGAAGCAGTTTGAGGAGACTCGCAAGATGATGAAGATGGTTGCGGGAGGTAACTTGAAAATGCCTCGTATGCCAAGAGGTGGTTTCCGCCGATAGCCTCGAACTTTTCCTTACAAAATCAGATGTTGATATAAAAATAGAAGTTG
The DNA here is from genome assembly GCA_017465605.1 of Alistipes sp. Lineage (GTDB taxonomy): Bacteria > Bacteroidota > Bacteroidia > Bacteroidales > Rikenellaceae > Alistipes. The sequence continues at coordinate 82,423 of JAFTVW010000007.1, forward strand.
ATAGCACGGAACATAATCGAATTAAATAGGCGACAAAGGTTAATTGCGCAATGAGAAACGACAACGATATTCAGTGAATAGAACAAATAAGAATTATATGTAATATTAAAGGGGGTTGCCACGCAAACCCCTTTAATATTATCGGTTTATCAGTACTACCCTATTTCCTGCTACGAGTTTTTGTCGGTTTTTTCTGCGGGCCGATATTGTCAAATGGTATGGCTGTGAGCCCATATTGTTTTAATACCTTCGGTTGAAGGTAATGACTCATAGATTGTATCACCTTTTCATCGTTAAGCAATGTGTTGTTTTCCAAAACATTCTGTCCTCCATCGCCCCGAGTTATAGATGGAGTCTTTACAATCAAATTGTTGCGTACAAAGTTGCGATTATGATTCTCCTTATGTGGGGTGCGCAACTCTGGATATCGATTTAGATATATTTCGCTATTGATATCTGCCAAATGTTGAATTTTGTGTATGTGTTGCTTTGAGTTGTATCTCTCGTCCCAAGTCTGATCACTCCACGGACTAAAACTTACGGCAATAGAACAGTTGTAGAATAAATTGTTATCTACAACATTGTCCTTGCCACCGTGAATCTGCACACCACCAAAATTTACGCCGCCGACATTCTCGAAAATATTTCCATATACGGTTTGCCCCGAAATAATGTCGTCGAATCGTATTCCTGCCGAGCCGCAGTGTGTGCCGCCTGTTATATCGCGCCAATGGTTATAGCGCATCACATTGCCACGAAGGGCAAAATTCAGATACATATCAATACCGCCCTGATCGTCGCTTTCTGTTACAACGCGAAATACTTGATTGTATTCGATTAAACAATCGTTTGCCTCGATACGAATAGCCGAAGAACTCGACTCCTCAAAACGATTGTGGCTAACTACAAAACCTACACCCACCATACATACGGCTGGTTGATATGTGCGCTGATAGAGTGAAAAGTTACGAACAGTTGTATTTGTAACCTTGTGATTGCAAGGCTCCAAAGTTTTGCTATTACCACCTTGCAGATATATGCCATCGTGGCCTAAATCTTCAAGCGTACAATTATCTATGCAGTTATCTTTGCCGCCGCTAATATTGATTGCTCGTTGAGCGAATTGACGAATTTCGCAATCGTATATCAAACATCGGTTACTGTTGATAATGTCAATGCCGCCACCTCTACTACCCTGCATATTAATCCCGCATAACGAAAAGTCGTTCATATCTTTGACTTTGAACATATATTGTGGGGCTGAGTGCGACAGGGTAAGTTTCGATTTCGATATGTCTATCGCTTTTGGTGCGTACCAATATAACATTCCGCTTTGGCGGTCAATATAATATTCTCCCTCTCCGTCAAGCTCACATAAGAGATTGAAGCCATAAAATCGACAACCAGCACGATAACCGTATTGGTGGTATGGGGGTTTGATATATAGAGTGCGAGTTTTAGTGTCTATTCGTTCTATTTCGTGATACTGCTCACTCCAATCCCAATGCCAATAGCCAAAGGCGCAAGGCTCGTTCTCATCGGCCCATTTATCAATTCTAGCATCTAAATATTGTAATACTCCGTCGGCTGTTGCATCGGTTATCCAAGTGTTTAGCCAACTCTTTTCGCACTCCTTCACACCTCTTGCTTGGCCAGCTTTGGTAAATCCTTTATTGGGCCAACGAGCCAAAATTTGACGCTTGCCATCACAATATAAATCCACTCGGTTTGAAGTGCCGCTCGGCTCTCCTAAATCGGTTACCCCTAAACTTTTGAGGTCTATTTGATAGATGCAATCTGCCGTTTCTTTATCCAGCAATGAAAGCAATTTGGGATTATTGCACTTTTGCCACCCACTAAGCTTGATGTCGGCTCTGAGGTTTACATCTTCTCCTTTCTCTGATGTAATAGTAAATGGCGCATTGATGCCTTTACCGTCGATTTCAATAGCTTCGTTTATGTAATACTCGCCTCCCAAAATAATCAGCTGAGCAGGTTTGTCAGGATTGTTTCGCATATAATCCAAAACTCGTTCAACTGCCGATTTTGGTGTTCTCCACGGTTTGCTTTTAGAGCCGGAGTTGGAGTCGTTGCCATTTGTCGAGATATAGAAATTTTTGGCTTGTAATCCCATTGTGAGGAACAAGCAGAGTAGAAAAATACAATTTTTTTTCATCAATGCGTAATCATATTAACGGTTTGTCCTATACAAATTTAGGAAAAAAATTATAAAATACTATCTTTGCACCATAAATTAAGGTATAGTATGCACAAGTCAGGTTTTGTAAATATAATTGGTAATCCCAATGTGGGTAAATCAACCCTAATGAATGCGTTGGTGGGCGAAAAGCTTTCGATTATCACATCGAAGGCTCAAACTACTCGCCACCGTATTATGGGAATCGTCAATGGCGATGATTTTCAGATTGTATATTCCGATACTCCGGGTATCTTGAAGCCTGCCTATAAGTTGCAGGAGTCGATGATGAATTTTGTGCAGGGGGCTGTTGATGATGCCGATGTGATTTTGTATGTGACCGATACAGTTGAGCAGAGCGACCGTTCGCAAAGCATCATTGAGCGCATTAACAATAGTGGGATTCCCACAATAGTTGTAATCAACAAAATCGACCTCACCACCCCTGAACAACTCGATATTTTGGCAGCCCAGTGGCAGCAGAAGATACCACAAGCGGTGATTATCCCCGTATCGGCCAAAGAGAAGGTGGGTATGACAGGTGTGTTGGAGGCAATTTTGCAGCGTCTGCCAGAGGGTGAGCCATTTTATCCAAAGGATACACTTACCGACAAAACTCTACGCTTCTTTGCTTCGGAGATTATCCGCGAAAAGATACTCCTCAATTATGACAAGGAGATACCCTATTGTTGCGAAATCGAAATTGACTCATATAAAGAGGAGCCAACAATCGACCGTATATCGGCTACAATCTATGTTGCTCGCCAATCCCAAAAGGGCATCGTCATTGGCCATAAGGGCGAAAGATTGAAGCGAGTAGGACAAAAGGCTCGTGAGGATATGGAGCGATTCTTGGGTAAGAAGGTCTTTTTGCAGCTTTTTGTGAAGGTACAAGATGATTGGCGTAATAGCGAAAGAGAGTTGCGCCGTTTTGGATATGATTTGCAATAGTTCGGCAAACAATAAATTTACGACTACTCACGTTCATTAGTGTAATGTCGGATAATTAATAGGTAATCAAGAATCTAAAAATGCGAAAAGGCATAATAAAAGCTACTCTTACCATCGCTCTGCTGTTTAGTGCGTGGTGTGCGAGTACGCAATACAATAAGGACTATTTTGTCTATATGGGTCGCCAGCTGATGATGGAGGACAACTATCGTGATGCAATCCGCACCCTAAATGTGTTGCTACGTTTCGATAAAGATGCCTATGACGCATATTTTTTGAGAGGTATTGCAAAGTATAATCTCGATGATTTGCTCGGTGCCGATGCCGATTTTACCATTGCAATTAGCAAAAACCCCGTCTTTACGAATGCCTACACATATCGAGCTATCACTCGTTCTCGTTTGGGAAATTACGACGATGCGTTGAACGACTTTCACGAGGCTATCAGCTTGCGTCCCGATTTGCCAAGCCCCTATTATAGCCGAGGTGTGACACGTCTGCTAAACAAACAATACAAAGAGGCTATCGAGGATTTTAATATGTTTGTCCGCCACGAAAAGAAGGTGGCCGATGTGTATATCAATCGTGGAGTATGCTATTTGGGCTTGAAAGATACCCTTCGAGCCTACGAAGAGTTTGAAACTGCCATCAGGACAAATCGCGAAGACCCTAACGGCTACAACCGTCGAGGTGTGTTGTATATGCAGCAGAGTCGTTTCAAGGAGGCTGAAACCGATTTCGACACCGCAATAAAGAACGACTCTAATTATCTGCTTTCCTATTTCAACCGTGCGCTTGTATATTCCAATACCAATCGCCCGTTGCAGGCATTGTCTGATTTCGACAAAGTGGTAGAGTTGGATTCTACAAGTTCGCTGGCTTATTTCAACCGAGCGATTGTCCGCACTCAGATTGGTGATTATAATCGAGCATTGGAGGATTACAATCGTGTTGCAATATATTCGCCCAATGTGCTGCTATATTATAATCGTGCAGCGTTGTATTCGCGTATTGGCGACATTGAGAAGGCTATTGAGGATTACAGCAAGGCCATTGGGTTATATCCCGATTTCGCCAACGCATATTTGAATCGTAGTCGGTTGAGAATGTTGACGGGCGATTTGAAGGGCGCGCAGAGTGACCATAAAATAGCCAACGAAAAGATAGCCGAATACAAGGCGCGACTTAGCGATTCAACCGCTACACCATCGATTTATGCCGACACAACGCATAAGTTCGACAAACTGCTTTCGTTTGATGCCAACGCATCGGGTAGTAAATTCGAGCAGATTGCCGACAATGCAACGGCTGCCGATGTGGGTATGAAGTTAATCCCGCTCTTTAAGTTTACTCTTATGAAGCGTGATTCTGCTATTTTGGCTCGTAATTCGATTTACCACGTTCAGCGTATGGAGGATTTCAAAGCGAAGGTGGGTAACGAATTGCTCTTTATCTCGTGTGATGCAAGCACCATTGCGCCCGATTCGCTTGTCGCAATTGATAGGGGTTTGGCCCAGCGTATGATGAAGGAGGAGGGAAATTGGGTGTTGCTCTTTGAAAGAGGTGTTACCCAGTCGCTCATCAAGCAGTTTACTAATGCTGTAAATACCTTCTCGGCCGCAATATTGGTTAACCCAACCAATCCATTCCTCTATTTGAATCGCTCGACAACTCGTGCTGAGATGATTGATTTCATCTCTTCAATCGACAATACATATCAGCGAATTTCGATAGACTCTGACCCAGCAAACCGTTTGCGTAATTCGGGTGTAAGGCAGTATAACTACGACGATGCCATTGAGGATATCAATAAGGCCATCAAACTATTCCCTGATTTTGCATATAGCTACTATAATCGAGCTAACTTGCACGCTATCTCAGGCCGATTGCCCGATGCTTATGATGATTACACCCACGCAATTGAACTTAATCCCAATTTTGGCGAGGCTTACTACAATCGTGGCTTGGTACAGATTTTTATGCGTGATACCCATAAAGGTTGTCTAGATCTCTCGAAAGCGGGTGAGTTGGGAATTGAAGAGTCGTATGAAACTCTGAAACACTATACGGTTGAGAAGAAATAGCAAACTTGGGAAGAAATGATAAACGACCAACCGTGCAATAACCTAATAGCAAACGCAATAAAATAACTACAAATACAAACTTAAATTTATGACACAGATTTACAAAAAACTCAACGACTCAGCAGCTGCACGATGGGGTGCGTTGCTTATCGTGTCGTTTACAATGATGTGCGGTTATTTTATAACCGATGTGATGGCTCCGTTGGAGGACCTTCTTACAAAGACTCCCGCCGAGGGTGGTTTGGGTTGGACCAGCGATGAGTATGGATTCTTCTCCGGCGCATACGGCTACATCAATGTTTTCCTTTTGATGTTGTTCTTCGGAGGTATTATTCTCGATAAGTGTGGTGTTCGCTTTACGGGAACAATGAGTAGCTCGTTGATGCTCGTGGGTGCGCTTATCAAGTGGTATGCGTTGGATAACTCGTTTGGCGATGCTCAGATTTTCGGTTATCCCGTTCAGGTGGCTTTGGCTGCTTTGGGATTTGCAATCTTTGGAATGGGTGCTGAGATTACAGGTATCACAGTTACAAAGGTTATTGCAAAGTGGTTTACGGGTCACGAGTTGGCTCTTGCTATGGGTTTGCAGGTGGCTATGGCTCGTATCGGTACGGCTGCGGCTTTGGCTTGTAGTCTTCCGTTTGCAAATGCAATGGGCAACGTGTCGGCTCCCGTTTTGTTGGGTGCAGCGTTGCTTTGTGTAGGTGTGGTTTCATTCCTCGTATATTGCGTGATGGACCGTAAGTTGGACGCATCGGTTGCTGCCGCCACCGAGGAGCAGAGCGAGGAGGGATTCAGCTTTGGCGATTTGAAACTAATCTTCACAAACAAGGGCTTCTGGCTTATCGCAATCCTTTGCGTGTTGTTCTATTCGGGTGTGTTCCCATTCTTGAAGTTTGCTACAAAGTTGATGATTTACAAATATAATGTTGACCCCGAGTTGGCAGGTTTGATTCCTGCAATGTTGCCTTTCGGAACAATCCTGCTCACTCCCGTCTTTGGCTCATTGTACGACCGTATGGGCAAGGGTGCAACACTTATGATTATCGGCTCGTTGATGCTTACTTTGGTACACGTACTTTTCGCGTTGCCAATCCTTAATGTATGGTGGTTTGCTATCGGTATTATGGTTATTTTGGGTGTTGCGTTCTCGCTTGTGCCTTCGGCTATGTGGCCTGCTGTTCCAAAGATTATCCCTATGAAGCAACTCGGCTCGGCTTATGCTATTATATTCTATATTCAGAATATTGGTCTTTCAATGGTGCCTGTGCTTATCGGCTCGGTGATTCAGAACTATGCTACAATCGAGACAGCAGAGGGCATCACATACGACTACACTATTCCAATGACTATTTTCGCTGGATTTGGCGTGGTTGCAGTATGCGTAGCTTTGCTTTTGAAGCGTATTGACAAGACTAATGGTTACGGATTGGAGGAACCTAATATCAAGAAGTAAGGGGCATATATAGCCTTCGATTGTATAAAAACTCCCAACTGCACTTCAACGTCGGTTGGGAGTTTTCTATTGAATATCATTCTCAGATTAGCTTATAGCCTATTTACATAGATTATATACATCTAACAGCTTGTTACACATTGCGGCCCACGAGAATCGCTTTTTCTCCTCAGGGAAGTTGGCTATGAGCGTATTTAACATATTTGGGCTGTATATTCGTTTCAAACCCTCTAATATACCATCGGTTGAAGGCTTACAAACCAATCCCACGCGACCATCAGGCACAATTTCGGGCAGACCGCCAACGTTGGTTACAAGCATCGGGAGCGAGAAATTATATGCAATTTGAGTTACGCCACTCTGTGTGGCCGAGCGGTATGGCAATACCAAACAATCCGAGGCTGAGAAGTAATAGCGCACATCTTCGTCGGCAATAAAGCCTTCGTGTAGCACTACCCTATCTTTTATGCCGAGTTGCTCGATGAGTGAAATGTATTTCTCGCGCGAAGCATAAAACTCTCCTGCCACGAGCAGTTTTCTACCCTTCGGTTGCCACTTTGCCCAAGCTTCGAGCAACATATCCAAACCTTTGTAATCTCGGATTAGGCCAAAAAATAAAGTATATTTTTCATCGGACGATATGCCAATTTTCTCACACGCCAACTTTCGCTCGACTGCTGTACCGAAATTCTCAAACATAGGGTGTGGTGAGAACAATGCTGGGGCCGAGGTGTAAGCCGCAAGTTCACGATGCACCTGCTCCGACATATAGACAAATCCATCTACCCCACCCAAATAATATTTATTGCAAGGTCGGTCGATGATGTGATGCTCGTGCGGCTCGACATTATCAATCTGACACACTACTTTTGTTATTCCATTTGAGCGTGCTATGCGAGCAATCGTGCCAAAGCAAGGAGCCATAAACGGAGTCCAATACTTCATCAGAATCATATCGGGGGCTTCGCGTTTAAGGCGCAATCCAAGAGAAACCCAATTCAGCGGATTGACCGTGTTCATCACCCGCTCGATATGTAAATCATCGGGTGCGGGCGTAGAAACGTATTGCGTCTTGCCCGGAAACAACAACGAAGGATATTGCACCGTAAAGGTATATATGCGAACTTCGTGACCACGACTCTGATACTCGCGAGCCATAGTCTGCATTATCGACGCCAATCCACCACGATAAGGGTGCGCAGGACCGAGAATAGTGATTTTCATAGAGTCACAATTTTCTATCTATACAAAGATAGTAAAAAAGGAATTGTTCAACAAGTTTATTGGACAATTCCTTTTTGGGTATATTCTTAATTTACTTCTGGAATTTCATTGTATAGTTGCGTAGCCAGCGCATTGGTGCGCCACCCAATAATTGGCAAATGGGAATAAAAAACCTGAACCACCAATCGGGTACTTTACATCGGCGACCTCGCCATAGGGCATTGAGTGAACGGCGGGCGCAACTTTTTGGAGTCATCAACACTCCGATTTTTACTCCGAAACGTTGCAACTCGGGAGATAGACCATATAAATCTGTGGCGATACCTGCTGGACAAATTGCCGTCACATAAACACCCTTATCTCGTACCTCCTTAGAGAATGCTACTGAAAAACTCTTTAAGTATGCCTTACTTGCGCTATATAGCGATAGACCCGGATAAGGCATCCATATCGAATATGACGACATATTGAGGATTCTACCACCACCCCTCTTTGCCATATCCTCAGCATAGAGTCGGCACATCTTTGTAGCGGTGATATCGTGTAGCAGGATTATGCGCTCGATACGTTCTGCGGGGGTGTCAAGTATATCGCAAAACGAGAAGATACCAGCATTGTTTATCAATACGTCAACTTTGATACCTTCCTGTTCGGTCCACGCATACAACTCCTCGGCGGCACTCAGTGTGGCCATATCCTTAACCAAGTGTCGCACCCATACCTTCTTATTCACCTGCGCAACCTCCTTTGCTGTTTGCTCCAAGTCGGATTCGGTGAGTGATACCATCACTACGTTGTATCCCAACTCTGCCAACTGCAAGGCATAGCATCGGCCTATTCCCTTTGATGCTCCCGTTACAAGTGCAGTCTTTTCGCCAGCTTTTACCTCTCCAAGTCTCATTCCCCTCTCCTCTACTTCAATTTAAGCTCTTTGCGAACAACATCAGGCAGATTCTCGCAGTTGTGGCAACATTTCATATCGACCGAATACATACGCGCTATACAATAATCCTTGTTGTCGCAACCCGAGCGAGTTGAAATATCACCATCTCGCATTTTGTTTACGAAGGCAGGGTCGTTGACCAATGCGCGTGCAATCTGCACCATCTCGAATCCTTCGTCTAATACTCGTTCTATTCCCTTACGCGATACGATGCCACCAACATATACCAATGGGCCCTTTAACTCTGCGCGGAACTTTTTGGCATTCTCCAAGAAGAAACACTCCTCGAAATCGTATTGCTTAATCATATACTGACCAAACAACGAAACCACAATCTTTTGAGGCCACTGGCTCCACGGCATATAATACCCCATCGTTTTGGTTGGTATTCGACCACGCATTACAGCCATCGGAGCGCGAGAAACAAAACCCGAAGAGAGAACTATGCCATTAACTCCAAAACTTTCGATTTGTTTAGCAATCTCGATTGATTCTGGAATCTGTATTCCACTGCGGAATCCGTCCTCCATATTATGCTTGACGAGAACAGCCATATTGTAGCGTGCAGCCTGCTCCATAACCTCTCCCAAGCACATATTCATAAAGCGCATACGATTCTCCAACGAGCCTCCATACTCATCGCGACGACGATTTGTCCACGGTGATAGGAACTGAGATATCAGATATCCGTGACCAGCGTGAACCTCCACACTGTCGAACCCTGATTCGTGAGCCGTAATTACTGCACGACCAAAATCTTTGGCCATTTCCGCTAGCTCCGAGCGGCGCAGACGTCGGTGAAATGTAGGAGAATAGAGATTAAATCCATTTGAAGCCGACACGGGAAAACAACCTGCGGTTGACCAGTGTGTCATATTCCCGCAATGTCCAATCTGAATGCCAACTGCCGCACCCTCTGCGTGTACAGCGTCGGTAATATCACGCAATGCGGGTACAATCTCATCGCGCAACCATAATTGCGAGTTGAACGATACACCACTGCGATTTACCGAAGCGTATGCTAATGTTGTCATTCCTACACCTCCGCGAGCTACGCTGACGTGATAATCCTTTAAGGCTTGCGTAGGCCCAAAATCTTTACCCATAGACTCAAATGCTGCCGAGCGAATTGTACGGTTGCGAAGGGTTACAGGCCCTAATTTATAGGGGGTAAAGAGGATTGAATCTTTGAGATCTTTCTCCATATCGTTGTTGCTTTTTATTCTTCTTAATTCTGCTAAATTGGCTTATAGCCTATCGGGTTGAAAACCGCCTTATTAATAAATGAATGGAATTATTCTTTTGCGCCCAAGCGAAGTAAACTCCTCTCCAAACTCCTTCTCATAACGCTTATAAAGCGAAGCCGAGCGAGGTGCTAAGTTGGCGAATGTCCACCATACAAACACAACTCCTGCCCACGACCACGATGCTATGGCAAATCCTGTCCACTCGACAATCTCGCCAAAATAGTTAGCCGACGAGACGTAGCGGAACATTCCTCCGCGAGGAATATAGTGACGTGTGTCGCCCTCTTTGCGTAGATGCCTAATGATATAGTCGGCTTGCCAATTAATAAACATACCGGCCAAAAATACAATTAGACCGATGTAGATATATGGTTTTGCAAACCAGTCGGCATAATAGCCTACGGGGGCAACATAGAATATCCAACCACCTTGCATACAAGCATTGAGCGTGTTGAAAACCATACCCATCAAAACGATTCCAAGTGGCATCTTTGAGTTCCCACGCATAAGCAATGGAAAGATGAATGAGCGTTGAAAATAGTGGAACTGGAACATTGCAAAAAGCGTCAAAGGCGCTACCTCCCACTGCCTTTCGGAATAAGCCCACAACATCCACATCATAATAAATACGGGTGATTCCATCATGACCCACCCTATCTTGTTAGGCACCGGAGGGCCATATCGGCGGTCGAACAAATAACCATAGCCCGCTTCAAAAAAGTGAAGAGCCACATAGACAAATAGTGCTATGATGGCCATAACCACCAAAAAGGTATTGTATGATGATAATAGGAATCCCATCTCTTAACTGTTGCTAAATTATGCAAAGTTATGAATTTTATCGAAAAAATGTAAATCTTACGCCTTGAATTTACCTTAGCTGACTATTCTCTGTACATATAGTACAATTTCGACATAAACAAAAAGAGACTTCCACCCTTCGGCAGAAGTCTCAAAATATAATTTCCGATCAGGAAAAATTACTTTTTCTTCACGAATTTTGCATTCTCCAAATATGCGGCACTCTTTGTTACACCGTCCCACATACGAGCAAAACGCTGCTCCTTAGTCTCGTCCTTAGGTCCGCGTGGCATCTCCTGCTCAACAACGAAATCCTTGTAACCATTCTTGTAGAACTGCTTGTAGATAGCCTCGAAATCAATCTTGCCACTCTCGCCAATTACCAAGTCGTCCTTGATATGGAGCATTTGGATACGATTTGGATACTTCTTCAAATACTCTACGGGGTCTTTACCACCACGAGTTGTCCAATATACGTCCATCTGGAAGAATACGCTCTCAGGGTCGGTGTTCTCAATCATATACTCCCACTTAACCTTACCCTCGCAGAGATCGTACTCGTGAGCGTGGTTGTGGTAGCCGAGCTTCAAGCCATACTCCTTAGCCAATTTACCAACCTTGTTGAAGTATTCGCATACCTGCTTCAAATCAGCAAGCGACTTACCCAAGTTGAAGCCAGGAATCACGCAATACTTAGCCCCCATTGTACGCAAACCTTCAAATACAGAACGCCATTTATCCATCACAGCGGCCTCGTTTTTGGGGTCCATTGCAATTGAAGTATGAGTTGAGATAATCGACAGTCCGTGCTTGTCACACAATGCCTTAAACTCTGCTGCGGGGAAGCCAAAGCAGTTGGGGCTACCCAATGTCTCAACAACTGTATAACCAGCCTTTGCAACCTTTGCAAGTGATGCATCTACATTGCCCATATCCTGATTTACAGAATAGAGCTGCAAGCCGATTTTCTTCTTTGATTTTGCCTCAATAGCCGATGGAACCAATACCATCACAGCCAAAAGTGCTAATAATACTCTTTTCATAACTTTAATTTTATTCAAACTATTATTAATTATAAAATCTTTTGTGTGCGCTATTAATACTCGCAAGACTTAACAAACTCAGACTCCTGCATAAACTTGCAGCAATCAGCAACGCCCTTCCACATAGCTGCCAAGTTGCGCTCGTTCTCTGCCTGATCCTCACCCAAACGGAAAGGAAGCTCATACTCAACGAAACAATCGATAGCTCCATTAGCATAGAACTGGTTGAAAACAGCCTCGAAATCGATAGGGCCTGTACCCAATACTCCGTCTTCCTTAGCGTGGAGAATCTTAATGCGGTCGCCGTAAGTCTTCAAGTAGTGCATATAATCGGCATCGCCCATATTGGTCTTGCATACGTCCAACTCGATGAGGAACTTATCGGCGTCGGTGTGCTTGATTACATAGTCCAAAATTGTCTCACCCTCGACCTTCGCAAAGTCGCCAGCGTGGTTGTGATAACCGAGCTTCAAGCCATACTCCTTAGCTACCTCGCCTACCTTGTTGCAGAAGTCGCAGCAAGCCTCAATCTCAGCCAATGTAGAGCCGAAATCCTGTCCGGGGATAATGCAATACTTTGCACCCATTGTCTTCAAACCAGCAAACAACTCGCGCCACTTAGCCATTGTGCCCTCCAAATCCTCTGGGTTGTAAGCTACGCCACCGTGAGTTGAGACAATCTTCAAACCGTACTTGTCGCACAAAGCCTTGAATGCCGCAGGCTCCAAACCGAAGCATTGGGGAACTCCGCCAAAGTTCAATGTCTCGATTGCGGTATAGCCAGCCTCGGCGATTTTCTGTAAAGCAGGTTCAATGTTGGCATAGTCCTGATGCACTGAATACATTTGGATACCCACCTGCTTCTTTGCAGGCTCCGAAGAGCCGCAAGAGGTCATAACGACCATCGAAATAGTTGCCAAAGCGGCAACTGCATAAGCGAAAAACTTTTTCATACTCAATTAGTTATTTATAAATTATAAATTTGAATTTTCTCGGTTGTCAATTAAATTTGTTTATTCGATTCATATTGAGTGTTATGGTCTCAATATCTAATTTTAATTCGTCGTTGCCCACTCGCGTAGCATTTGGTTGCACTTAAACAAAACTCCTGCTTCTCCGCGATATGTCCCCGAGCCCATAGGCTCACCTGCGGGTGTGTACCATTCGTAGAAACCTCTGTTCTCCACCACACGCCTGAGCATTGGTTGCAATTCATCGTATGCTTCGGCAATAAACCCATTCTCGATTAATCCCATAATCATACGCGCGCCAAACCAAGTCCAATCTCCACCATTTTGATAACCGTATGGATACATCATCGTGTTCTTGAAATAGCCGTGAGGATATGTGGGATATATGGTAAGGCCGATGCTCTGAGCGTGAGCCTTTTTCATATTCTCCAACATCTTTGCATTTGCTTCCGCAATTTCCTCTTTGCTCAATAAGCCAGCCATTACGGCAACGCCTGTTCCTCCGTGATAGTAGATTTTGTTCTCGTCGAAATTTGCAGGAAATGGAGAGCCATTCAAATAGATGTGTGGTTTGAATTTGCGATTCTCATTATCCCATAGGTGCTGTCTTACGTTTTGCTTTATTTGGTCACGAATAGATGTCCAATAAGCCTTTTTGTCGGCATTGTCGCACAATTCGATAAGGTTATTCAAGGCAATGACAAACATCGCATTGTCGTAAATGTCTATTGTAAAATGGGTGTTCTCGTCAATTGCTACGCCCCACTCGTGTTCGGGTTGTACATCGCCCCAATCCACAGTCGTAGCACCTGTAATCAAACCATATTTATCGGCCATCTTCTCTTCGAGTAGGAAACGCATTGCTGCCTCCAATCGTTCCAAAACGGTTTGTCCAAATAACTCTGTCTGCAAATAAGACTTATTGCCACTCTTGGTAACGTATTTATATACAGCCTGCACCAACGAAGACTCTTGGTCGGTCTCAACCGTATTTTTGTGTGCGGCAAATTCAGGGGCATTCTCCGAGCGACGATAATTATAACTCAAATTGGCCTTGTTGATATCGACAAAGCCATCTACAACCTCACCCGTTGGAGTTTGAAAAGCAAAAAATGTATTTAAGTTCTTGCGTATAAGCTCCTCATCGAGTACCTCCATTGATAGCTCGATAAAAGTGTTGAAATCACGAATCCACACCTCGCCATATCCATCTCCTGCACTGAATCCTGTGGCAACCACCGCGCGAGCCATACTATCGACCGTGTTCATCAGGTCGTTATGCTCGATTTTATGCTTATAATCTTTAACCGAGCAAGTTGCCGACTCTCCTTTCTTTTGATTCCATCGAGCAACTTCGTGGCCTAAGTAGAATATAGCAATTGTGGCAATTATGATTTTTATATAGCGGTAAAATTTCATCTCTGTTTTGTTTTGACCTAGTCAACCATTAACGCAAATATACGAATTATATTCTATATTTGGCACCTCTTGTCTTATTATTTACTTTTTTTACTATCTACTTGTGCTATATCGTGGCCTTTATGGCCGAGTTTTCACCTCTTTTTGTTTTATTTTAACTTATTTTTACTATTTTTGCGAAGATTTTGACACATTAATTATCTAAACTCAATAAAACACTATGAAAGAGGCTATTGCTATTCTTACAGGTGGCGGCCCAGCTCCGGGTATGAACACCGTTGTCGGCAGCGTTGCCAAGACATTCCTTGCAAAGGGTTATCGTGTAATTGGTTTGCACTATGGTTACTCTGGTCTTTTCAATCCTAATCCACGTTTCGAGGATATGGATTTCGTTAAGGCAGACTTTATCTTCAATCAGGGTGGTTCATACCTTACAATGAGCCGTTTCAAGCCCACAGATAAGGATTTTGAGGAGAACTTCAACCTTTCTTTCTTCCAGGATAACAACATCAAGTTGCTCGTAACAGTAGGTGGCGACGATACAGCATCAACAGCTAACCGTATTGCTAAGTTCTTGGAGGCAAAGCAGTATCCTATTGCAAATATCCACGTTCCTAAGACTATCGACAACGACCTTCCATTGCCAGCAGGTACTCCTACCTTTGGTTACCAGTCAGCTAAGGAAGGCGGTACAGTTATCGGCCGTGCAGTTTATAACGATGCTCGCACTTCTGCTAACTGGTTTGTTGTAGCAGCTATGGGTCGCTCGGCAGGTCACTTGGCATTTGGTATCGGTTCAGCTTGCCACTACCCTATGATTGTTATTCCTGAGATGTTCAATAAGGCTGAGATTACTATCGAGAAGATCGTTAACTTGGTAGTATCATCTATCATCAAGCGTAAGATTATGGGTATCGACTATGGTGTTGCAATGATCTCTGAGGGTGTATTCCACGCACTTTCTGACGAGGAGATTCGCAACTCTGGTATCCACTTCACATACGACGATCACGGTCACCCAGAGTTGGGTAAGGTATCGAAGGCTAACATCTTCAACGAGCTTTTGGAGAACAAGCTCAAAGAGTTGGGTATCAAGGTTAAGTCTCGTCCAGTTGAGATTGGTTACGAGGTTCGTTGCCAGACTCCTATCGCTTACGACTTGGTTTACTGCTCTGAGTTGGGTATGGGCGTTTACAAGCTCTTCTCTGAGGGCAAGACAGGCTGTATGGTTTACATCTCACAGGACGGCTTCGTATCACCTCTCTATTTGAAGGATTTGCAGGATCCTACAACAGGCAAGATTCCTCCACGTCTCGTGAATATCGAGTCTGATAAGATTCAGCAGGTTATCAACAACCTCTTGCACTACATCACTCCTGAGGACTATGAGGCTGCAAAGGCATATGTTGCTAATCCCGAGGCTTACGACTTCAAGAAGATTTTGAACTGGTAATCAGATTCTAAATCCGATATTGGCCGCAACTTTCATTATAGAAGGTTGCGGCTTTTTTTTATTCTAATATAGAAATAAGATTTATAATTCAAAACCTAAAACAATTCCAATTGCGGATTGTGCATAAGATTTATAACGGGAAGATGTGAACGTCGGGCTCGGCGTACTGTGTAGGCTGTGCCGCCGCGCGGTGCGCCATCAAACCACGCAACCACGATTGACGCATTATCCACCAAGTAGTCGTTGCGGCGGCGAAATGCAGCATCTCCCCCATTGTCGCTTACCACAACCACTTCGTCGGCATACTCCGTTACCCTGTTATATCGCGCCATATCATCACCACGAAAAAGTTTACTAAATTCGGCATAAGGCACAACCGCCACCAATTCAACCTCGGGGTGACGCGCTCTTAGCTCCAAGACGGCTTCCCCTGCCGCCAAATCGAATCCCCACGCCATACCGCACAGAAAACGGGTAAACCCTTCATTGTAGAGTTGCTCCAATGTTTTATGCAGAGCAGTGTCGGCCTCGCCTGCATAGCTGCGATGGCCCGTAAACGATACCGATATATTTCTTGTTGAATTCATCTGTGCAAATTTATGTTTATGGCCCGAGATTTGCAACTTTCAAAAGTGAATTCTAAAATAAACACATTATGAAAAGTACAGGTATTTGCAGTTTAGTCTCTTTCTTGGGAGGAATTTTGGTTGGCTCGATGGTGGCCGTTCTCACAACACCGCAGTCGGGTCCCGAACTAAGGAACAAGATTCGCGATTATGTAGATCAAGAGGCCGACAAGATGCGTTGTCACTGTAACGACCACAAATAGTCACCACATCTGAACGGCTTATGGAAAACCACCGAATTCCACCTCCACGCCGAGTGTTGACGCCAATCATCGCCTATTTGGCTTGTGGCATTACAGCTCTGGTTTTGTTTGTCGCATCACTCATTTCGTGGCTCGCAGAATATGTATATTCCGAGGCTTGCGCGGCTTTGATTGTGGGTTTGGCCTTTGCCTTACTCTCGCTTGCAATCTATTTCGTTTCAGCTCGCCGCTCTATTGAACACCTCAAAGAGCATATCGAGACAATTTACGATGTTGCATTCACCGCAAGAGCAGGTTATCAGAGAATCGTCAATTTCATAAGTTCGTTACTTAGGTGACTGCGGTAGTCGCGAAAGAGGCTGCCTGACAATTACTGTCGGCAGCCTCAGTTTTATATTGAAAGTGTCTTTAACTTAGCTTTTTGATTGGGTCGCACGTCAATCCTACGCCGAGTTTCTTAAAGACCTTTTGATCTACATCGCTCAGCATAACTGTTGAGTGAATCTGACAGCCCTGCAATTTTGGCAACTGGTCCAAAGCCTGCTTGCAATTATCGTCGGTGTTGCTAAGAAGCGAAATAGCAACCAGCACCTCGTCGGTGTGCAGACGCGGATTACGGCCGTGCAGATATTCAACCTTAGTCTTTTGAATCGGAGCAATCAACTCCTGCGGAATCAACTTAACCTCGTGAGGAATACGAGCCAAATGTTTCAACGCATTGAGAAGAAGTGCTGCACTTGGGCCCAACAACGCACTTGAACGAGCTGTAATGATTGTACCATCTTGAAGCTCGATAGCAGCTGCCGCAACTCCTGCCAACTCCTTGCGTTCCTGTGCCGCAACGGTTGTGCGACGGTAGTCGGTTGTTAGCTTTGCCTGCTTCATTATCAGGGCAATCTTGTTGACCTCGTTTTCATTGTCACCCTTCTGCGCGAGATTACACAATGCGTAGTAGTAACGTCTGATAATCTCATCGCGGGCTGCATTGCAACAAACATCTTCATCGCTCATACAGAAGCCAATCATATTTACACCCATATCGGTTGGCGACTTATAGGGACTTTCACCGTAAATACTCTCGAAGAGTGTATTCAAAACAGGGAAAATCTCAATATCACGATTGTAATTCACTGCAATCTTATCGTAAGCCTCCAAGTGGAATGGGTCAATCATATTCACATCGTTCAGGTCAGCCGTAGCAGCCTCGTATGCCATATTTATAGGGTGCTTCAACGGTAAACTCCAAACGGGGAATGTCTCAAACTTTGCATATCCTGCTTTTACGCCTCGCTTATTTTCGTGATATAGCTGACTCAAACATACAGCCATCTTACCGCTGCCCGGTCCCGGAGCTGTTACGATAACTAATGGGCGGGTGGTCTCAACATAATCATTCTTGCCGAAACCTTCATCGGAGTCAATCAATGCCACATTGTTGGGATATCCATCAATAGTGTAGTGATAATAGACCTTGATACCCAAACGCTCCAATCGAGCTCGGTAAGAGTCGGCACTCGATTGACCGTTGTAGTGAGTAATGACAACGCTACTCACATACAGTCCCACCTTCTCGAACTCGGCACGCAGACGCAAGACATCTTCATCGTATGTGATTCCCAAATCGCCTCGCATCTTATTCTTCTCTATATCGAGAGCGCTAATTACGAACAAAATCTCAGCGCAGTCGCTAAGTTGCATAAGCATCTGCAATTTTGTATCGGGCTTGAAGCCGGGCAATACTCGACTTGCGTGGTTGTCGTCAAAGAGTTTGCCTCCAAATTCGAGATATAGCTTATCGCCAAATTGAGCTATACGCTCTTTGATGCGTTCTGACTGTATTTTGAGATATTTCTCATTATCAAAACCTATTTTCATATCAGCCTTCGGTATAACATTTAACTACCTGTAATATCTCCCGACCCTATTATATTATGGTTCGGGGCTTAATTACAAAAAATACCCAACAAAAATAATATCTTTTTTCGTATAAAACAAGAAAACTGAGCCCCTATGAGTTCAGTTTTCTTGTTTACTGTATGATTATAAGTGTAGTTGGATAAATCATAGTAAAGAAATTATTTGTTCGCGACTTTTACCCGTCGTTCCCCCATTATGAGTGCATTGCCGCGTTGCTAAACTTCTTATTTTGGTATTTATGAAAATTAATTCATAAAAGAGTTCTTAAAATTATTTATTAATTGTATCTTTGCGGCGGTTAGGAAAACAGGTTAATTTATTACAATCAATTATGGACGATTTATTCACTCATCTTGTGGGTAATGGAATTGCTCGTACGATGCTCGTACTCTCGCTTGTCATTGCGCTGGGTGTGGCACTGAGCAAAATCAAAATTCGAGGCATATCGTTTGGTGTGACGTGGATTTTGTTTGTGGGAATTGTAGCTGGCCACTATGGGCTTACAATCGACCACGATACCCTACATTTTATCAAGGAGTTTGGACTTATTCTATTCGTTTATTCAATAGGTCTGCAAGTTGGCCCGGGATTCTTCTCTTCGTTTAAGGAGGGAGGAGTAAAGATGGTGTGCTGTGCCGCATCGGTAGTCGTTTTAGGTGCAATTACTACCTATATTATTCATCTTCTTACGGGAACTCCTATGACCACTATGGTCGGCGTTATGTCGGGTGCTGTAACCAATACTCCTGGTCTTGGAGCTGCACAACAGGCCTATGCCGACGCTACGGGCGTGAATGACCCCACTATTGCATTGGGTTATGCGGTGGCATATCCATTGGGCGTGGTAGGAATTATTCTCTCGATGATTGCGATTCGTTTTATTACCCGCGTGAATTATGTGGAGGAGAATAAGGCTTTGGCTGCAATTAGTAGTGAGCGTAATTTTGCCGATTCCATATCGGTTGAGTTTACAAATGGCGCACTCGATAATCACACCATAGCACATATGCGCGAGCTGATTAACCGTCCCTTTGTGATATCACGAATTATGCACAGTGACGGCTCAATAACAATCGCCGATGGTAATAGCTTGCTTAAAATTGGCGACAAGCTGCGTGTGATATGCTCGTCGGAGGATAGTGAGGCGATTATGGCATTCTTGGGTACTAAGGTCGAGATGTCGGAGAAGGATTGGGGAGCTATGCCACGCAACCAGAAGGAGCTTGTGTCGCGTCGAATCCTTATTACCAAATCTTCAATCAACGGCAAGAAATTATCCGAATTGAGCCTGCGTACAAAGTATGGTATCAATATCACTCGCATTAATCGTGCAGGTATCGACCTTATCCCTTATCAGGGTATGGAGTTACAGATTGGCGATAAGGTGATGGTTGTTGGAGAGTTGAAAGATGTCGAGAAAGTTGCAAATATTTTAGGCAATTCGCTCAAAAAACTTCGCGAACCTCAAATTCTCACACTCTTCTTGGGTATTGCGTTGGGTGTATTGCTTGGCTCATTGCCACTGATGAATATTCCTCAGCCCGTTAAGTTGGGATTGGCAGGAGGCCCATTGATTGTTGCTATCTTGATTGGTCGCTTTGGCCCTCACTACCATCTTGTAACATATACAACAATGAGTGCCAATCTGATGCTTCGCGAGGTGGGACTTGCTATGTTCCTTGCTGGTGTGGGTATTGGAGCAGGTGATGGATTTGTTGAAACCATAGTAAATGGCGGTTATCGTTGGATTGGTTACGGATTTATCATCACAGTTTTGCCTCTTATTATTGTGGGGTTGATTGCACGATGGAGACTCAAAATGAACTACTATACATTGATGGGTCTTATCTCAGGTAGTACAACCGACCCACCAGCATTGGGTTATGCCAACACATCGGCTGGTAACGATATGCCCGCCGTAGGATACGCAACAGTCTATCCAGTTGTGATGTTCCTAAGAGTTGTGACTGCTCAGTTGCTGATTCTGCTGGCGGCGTAAAGAATAAAAAATAGCAAAAGGCTCAACTATTTGGTTGGGCCTTTTGCTTTATTATTCGATTTATGATGCGGACAGCTACTATCGCTGCATTCATTGCAAATTGATTTATCCTTGCATTGAATCTTGCGATATATGTGTCTTGCTATCCACGCAATCGACGCAAGACCAATAAAATATACTATAATGAGTTGTAGTGTCATAGTTTTGTAATATACGCAAATATACAAATTTTCCTTGTCAACATCTTCCTTCAAACCTCAAAAAAGGCGCAAAACGCATTATATTTGATGATTATGAGCGTTTTTTTTGTGAAAATTATTTGGTTAATGGAAAAATTCATATATTTGCTTTCGAAAAGAAACCATTATTAAAATAAAATAAGACTATGAAAAACTTGGTAGATCAAATCAATGCACAGATTGAGCTTTTCTCTGCAAATGCAGCTGCTCAGGTAGAGAAGAATAACAAGGCCGCTGGTACTCGCGCTCGTAAGGCCGCTTTGGAGCTTACTAAGCTCTTGAAGGAGTTCCGCAAGGTATCAGTAGAGGAGGCTAAGAAATAATTTTTCGGTGCTAAATTTAGAGGGCTGTCCCGTTTGGGGCAGCCCTTGTTGTATATATGCATTTATATTCTTCTCTTATTTTACCACTACTCGCACCAGCGCGATTGCCCAAGCACAATGCCAGCTCGAAGGAATAGGTCGCGTTGCATTGCATTGATACCAATCTCTTCATCGAGGGGTACTGCGTTGTTGTGGTCATCAAGATAGTATCTCGGTGCATTGCGATCAAATTGCTGACTCACAAGCGATGCTTTTGGCTCGACGTATTGCGATTTGATGGACGCAATATCGGCCATCGTGTGAAATACCGAATGAGTTGTAGCCGAAGCTCCGCTATTGTATGTTGCCGCTTTGACCTTATCGGCGAACAGTTTGCGATATGTGGGTGAAAACCACGCAAACGAAGCCACGTGCAACTGATAATATGTAACCGTTGGCGAGGAGTGCAGGAATCGATTATCTTTTTTATCCATCAAATCCTCACCGTGATCCGCACAATAATAAATCGCGCTACATACATTTGGCATCTTCTCCATCGTGCTAATCAGCTCATCAAGGACATAGTCGGTATATAAAATCGAATTGTCGTAGGCATTACGAATTTTCTCTGCATTTTTCAGGCTAATAGCCACATCATCATCGGGCAAGAACTTTGCCGCCTCGCGGGGGTAACGTTGATGATAACTGAAATGCGAGCCGTAAGTGTGCAGAATAAATAGAATACGTTGCGAAGGCTCACTCTTCAAAATCTCTCGCACATTATCCACCAATTGCATATCAAGTCGTGGCGAGTTAACATATATGACGTGGTTGGCATCGTGAGCCAAATTATCAATCATCGCGCCCTGAGGCGATTGATTCGATATGAAATAGGTTGTAAATCCCACCTCGTTGAACAAAGCAGGCACTCCACTACGACGATACAACTCCTTATGCTGCGACGTATGCACCGACGAGAGAATCATCGGTACGCTCTTGTGTGTAGTGTTACTTTGAGTCGTAATGCTACGGAACAATACTACATCTCCACGTTTTGCAAGTCGAGGATTTGTAGCCCTTTCGTAACCATACAACTGCCAGCTGGCTGCTCGTGATGCCTCGCCAATAACCATAAAATATATCTCACGTTGGCTCGGAACGGAATCTCGCTTGGCTTTATACGAAAATCCCTCGGAACTCTGCTTGAAGTGTGAAATCCTGTGAGCCTCTGATATGCTCAATCCCATATTGTAGCTTACGTTTACTGGGAAAACTTCATCTCGCAGAACATTTCTAACTTCGCCTTTACAACCCTGCCACAATACTAAACAACCTGCCAAAAATGATATACCACCCAGCGTTGCCATCACGCTGCGAACTTTTGCTGATAACTCTATTTTGCGACGTAAATGCACCGAAGCCATAAACAACATCGGCAGATAGATAACACATACCGCTATTACCGATGGATAGATATTACTCAACAATTCAGATGCCTCACTTGGATTGGTCGTTATCAGATTTAGGAACATATCAGTTGCCACAACCGAGTTCCCAAACAGATACGACAATACGATTTGAAACGCGCTGAAAAATATAAATATAAATCCTGCCCAAACCATACGTCCGCTACGACGCGACAATACGGCAAATACTGAGTAGAATCCCAGTGGTAATAATATTCCCGCCACAGTCACCCAAAGTGGATTCTTCTCGGTGTATGCTAATATGAACACAGGCAACATCAGCGACAACACAAACCACAACACAAGCAATGTGGCACTATATCTCTTTTTTCCCTTCATCAATTAGAATGCTTCATTTATGCTTACGACAAGCTCGTTAGACTTACGACCAAATCCGTAATCCACTCTCAATCTTCCGCTCTTGCCCAACTCTACTCTCAATCCTACTCCGCCGTTTGGTAATAACTCCGAAAAATCAAACAGTTTATGTGATGAAAATAGACTTGCAGCTCCACCCCACGCGCAACAACTCAATGGCCCATATATTTTTTGACGCAATTCGGCTTGTGCCGAAAGCATCTTACGGTCGGTATATCGACCATAATAGTATCCTCTCATACGATTGTCACCTCCGATAGCTGGCCAAAATACCCAAGGCGTAGCCGATGACCACAAATCTCCATACAAATCAATCGCCAACACACCACCCTGCCATACGGGTTGAAACATATCGGCCACAGCTGTTATATGCCAAAGATTATCGTCAATATTGCTCATAAATTCGGGTCGCATCTCGGCAAGTATCGATACAAATACGCCTTTTGTGGTATTGATTCGAGTATTTCGACTATCGTATTCTGCCACAAGTCCCACACCCGCCGAAGTGGCCGAGCGGCGGCTTTGTCCTCCTTGCAAAAGATATTCCAGTCCAGCAGGGTCAAACTCTCCACCGTAGCCATATCTGAAATCGAGATTTGCACCCACCCAAAAATTATTCACAACATGATGCAGATAACGTGCTTTGGCTTGATGATATTTTTTCGTGTATTCAGTGCGTGGATTCACTTTGGCAGCCTCATACCCTAATCCCCAAAAACGAATTGGCAGCGAGGTTAAATCCACACCATACGAAAGTCGATTCTTTCCATCAGTAAAGTAGTTTTCACCCGCAATATTTATTGCATAGAAACCTGTAACAGAAACATTTGCAGCAACCGAAATTATCGAAGGAAAATCAAGAGGGCCGTTTATGTCTCTATCATATAAACCCATAGCTCGTGCCGAAAGCATCACTCCGGTCTCAGACATATATCCCAATCCCACAGAGCCGACAAGATGAAATTTGTTTTCGGGACTATTCTCAATGAGCGGCTTGCGCATACGTTCAACAAAACGTTGCCAAAACGTTTTGCGTGATGCTCGTTCAAGGTTTGTCCTTACTTGCGAATAGTTGGTTGGGTCGTATATGGTCTTGCGTTGCGTTGCAGTAGAGTCTTGCGATAGGCACATGGTTGTTGCCTGAACTGCAAATGTTGCAGCCAGCATAAACCCAAATAAAAGCAAGATTCTACGCATTCGCATACCCTACCTATCGGTACTTCTTCACCATTTCGTAAAAATCGGCTTTGTCGGCCTCCGACAACTCTCCCTTCTTGCAAAATACCAGTTCGCCATCTTTCGATACAAGCATCAGTACAAATTGGTTATTGCAATCTCCTAAACCCCACTTTTTAGCAAGAGCTCGCTCGGTATCGGCCAAAATCGTCGCACCATTCTTTTCTGTACGTTTGCGGGCAATTGTTCGCACAACGCTATTTGGCAACCAAGTATCTTTAAGGTTTAGAATTCCGATTCCATAGATATTTTCACCTGCGGCAGCGTGATTCTCCTCAATCTCGACTGTGAATTCGTGGTTCTGACTATGTTTGTCGGGGTCCACATAGAATATAAGCAGATGCTTCTCGCCCCAATGGGGAAATTTTGCGGTCTCATTATCGAGGCTCAATAGCTCTACATTCTCAACTTTGTGTGGCAAAGGCTCGGCCAGCGGCTTACTATTCTTGTCTTGTGCTGCTACCGAAGTGCAAACAAATGCCATTGCCATCAATGTTATCAATCTCTTTTTCATAGTTCTCAAATTGAAATTTGACAAAAACGGTGTAAAATTACGATTTTTTTTGTTAGCTACTCACCTTCTATTATCATTACAACCATATTTTTGCCTATTTAGGACACTTTTTGCTAAGGTCTGGCACTTGAAACGAGTAATATCCGCCTCCCGATATGATAAATGTGATGTAGATGCCGATGTAAATGAAATTGAGTTTTACATCGGCCGACACCTCTCCACCTTGCCAAAGACCATAAATTATGGTTAATACTGAAACTATGCTCATTATGATTGCCGAGAATCGAGTCGCAACGCCAAGCACAATCAAAGCTGCGAATAGCCCTTCGATAATTGTGGTTATAGCAAACGATGTGGCGGCATCAAGGCCGAGAATCTGCGGGAAAGCGAGTATCACATTGTCGTATGTCTGCAACTTACCAATAATATGCAGAATGATAACTATGCCGATAAAAAAACGCAGAAAAAGTATTGCAGCGTCGCTCTTTCGGGACGGCTGCTGTATTGTTGTGCTTGTGCTTGTATTTGTGTGTTTCATACTCTATTCCCTTTCAAAAAATATTCCAAGCCCAGCGTAATATTTTGTGGTGTGCAAATATTGCACTACATTTGCTATATGTAAATCAGATATACGTTATGAAACAGAAGATTCTTTTTGTCTGCTTAGGAAATATTTGCCGTTCTCCGGCTGCTCACGGTGTTATGGAGTCTATCGTTGCACGCGAGGGATTGCAAGACCAGATTACAATCGACTCGGCTGGCACTTATGGTGGCCACGCTGGCGATTTGCCCGATTCTCGTATGTGTTCCGCGGCATCACGTCGCGGATACAACCTCACTCATCGTGCCCGTCGAATTACCGAAGAGGATTTTTATCGTTTCGATATGATTGTGGTGATGGACGATATGAACTACGAAAATGTTTCGAGACTTGCTCCCGAGCGTAAATATATCAATAAGATGTATCGCTTTGCAGAATTCTGCCGCAATCACCCCCAATGGAGCTATGTTCCCGACCCGTATTACGAAGGTCGCGAGGGGTTTGAGCTCGTTCTTGATCTTTTGGAAGATGGTTGCGAAGGAATTTTAGAGAAAATTGCCAAATAACAAACATAAACAGGGGTGTTCAGTTTTTAAGAATGAACGCCCCGTTTTTTTGATTAGATGCTATTTATCGCAACGACGAATTAGCTTATTAAATAAATTCAAAGATTTAGAACGAGTATTTAACCATCAGGCAAGTTCTCAAATTGCCTATCTCGCGCAGAGCATCTGTACGGCCATCAATTGCCAAATCTCCATATCCTACTGCTGTATAATCAACCTCAAATGCGAGCTGTAAAGGCCCTGCATTGTAGCTGACAAACGGTGCTATGCGATATATATAATCGGTATTTTTTGCTCCTCTCACCCAAAAATCATCAACCGATAGAAAATCATCTTTTGCCCCGAGATTTTGGGTAAATCCACCAAATATTCCCACTTGACACTTCTTGCCATAAGTCATATTTAGCCAAGTTGCAGCATTGCGTATTGGAGCATATTTATATGAGCCATCTTCGGGATTGTACGATGTAGCACCAAATCCGCTAATCATCGTAAGATGAGCGAGATTTTGGCCGTATATAAACTTCCACTTTAAGTCAAACAACCCACTCTTATAATTCGCAAAAACCTCTGGTGATATTCCCGTTACTCTATCATTTACCTTAACCGTTACACTCTGCGATGTGGTCACGCCATCAAGTGTGGTTTCTCGCACAATGGTAGATGTTTTACGCGGCATAATGCTCAAATAATCCACGCCAACTCCAAAAGTAAACTTTTCGCCTGCGTGTTTAACCGATGCATATAATTCAGGAATTTTGCTCCATCTTGAATAGTCGTATGACGCTCCATTCGGGCCAACCGATGTGTTGGGGTGCTGATACATTGCTGCCGCTAAGAAATTCCACCCTTTACCTAATTTTACATCAATGTTCAATTGTGGTGTTCGATTAAACTGTGCAATAGGCACTCCCGGTGAGAATCCGACCACAGTCGGCAAGACTTGAATCGCCATAGGGTGCCAAGTCTGGCCCATAGTAACCGAAACTTTATCCCACGCCAATTTGACGTATGCGTGACGCAATCTTAACATTGTGTTATTGACTCCGTAACCGCAAAAATCCGCCTCGACCTTAGCCATCGATGTCGCTTTGCCAAGACGAGGACCTGCAATATCAAGACCCAGTCGAGTGGTGAAGGCAACAAATGTAAGTTCCGACGAGTGGTTCAAATCCTCGGTACCGTCTTCGTTTAGCAGCTCATCAAGTGGCATAATGTTGAATGTATCACCCATTGAAGCCAAGTTCTGACGAGTGTCGTAGCATACAAAGTTGCGTATAAATCCATATAGATTGAAATTCAGCTTTTTATCCTGCTTTATCTCAACCTCTGCTTTAACATCGTTGAGTATCTCTTGTTTGAGTTCTTGTTTGATTTCAGCTTTTAGTGAATCTATATTTATCGCTTCGTTTTGCGCCCGCAGTGATGATGAAGTAAAAACCAATGCGAGAAGCAAGCTTAAATGTAATATTTGTTTCATTATGTGTTTGATTTTCGTTGCTACAAAAGTACAAAAATTAGCCGATATAAACCAACCTTTGCTCTCGTCAATCGAGTGTGCTGTTGTGAAAACACAATAAAATTATTATTTTTGCGTTTTAATTCAAACTTTCTTCTCGAATGAAGCGATTTCTGGTATTGGCCATTGGGGTATTGTTGGTGGGTGCGGTTATTTTCACCCATCGAATCATTACGGCCGAGCCCGAACCAGATATCCCGGAGGAGTTGCAATATCGTCTGAATGACTCATTGTCGAATGCGATGTCCGACCTTCCCGCTACCGAGAAGATGGAGCGATACATCGCCAATTGGATGGCTCGCTATAACATTCGTGGAGCATCTTTGGCCATAATGAAAGACGAACACCTTATTTATTGTAAAGGTTTTGGTTGGGCCGATGAGGAGCGAAATCAACCAGCCGAGGTGGGCCACATATATCGTGTTGCATCGGCATCGAAACTTATCACCGCAGTAGGTATTATGAAGCTTTGCGACGAGGGTCTGCTTCGACTTGATGATAAGGTGTTTGGTGCAGAAGGAATCTTGAAGCATTTTACCGAAATCAAAGATAAGCGAGCTGAAAATATCACAGTGCGCCATCTACTGAATCACACAGCTGGATTCAGCCGCAGAATGGGTGACCCTATGTTCCGAATTGCCGACATTATCAAGTGGGAACATCTCGACACCACCCCTACTGCTGACCAACTCATTGCTTATCAGCTCCGTCAACGTCTGCGCGATCGTCCGGGTGGCTCGGCGCAATACTCCAATATGGGATATTTGGTACTGTCGCGCGTGATTGAGGTTGCATCGGGAAAGAGTTATGAACAGTATCTGCAAGAGCACGTACTCTGGCCAGCAGGTTGCTACGATATGCATATAGCCCGCAACTACTACGAGGAGCGTTATCCTATGGAGGTTAAATATTATGGAAACGACCCCAACGACCGCATTGAGTCTTTCGATGGCTCCGGCGAGATGCGCCCTCGTCAATATGGTGGACACAACATTCGAGGCCTGCAAGGAGCGGGCGCTTGGGTCTCTTCGGCTGTTGAGATGCTGAGATTAGTAGCATCGATTGATGGCAAACCCGAAGTCCCCGATATTCTTTCACCAGAGAGCGTAGCCGAGATGCGCAATATAACTCGTAAAGGTGACTACGCATTGGGTTGGGCAAGGTATCACGAGAGCACTCAAACACTCGTAAGAACAGGTACAATGTCAGGAACGTGTGCATATATTGAATACAAGACATCGGGTATATCATACGCATTCTTGACCAATACGAGCAACTATCGTGGCGCGTCGTTCACCAATTCGCTCGGCAGAATGATACATACGGCAATGTCGTGCGTGCAGGAGTGGCCGCAAGACAGAGATTTGTTTGTGGAGGTGCCACGTCCAGATACGGTAAGCAACGAGCCTTCCACTCCCACCGACAATGTGTAAATCGTCGGGCAATCCCAATAACTTGCAAGTCACATATTGCACAAAATAGAAAATCAATCCTCGAAATCACAAAAACGGTTTCGGGGATTTGCTTTATAAGCCAAACTATTTCGCTATTTGGTTTTTTTTATATACTTTTGTGATAAAATATGCCGACTGCCAATAGTTATGCAAGTTACAAAAGCTGAATTCAAATGTAGTTCCGAGAAGATTTCGCAGGTTCCCAAAGATGACCTGCGCGATATTGCATTCATCGGCCGTAGTAACGTGGGTAAGTCGTCGCTAATCAATATGCTCACAGGTCGCAAAGGCTTGGCCAAGGTTTCAGCCACTCCCGGAAAGACTCGTTTGATTAATCATTTTTGCATAAATAACACTTGGTACTTGGTTGATTTACCGGGCTACGGCTATGCTCGTGTATCGAAGAGCCAACGTGGAGAGTTCTCGAAAATCATTCTCGACTATGTGTTAAAGTGCGAGAAGATGCACTTCCTGTTTGTTCTTGTGGATTCGCGTTTGGAGCCACAAGCCATCGACCTAAGATTTATCGAGATGTTGGGCGAAAATGGTATTCCTTTCGGCATAATTTTCACCAAGACCGATAAACTCTCGGCCACGCAACGCAAAAAGAGTGTCGAGCGTTATTGCCGAACTCTCTCAGAGCAGTGGGAAGAGTTGCCTCCAATGCTTTGTTCGTCGAGCGAAAAGGGCACGGGAAGAGATGAAATTCTCTCTTTTATTGAGAGTTGTTTATAACTATTTGATAAAGTCGTCACAAAATCGACTTTTTGGAGTATAATTTTGTATATATTTGCAAAACAATAATACAACACACACAATGGCTATTCATAAGATTAAGTTTTTTACAGGTCGCGCATCGCGATATTTGGCCGAGAAGATTGTTGCCAGCTATGGCACAAAGTTGGGTGATTCTGAGATTCTTCAATTCAGCGACGGAGAGTTCCAGCCCTACTACAACGAGTCTATTCGTGGCTGCACAGTATTTATCATTCAGTCAACATTCCCTTCATCAGACAACTTGATGGAGCTTTTGATGATGATTGATGCTGCACATCGTGCTTCTGCACACAAGGTTATTGCCGTAATGCCCTACTTTGGTTGGGCTCGTCAGGATCGCAAGGATCGTCCTCGCGTACCCATCGGAGCAAAGTTGGTTGCAAACTTGTTGGTTGCAGCTGGTGCCGATCGCGTGATGACTATGGACTTGCACGCTGATCAGATTCAAGGTTTCTTCGATGTTCCCGTTGATGCTCTCTATGCAAGCGGAATCTTTGTTCCCTACATCAAGAGCCTTAACATCGAGGATTTGTCAATTGCTTCGCCCGATATGGGTGGTGCAAAGCGTGCTCACGCTTACGCAAAACATTTGCAGACTCCAATTATCATCTCTCACAAGGAGCGTGCTAAGGCAAACGTTGTGGGTAGTATGACCGCAATTGGTGAGGTAGAGGGTCGCAATATCCTTATCGTTGACGATATGATTGATACCGCAGGTACAATCTGTATGGCTGCCGATATGCTTATGGATAAGGGTGCGAAGAGTGTTCGTGCGGTTATCACTCACCCCATTTTGTCGGGTGCTGCATACGAGCGTATCAACGCCAGCAAGTTGCAGGAGGTTATCGTAACCGATACTATTCCTTTGAATCCTGAGAAGGATTTGCATAAGTTCACTGTCCTTTCAGTTGCCGACATCTTCGCCGAGGTTATCGAGCGCGTTCACAACTACAAGGAGATTAGCTCTTGCTTCTATTAGTAGATACACGAAGCCGTATATAAAGGTAATTTTGTCGTTACGCTCGCCCTCAAAATCCTCACATACGCCAAGTATGCTGTGGTTTTTCGGGCCTCGCAAGCCTAAAAATTCCACTTTATATACAACTTCAGAAATGAGGAGTGTTGCATTGATTTGTTTGACACTCCTTTTTTTTATACCCATAAACAAAGAGGAGTTGGCATTTACCAACTCCCCATTCGATATTATAGGAATGATTTTGAATTTTGAATTTTGAATTCCCCTTCCTTACTTCTCAATGAGCGAAATACTGCGCTGGATAAAGTCTGTAAGGTTTTTACCCTTCAACATTCCATTCGAGAGCAATGCAAGGTCGATAATCTGGCGTACTAAACCGTTCTGCTTGCCAATCTCCTTCAATCGCTCGTTACGCTCATCACGCAACATAACAACCTTCTTCGAGAGCTCCTCGCGCATCTGCTTCTCCTCGGGAGTGAAATCCTCCTCCTTCTTATTCTTTACAGTCTCCTCGAAACGACGCTCCTCGGCAACTGCGGCATCAATCTTCTTGGTCGTTGTCTTCAACTTGTCGCCATACTCGCTCTCGACCTTACCCAAAATATCAATCACGATTGGGTGGTTGCCATTCACAGCGATAGTAAAGTTGTCGGGCATCTGACCATAGAATTGGCTCATACCACCGCCACCAACTTTCGCCATATCCTTCATACGACGCATAAACTCATTCTGAGTGATAACCACAGGTGCATCGTCGGCAGCCATAGGCTCGAATGAGATTGTGTAGGTAATCTTATCGTCTTGTGGCATCTGACTCTCAAACACAGGACGCATAATCTCCTGCTGAGCCTCGGTGAGCGACATCGACATCTGCTCCTTCTTCTGAATAAGTTTGTCAATCACATCGCTATCCACTCTCACGAAGCGAACATTCTGATTCTTAGACTCGTAGTAGTTGATGTAGTGATTGTCGAGCGGGCCATTCATCTCCAATACATCGTAACCCTTAGCCTTTGCCGCCTCTACGAATGGGTGCTTGTCGATAGGGTCATCGACGTAGAGCATAATGATATTATTGTTCTTGTCGGTCTGATTCTCCTTTACCAACTCGGTGTACTCCTTTGCTGTGAAGTACTTACCCTCGGTTGATTTCAAGAGCATAAAATCCTGAGCCTTCTCGGCAAACTTCTCGTCGGTTAGAATACCATACTGGATAAATATCTTCAAATCGTCCCACTTCTGCTCATAATCCGAGCGCATAGTGTTGAACAACTCCTTCAATCGGTCAGCCACCTTGCGAGTGATATAACCTGAAATCTTCTTTACGTTTGAGTCACTCTGCAAATAGCTTCGTGATACGTTAAGTGGAATATCGGGCGAATCAATCACACCGTGCAAGAGAGTCAAATACTCTGGTACGATACCCTCCACCTGGTCGGTAACGAACACCTGATTGCAATAGAGCTGAATCTTATTCTTCTGAATCTCGAAGCTATTGTTGATTTTGGGGAAGTAAAGAATACCCGTAAGGTTGAACGGATAGTCGATATTCATATGGATATAGAAGAGAGGCTCCTCGCTCATTGGGTACAACTCACGATAGAACTCCTTATACTGCTCCTCGGTGATGTCGGCTGGCTTGCGAGTCCACAATGGTTCTACGTTGTTGATGATATTATCCTTCTCGGTATCAACATACTTGCCATCTTTCCACTCCTTCACCTTGCCAAATGCGATAGCTACGGGCAAGAAGTGGCAATACTTCTTCAAGAGTTCCTCGACCTTCTGCTCCTCGCAATACTCCTTGCAGTCGTCTGACAGATGCAATACGATCGATGTTCCGCGCTCACGCTTCTCTTTGAGCTCCTCCATCTTATACTCTGGTGAGCCGTCGCACACCCAATGAACAGCCTTGCTATCCTCTTTGTATGATTGAGTGAAAATCTCCACCTTGTCGGCAACCATAAACGATGAGTAGAATCCCAAACCGAAGTGGCCAATGATAGCTTGGTCTTTGTATTTTGCCAAAAACTCCTCTGCTCCTGAGAATGCAATTTGGTTGATGTAGCGGTCAATCTCCTCGGCAGTCATACCGATACCCTTATCGGTTATGGTCAGAGTCTTTTTCTTTGTATTAGCTGAAATGTGGATTGTAACATCGCCCAACTCACCCTTAAACACATTCTTAGCCGAAAGCGTTTTGAGTTTTTGAGTAGCATCTACTGCATTTGAAACCAACTCACGCAAGAAAATCTCGTGGTCAGAGTAGAGAAATTTTTTGATAACGGGGAATATATTCTCCGTTGTTACGCCAATTTTTCCGTTTTTCATTTTATATCTGTTTTTTGTTGTTATTTACTTGTTTAAGCACGACATAACAACATCAAACTATGTGCCACTACTCACTGTATGTCATTTTGGCATACCAAAGTGTAGCGGCTGACAGAATAACGGCTAAATTTGGCAGATTACTTTTGCCTGCGAAGCAGACACAGAGTAGCAAAGAGTCCCTGCGCTGCATAGTAAGTGGTCATAATCCAGAGTGATGCATTGTTCACAGGCTCGATATACTTATTGAACACTATAACCGAATCCGAGAATATAAATAGAATCGCCGCCACTACATACCACCACTTACGCTTAATATCAAGCATAAGTGCCGATGCTCCCATCGTTGCAATGATTGCAGCATAGATAACAACAGCTATTATCTCCACCACATTGCCCATCTTTGGCGTGAGAATGCCTAAGAATACACCTGCATAGACGAATGGTAAGACGGCAAGGGCCTTATTTACCTTCGACATCTTGCGTTGGGGCATAAAATCAACGATATAGAAGATATGAGCTATGGCAAAGAAGAGTATTTGCAAAATGAAATTGTGCAACGACCCCTCATAATCGCCTATGGCAGAAAATAGCAATGCGGCAGGAATTGCCCACCCACCCTGTCGGCTATGTGCAAGAGAGGCAAGGCTCATAAAAAACGCAGGTATTGCCACAAACCACGAGCTATGCTCGGCAATGAAATAGTAGAGCAATAGAATCATATACACTCCTATTATTTCACCAAAGTATAGTTTACTATTTGTGTTCATATCTTCCGTTTCTACCTTATTTTGTTATAGAATTTACTTGTCTGATTTTTCTTTGGCTATGTACTCCTCCAATGCTGCAACAAACCATTCGGGAGCACGACACGGACGGCGTGTATGGGCATTCATAAAACCGAGTGTCACACTACCCTTATTGATTAATCGCCCCTGCTCGTTATACACCTCCGAGCCGATAACGAGTCGTGCCGATGGCATTTCGTCCATAAATACCTTTACGGTCAGCACTTCATCATAAAATGCAGGATATAGATATTTCGAGTGAACTTCAATAATTGGCGACATCACACCTCGACGCTCAATTTCGGCATAGGTCAAGCCCATATATCTAAGCCATTCGGTGCGAGCCATTTCGTAAAGAACTATATAGTTTGAGTGGTGCATAATACCCATTTGGTCGGTATCTTTGTAACGCACTCTGAATTGATGTTCATATGTTGCTAATGCCATAATTATATGCAGATTACATCGTTTATTTCAATTATTACTTTAACTGATTCGCCATCGTTTACGTTAGCTCCACAACCATTCCAATTTTTCACTTTCAGGATTCTATTCTCTTGAATTTCAAGCTCTACTTGGCGAGTGCCGATAGTTGCAAAGTACGAGCCAGAGGGTGGAAGTAATTTTACTTTATCTAAATTCTCCACCACGCCATCGCTTGTGATATTACCTATTATTATATAGGGGTGAGACAAAAGTTTGGCCGCTTGCGCCATATTGCCCTCTTCGATTGTGTGGCGAATGATTGTAGAACTCACTTTGCTCTGCTGCATCTGTTGTTGCTCTACCATATGTATTTCAAGGCGGCTGCCTTGACTCTCCAAGAAGTTGTAATCACCCTGCTTGTTATGGCCAAATCGATGATTATAGCCCACGACCAAAGTTTCAATCCCAATAGCTGCGATATTCTGCTTTATGAAATCTTCGGGCGAAGTGCGGCTGAATTCAATTGTAAATGGAATAATAATAACGTTGTCGATACCTGCTTCCTCAATCAAGTGCAACTTCTCCTCCAAAGTGCTTAGCAGATATAAACCCTCTCCCGTACCCAAAACATATCGTGGGTGCGGCTCAAAAGTGAGGACTATACTCTCTCCGCCTTTCTCGTCTGCAATCTTATTCACCCTACGCAACAGTTCCAAATGACCACCGTGAAGACCATCAAACGAACCCATTGTTGCGACAGCCCGATTAAAGTGCGGCAGATTGTCAAATCCTCGAAATACCCTCATCACAAATACTTTTTAGATAGCAACTGTTAGTTCTTATTATTGCTCTCGTCGCTCTCCTTAACAAAGTATGCGACCTTTTCGAGAATTGTCGTGATGTCGTAGTTCTCCGACACAATTCCTTGCGGAAAGTTGAGCGGTGCCGATGTGAAATTCAACACGCCCTTGATTCCTGCGTTGATTATTGGAACAACAAGTGTATGTGCAACTCGTGTAGGTGAAGAGATGACAACAATACTGATATCCATCGACGAAACAACCTCCTCAAACTGATTCATATGATAGCACGGAATATCGTCGATGGTTTTGCCTACCTTTTCAGGGTCGATATCAAATGCAGTAACAATGCGAAGTTTCAGACCTTTGCTATTGAAGTACTTGGTGATAGCCTGTCCCAAATGGCCCATACCAATCACAGCGATATTCATCACACTCTCGCTATCAAGAATGTTGTTTATGAATTCGATTAGCACCTTCACATCATATCCTTTCTTGGTATCGCTTGAAAAGCCAATCAACATCAAATCTCGGCGTACCTGCACAGCCGTAATTCCGTGCATACCAGCCAAAACGTGAGAGAATATGTGGGTAATGCCCTGTTTATGGCACGACAATAACGAGCGACGGTATTCACTCAATCGCTCGATTGTCTTTTCAGGGATATTGCTATTTGAGACATTTGACATAACTAAGCTCTATTCGAGGGTAATGGTATAATTACTATTGTAATTTACTCTTATCCACTCCTGATTCACATAATTGCCGCCCTCCTTGCTCTGTACAAATTTATAGGTAGTCTGCAACGGAGTGTAACGCTTGTCGAGCATATTGTACTCAATATCAGAGTACATTCCCATACCAAACATAATAGCCGTATCGTAGCCTCTATATGAATAGAGTGATGGCAGGCTATTGTATGATTTGATATAGTTGCTATCGAACTCACGAACAACCTGGGAATCACGCTTTGCGTGATAGGTCGAAATCATCACTACATTATTGTTGAAATACGATGTATGGTCGATATTATTGTAACGACCCCAACGTGATGTACCGAGCACTACATATTGGGCGCACTTCTCGCTACGCTCTGTAATGGCAACCTTCGCCGACGAGATTGTACCCAAAATACGGTCAACATCGGTTTCGGCGTTAGCCAACACAACAAACAGGCAAGGTTTCTCCTCCTTCAATATATCGTCCAT
This sequence comes from Alistipes sp., assembly GCA_017465605.1. Classification (GTDB taxonomy): domain Bacteria; phylum Bacteroidota; class Bacteroidia; order Bacteroidales; family Rikenellaceae; genus Alistipes. Next base: position 118,475 of record JAFTVW010000007.1, read on the forward strand.
AAGTTCGATTGGGCGTGCCGCAGCATTCTTTGGAGTGAATATTGACTTCTGGTCGAAAGAGTAATTATATGCTGCATAGTTCTTGCCTTCGAGTTGTTTCAATACCTCCGCCTCGAACTCCTTATCATAAGATGAAGCATATATCAGATATATATCGCGACCACCATCAAACAAATTGGCAATCTTATCGTACTTTTTCTCCGATGTTGGGGCAAGCTGGAACAATGCAGGGCTATTTACCGACTCGATATTAGCCAATGGAGTCACAACAGGGACTGCATTTGTTTGGGCATACTGCAATACGGGGCGCAACTCGTCCTCATAGACAGGGCCTACGATAAGGTTTGTACCCTCAAACAGCTGGCTCTGTACAATCTGCTGCACCTTTGTTTGGTCGTGCTCGGTGTTATAAACCGATAATTTAACCTCACCCTTACCACTCTCTTTGAGCTTCTCGACACCCAAAAGAAAACCTTGATAGAACTCTACAAAGCTTGCATTGGGCTTAGAGCCGACATTGAGTGGGAGCATAAGTGCAATGTTGAGAATCTTACCCTGCTCCAAAGAGCGGAAAACAATATTTTCGTCGCTCGAATGGGCCTCGATTGTAGCATTATTTTGCAAAGCATCGTTAGCTTCAATCACTCGCAGATTCTCCTCCTTCGATTGAGGAATACGAATCACAGCACCTGCCTTCAAGCCGTTTGCAACATCGTTGTTGGCAACAAAATCCTTCTCGCTGATTCCGAAACGGCGCGACAAAGAGTAAATTGTTTCACCCGGCTTTACAACATAATAGTCGAAACCATCATCAACTGCATCATTCAAAGCCTGTGCATATGCGTCCATTTCGGCCTGAGCCTGCTTCTCCGAAGAAGAGCCCATATCGCTACGGCGAATCCACAACGACTCTCCCACCTTCAAATATTGAGGGTTGATGGAGGGGTTATCCTCGCGAATTGTAGTCACTGGAATATTATAATCGCGAGCAATCGAATATAGTGTTTCGCCAGCCTTGATTCGGTGGCTCAAAAACTCTTTCTTTCGCTTCTTGTCGGTGCGAGCATCTGCCAACGCAGCCTCTGAAACGGGAATCTTGATACTTTGGTCAATCTTCAAACCATCGGCCGCAATCGGATTACACTCCTTAATCTGCTCTTCGCTTACTTGGTATTGTTTGGCAAGCGAAAACAATGTTTCACCCGACTTTACGGTGTGGACATAATATTTTTTACCACTTATGAATATTACCGTAGCCGACTTCTGTGGCTGTGGGATATACTCCCACGCAGTAGCCGACAAAGTGGTAGCAGCCAAAGCAAGTGTTAAGATTTTCTTTAACGGTTTCATATAAGTTTTTTAACGTCACAAGCCCAGATAAAAAGTTGGGCTGTGCGTAGTTTAACATTTTTTATCTCGGCAACGAATTTCGGTAATCACCTTTTTTGTGTAGAGTGGGAAATCGCCATTCATCATCCACGCATAGTAGCTTGGCTCCTCCTGAAACACCTCACTCACGCTACGACCTCTGTATTTCCCGAAATTAAAGACCTCTACACCCTTATCGTTATAGACAATTCGCCCTGCATAATCCACCGACTCACCACGAGATGAGAATTCAGCCAAAGCCGTAACATCATTTTGCAACTCAGGATAGCGATCAAGCTGTGCCTTCAATACTTCATATGTCGCTCTGGTATCGGCCTCAGCCGAGTGAGCATCGTCGAGGTTTTTGTCGCAGTAGAATTTATATGCGGCAACCAATGTACGTTGCTCCATCTTATGAAAGATATTCTGCACATCAACAAACTTGCGACGACGGAAATCGACATCTACACCCACTCGCAGAAACTCCTCCACGAGCATTGGTAAATCGAAGCGATTAGAGTTGAAACCTCCAAAATCGCAACCCTCGATAAATTGGCTGAGCGACTTTGCAATCTGTGCAAACGTCGGAGCATCTTTTACATCTTCGTCGGTAATGCCGTGAATTTCGGTGGCTGATTCAGGAATATGCATCTGCGGATTTATACGACGCGTGCGCACGACCTCCTCGCCATCGGGCATAATCTTTATCATCGAAATCTCGACAATACGATCTTTTGCCGTATCAACGCCCGTTGTCTCCAAATCGAAAAAGACAATCGGGCGTTTTAAGTTTAGTTTCATCTTTTGCCTATTATGCGTTAATCATCATTGGCATCAAGAGCATCAGAGTCTCACTCTGCTGCTTATCGTCGTAAACAGGCTTGAATACACCTGCGCGAGTTGAATCGGCAAGCTCGATAACAACTGTTGGAGTCTCAATATTTGAGAGAATCTCCACAAGGAAGGTCGATTTGAAACCGATTGTAACGGGCTGACCATCGTAGCTGCAAGAGATAGTCTCGTTTGCAGATACCGAGAAGTCGATATCCTGCGCAGTAAGGTTAACCTTATTGTCGGCTATATCCATACGGATAAGGTTTGTTGTTGGATTAGAACATACTGCCACACGCTTGATACCATTTACGAACTCCACGCGGTCTATAAGCACCTTGTTGGGGTTAGCTGCGGGGATAACGGCATTGTAGTTGGGATAATTACCCTCGATAAGACGGCACACCAACTTGAAGCTTTGGAGCTGGAAAGTGACATTCTTTGCATCGAAAGTAACCTCTACTGGCTCCTCCTCCTTAGCGAGAAGAGCTTTCAAAAGGTTTGCGGGTTTCTTTGGCAAAATAAGTGAAGCCGAGAAATCAGTTGTATTCTCTGCGGCATACTTTACCAACTTGTGAGCATCGGTTGCAACAAACGTGAGAGACTCTGGTGTGAAATCAAAATAAACACCATTCATCACAGGGCGCAACTCATCGTCAGCGGTAGCAAAGATTGTGCGGTTAATACCGTTTACCAACATATCTACATCGAGTGTAATGTGCTTGCTCTCGCTACCCATAGACTGCACCGCAGGATAGCTCACTGCGCTCGCTCCGGGGATAGAGAGGTGACCACTATTCCATATAATCTGAATCTCCCAAGTTGTGTCGTTAACCTCAATCACCAAAGGCATCTCGGGAAACTCTTTGAGAGAATCGAGCATCAGCTTGCCCGGTGCTGCAATCACACCTTCACGCTCCACGTTATCCACCATAATTGAACCGATAAGAGTTGTCTCCAAATCAGATGTAGTGACGGTGAGCTGACCATCTTTAAGCTCCATTAGGAAATACTCCAAGATGGGAAGAGAACTTTTGTTGCTGATAACCTTACCTGTTGTAGCGAGCAACGACTGCAATGCTGAACTTGATACTGTAAATTTCATTGTACTAAATTATTTTCGTTATTATTTTATATATTTTCTTTGTTGTTAAATCCTTATTCCTTTTTGCAACTTTATAGCTGTTGTTGCAGTGTTTATCTTCAATATCGCCTACAAAGTAGCGAGTTTATCCAATGCCATAAGAATCATCTTATCGACAAATGGCTTATAGTCCGTACAAGCATCTTTGGCGATTCGTTGAGCGATAATCGTACACATTGTAGTTGCACGATGCCCCATCAATCGGGCCAGACCAGCCAATGCCGAGCCTTCCATCTCGAAGTTGGTAATACGACGACCATTGTGGCGGAACGACTCAATTTTTGCATTCAAATCAGGGTCGGCTGGTTGCAATCTAACCCATCTGCCTTGTGGTGCATAAAATCCGGGAGCAGCAATAGTGATACCCTCCGTAACATTATCCTTGAATAACTCCCATAACCTATCATCGGAATTTACAAAATATGGTTTGGGGAGAAGCTCACTCCAAGAGGTGTGCTTAATAAACGCCTTCTCAATATCCAAATCACACACATTGTTACGCCCAGCATAATAACCCAGCAAACTGTCAAACCCAACCGACGTACGGGCATAAACCACCTCGCCTACTTTAATATCGGGTTGTAATGCTCCCGATGTACCCAATCTTACGATGGTGAGTTGTTTTCGTTGCGATTTTTCAGTACGAGTGGCGAAATCTACATTTGCCAAAGCATCTAATTCAGTAACACAGATATCAATATTGCCAATTCCGATACCAGTTGAAAGCACCGTCATTCGTTTCCCATTATAGCAACCTGTCACGCTCTTGAATTCGCGATTGGCAGCTCGACACTCCACACTCTGGAAGTGTTGTGCAATCTGTTCAACTCGCGCTGGGTCACCCACCAAAATAATGGTGTCGGCCAGCTGCTCTGGTCGCAAATGAAGATGAAAAACTGAGCCATCGTCGTTGATAATCAACTCCGAAGGAGGAATGATTCTCGGTTGCATATAATAAAAAATATCGCTTTTACTTTTTTATATGGCATAAAAGTAATATATTTACATCGAATTACAAAATAAAATTCGCTTTTTTTATACAAAGTATAAAGGCTAAAAAATAACTATATGACACTAATTAAATCTATTTCGGGCATTCGAGGGACTATCGGAGGCTCACAAGGTGACAATTTGACACCTATCGATATCGTGAAATTCACCACTGCCTATGTGCGTTTTATGAGCGAAAAACACTCTGGCAAGCGTTTGACTATCGTTGTCGGACGCGATGCCCGCATCTCAGGAACGATGGTTAACGATATTATCGAGGGAACGTTGCTTGGTTGTGGTGCCGATGTTATCAATGTCGGTCTTTGTACTACCCCGGGAACTGAGATGGCGGTAATCACACACAAAGCCGATGGAGGTATTATCATCACCGCTTCACACAATCCCAAGCAGTGGAACGCTCTGAAACTTCTAAACGAAAAGGGAGAGTTCTTGAACGATGCCGAAGGCAAGCGAGTGTTGGCTTTGGCTGACGACGATGCATACGATTTTCCACAGGTAGATTCTATCGGCAAAGTTATTTCGCGCGAGGACTTTAACCCTACTCACATTGAGCAGGTTTTGGCATTGGATATGGTAGATATTGATGCCGTTAAGGAGCGCAAATTCAAGGTTGTTGTAGATGCCGTTAACTCTATTGGCGGTGTTGTAATTCCTGCATTGTTGGAAAAGTTGGGTTGCGAGGTTGTAAAACTCAATTGCGAGCCTAACGGAGAGTTTGCTCATAATCCCGAGCCACTTCCCGAAAATCTTACAGAGATTTCAGAAGTTATCCGTCGCGAGAATGCTGATTTGGGTGTTGTCGTTGACCCCGATGTTGACCGTTTGGCTTTGGTATGCGAAGATGGCTCAATGTTTGGAGAGGAGTACACTTTGGTTGCTGTTTCAGATTATATCCTTTCGCACACAAAGGGTAACACCGTTTCAAACCTCAGTTCTTCGCGCGCATTGCGTGATGTGACCGAAGCTCACGGTGGCGTTTACACTGCATCTGCCGTAGGCGAGGTGAATGTTGTAGCAATGATGAAACAGACGGGTGCTGTAATCGGTGGCGAAGGCAATGGCGGAGTCATCTACCCTGCTCTTCACTATGGTCGCGATGCGCTCGTGGGAGTAGCCTTATTCCTTACGTTCTTGGCTAAGAAAAATTGTTCGATGAGTGCGCTTCGAGCAGGCTATCCTGCATACTTCGCATCGAAGAACAAAATCGAGCTCACACCGGCTATCGATGTAGATAAAGTATTACTTGAAATGAAGGGTCGTTATGCTGGTGAAAATGTGAACGATATAGATGGTGTAAAAATCGATTTCCCTGCTAATTGGGTACACCTTCGCAAGTCGAATACCGAGCCAATTATTCGTGTCTATACCGAGGCTAAATCAGCCGCCGAGGCCGATGCTTTGGCACAGCGTTTTATTGGCGAAATCAAGGAAATTTGCGGCCTATAATTTTCGCCTGCCGAACTGCAATTTGAACACCTAAAATGATATTAAAATATGGAAAAAGTACAGAGTTATATTGATAGCAATAAAGAACAATTTTTGGAGGAGTTGTTCGAGCTTTTGCGCATTCCTTCAATCAGCGCACAGTCGGAGCATAAGGAGGATATGGTTAAGTGCGCCGAGTGGTTGGCTACGTCGCTCGTTAAGGCTGGTGCCGACCGTGCCGAGGTGATGCCAACCGATGGCAATCCCGTTGTATATGCCGAGAAGATTGTTGACCCAGCGGCCAAGACAGTATTGGTGTATGGTCACTACGACGTAATGCCTGTTGACCCTCGTGCAGAGTGGAACACCGAGCCCTTTGAGCCAGTTGTTAAAGATGGTCGTATTTGGGGACGTGGAGCAGATGACGACAAGGGTCAGCTCTTTATGCACGCCAAGGCATTCGAGGCTATGTGTGCGACAGATTCACTCCCCTGCAACGTGAAGTTTATGTTGGAGGGCGAAGAGGAGATTGGTTCTCCAAGCCTCTATAAGTTCTGCGAGGAGCAGAAGGAGTTGTTGAAGGCCGATATTATATTGGTATCGGATACCTCAATGATTTCGATGGATACCCCATCTATCACTTGCGGTTTGCGTGGCTTGACTTATATGGAGGTCGAAGTTGTTGGTCCTAATAAGGACTTACATTCAGGATTGTTTGGCGGTGCTGTTGCCAATCCTGCAAACGTTTTGACTCGTCTGGTTTCATCATTGGTCGATGATAACGGCCGCGTGACTATTCCCGGATTCTATGATGATGTACGCGAGCTAACCGAGGCTGAGCGTAAAGCATTCAACGAAGCTCCATTCTCGTTGGAGGATTACAAGAAGGCACTCGACATTGACGATGTGGAGGGCGAGGCAGGCTACACCACTATTGAGCGTACAGGCGTACGTCCATCACTCGACGTGAACGGTATTTGGGGCGGTTATATCCAAGAGGGAACAAAGACCGTTATCCCATCACGCGCATCTGCAAAGATTTCTATGCGTTTAGTTCCTAATCAAGATTTTGTGAAGATTGGTGAGTTGTTCGAGAAGCATTTCCGCGCAATTGCCCCTAAGAGTGTAAAGGTGAATGTTAAGTTCTTGCACGGTGGTGCACCTTACGTTTCACCAACCGATATGGCTGCATATCAGGCAGCCGAGAAGGCTATTGAGGACACCTTTGGTAAGAAACCATTACCATTCTATTCTGGTGGTTCAATTCCAATCATCAGCGGATTTGAGCGCATCTTGGGTATAAAGTCAATACTTATTGGATTTGGTTTGTCGGAAGACGCAATCCACTCTCCAAACGAAAGTTATGGTTTAGACCAATTCGATAAGGGCGTAAGAACAATACCTTTGTTCTACAAATATTTTGCAGAGATGTAAACAACGTCTGCTGAGAAGTGATTTGGGGTTGACGGACAAACTTGCCTGTCAACCCCAATTTTTTGGCCTAATAATTTTTTCAATTACGCCCCTTGCAAGCAATCATACAAAAACACCCTTGCCGTTTGGCAAGGGTGAAATTTGCTGTTTTACTACCTCACTCTTTCGTAAAGGCAGCTAAAACAGGAACTTAGAGGAAGCTACTTCTTCAAGTTGCTAACAACATTAGCCATAGCCTCTATCTCCTCAGCAGAAATATCCTCACGCTCAGTGTAATATTCCAACATCTTAGAGATTGAGCCCTCGAAATAGTTGCTAATCATACTATCAACAACAACCTTTGCATACTCGGTTCTCTTGACAACAGGAATAAAGACATAGCTTTTACCCATCTGATAGTGGTCAACAAAACCCTTATTCTCCAACAATTTGATAAAAGTTGCAACAGTCGTATATTTAGGCTTTGGATCAGCCATATTCTCAACGATGTCGTTTACTGTTGCCTCCTTCAAGTTCCAAATGTGGTGCATTACTTCCTCTTCACCTCTGGTGAGTTCTCCTTTTTTTCTTCTCATACCGGTAATATTAATTATGTTTACAATAAAAAAATGTGTTGCTTCTGTTTACTTGTTATCAATTTAGCATTGAATTATATTACAAATATAGTTTTATAGTTTAAGATTGTCAAGTTTTTTGGTGATTTTTTTTCGAAAATATGTTCTTTTTTTCGATTTTTGGCTCCGAAAGAGTCATTTTCAAGGAATTTCACCGCTAAAACGAATCAAAATCCCCGCTAATTTTTTTTGTTTCTCACCTATCTTTCATTCGCACTTCACCTTTCGAAGCAGAGTTTCTTGTACGATAATTTGCGATTCTAATGAGCAATCCGTATCTTTGTAGATATGAAGAATATTGTTTTTGACCTCGGACGAGTGGTCTTTGCCCAGAATCCAAACAAAAGTAGTGAAGAGTTTAAGCGTTTCTTTTCATATGTTGCCCAATCGCCTATGCCGCAATTTTGGGTTGACTACGATATGGGAGTATCGAGTTTCGATAAAGTCATAAGCGATTTGAGCGCATTCCGAGGTGTAGAGGAGGAATACACCCGCAGTATGATTCTCGCATCAATCTCTCGTCAAGAGACCATTGCTCCAACTGCTGCTCTGATTCGTGATTTGAAGGCCGCAGGTTATAAACTATATGTACTTTCAAATATGTCGCGCGAGTTTATCAACTATTTGCGCCAGCAACCTGTCTATGAGAATTTCGATGGGGAAGTTGTTTCGTGCGAAGAGGGCGTGGTTAAACCAATGAGACAAATTTACGATATTCTTATCGAGCGATATGGGTTAGATGTTTCGCAGACGATGTTTATTGACGATAGAATCGAGAATGTCGAAGTGGCCGAGAAGTGTGGCATTACTCCATTTCATTTCAATCGTGATGATGCAGAGAGCAGTTGCGCAAAGCTAAGAGAAATTTTATTGTAGTAGTTTTCCCCACACAAATAATCACCGATACAGCTACTAATATATCTACGTTGGTGCATATTAAATAATGTGGCACTACCCTACTTTACTTTAACGGTCGGTATATCGGCCCAATCGGTAGTATAACGAGGTGAACGATGTTCGTGGCGCATTTTCACATCACTAAAACCCTGCGATGCAATAATCACAGAATCGCTCCCCATCGAATTGTTGATTTTGTCTATGGCCTGCATAATCTTGCTATGACGTGTGCGATCAGAAGAATCGAACAGGCTGGCCTGCACGCTATCACGAGGAATAATCCCGGTGGCAATCACGCCCGCCTTTTTATATCCACAACCTCGCCTAAAAATATTCATCAAGGCTTTATTGGCCGCTTTGAGCATCACTATACTGCTGTCGGTCGCAGAATCAAATACCGCAACCTCGCTACTTCCCTTATAGTTTGTCTCCTCCTCTTTGAAACGGTTTGTCCACGCAAAGACGTGCAACTGACCACACGCAGAGCCTTGTTTACGCAATTTGGCAGCCGTCATTGTTGTAAATTTGGCAACTTGCTCCGATAGCTCATCGAAATCATAAATCTCGCTGGCAAAACTTCGTGATGTGCAAATTGATTGCTTGGCTTGAAATCCATCTTCAAACTCTATACACACCTCCCCTCTCAGCTCACGCCAAGTTCTCACGCCGGTAATACCCATCAATGCCTGCACCCACTCCGACGATAGTTGGGTAAAGTCGTAAGCTGTATTGATTCCGCAATCCGATAGCTTTCGGCGATAACGACGGCCAATACCCCACACATCACCAATGGGGAATTTTCGTAACACCTTTTCTATATCCTCGGGGCGATACATATAGCAGCCGCCTTTCAAGCGAGGATATTGTTTGCAGAGTTTCGATGCAATTTTAGCAAGTGTTTTTGTGGGTGCAATGCCAACTGACACAGGAATACCCGTATTATGAAGGCATCGACGCGAAATCTCTTTGGACAATGCATCATAATCAACATATGACATTCCCGATAAATCGATAAATGCTTCGTCGATGCTATATCGTTCGATTGAGGGAGCAAATTCAAGCAATGTTTGTTGAACTCGTCGTGACATATCGCCATAGAGTGCCATATTCCCCGAAAAGACTGCTACTTTATGACGATTTACAATATCACGAATCTTGAAAAGTGGCGCACCCATATCAATACCGAGAGCCTTCGCTTCGTTACTTCGAGCAATTGCGCAGCCGTCGTTGTTCGACAACACGATTACAGGCCTTCGATTCAAATCGGGCCTAAAAACTCGCTCACACGAAACGAAGAAGTTGTTGCAGTCGGCAAGAGCATACATCGTTATACCTTCTTTATTATATAGGTTACGATTCCCCAAACAGCAAATTCGTTCTCTGCTGTTACTCGGATAGGCGGATATTTCTCGTTTGAGGGCATAAGCCACAAACAATCCTTGTCGCGACGAATTCGCTTTATGGTAAACTCTCCATCAACATAGCAGACTGCAATTGAGCCATCTGTGGCTTCTAGGCTTTTATCAACCACAATTATATCGCCATCGTCGAAACTATCACCCACCATACTCACCCCACTCACTCTGAAATAGAACGTAGAGGCCGGGTGGCGAACAATCAATCGCATAAGATCCAACCTTTCGTGCGGAGTGTCATCGGCGGGACTTGGGAATCCAGCTTTCACCTCACCACACAACTCTACCTCTTGCGCGTTGTACTCTATCTGATATGGTTCAAGTTTACTCATAATTCTTGTTTTTGCAAAGATAAGAAATTACACCGAAATCCAAGATTCAAACTTATATAATCTCAAAACAATTTATCAAGCCTTGTCAATACATTCCAAACGATAGTAGGTGATTATTTTGACGATAAAATAGACGATATTTTTCCTGCTCACTTGCCTAATCAATTAATAATCGCTATCTTCGCAACATATAGCAGACTATTTTATAGCAAATTTCAATCTAAAAAGTATAATATTATGGGATTTTTGAAAGAATTTAAGGAGTTTGCCGTTAAAGGTAACGTGATGGATATGGCAGTCGGTGTCATCATCGGTGGTGCTTTCGGTAAAATCGTAACATCGTTGGTTAACGATGTTATTATGCCTCCAATCGGCCTGATTGTAGGTGGTGTTGACTTTTCCGAGTTGAAGCTCACACTCAAACAGCAGGTTTTAGATGCTGCTGGCGCAGTAGTCACTCCTGCCGTTACTTGGAACTACGGTGCATTTGTTCAGCAGATTGTTGATTTTACCATTTTGGCATTCTGCGTATTCCTTATGGTTAAGATTATGAACTCCATCAACAAGAAGAAGGCTGAGCCTGCACCTGCACCCGCACCTGCTCCCGAGCCAGAGCCTACTAAGGAGGAGTTGTTGCTTGCTGAGATTCGTGACCTTTTGAAGGAGAAGAAATAATTTTCAACAAAACAAACAAATAATCCCAAAAACTATATTCAAGTTTTTGGGATTATTCTTTTTATTTACTCTTCCATCGAATTAATCTTCTGCCCAACTATTCGGGCTGCCGCAGCCACATATTCAGCACAAGGACGACGCTTGTAGTAACTTTCTGTTCGAGGTGATGGCGTTGGGTCATCTTTCTGTTGGGCAAGTCCCAACAATTCACGACAAACTATAAATCCATTCTCCTTGCGGAAACTTTCGGCCAGCTCTTGAACTGCCGCATAATTATCCTTTTTACTCTGGGCATTTGTAGGGTCAAAATTTGGATATAGGAATCCTACCACGAGGCTCATTCCACTCACTGCACCACACACTTCTCTCAGACGGCCCATACCGCCTCCAAACGGAGATGCCACCATAGCGGCAGTCTGCTCATCAAGATTTGTAAAGTCCCGATAGGCAAGAAAAACAGATTGCGCACAATTATATCCCGACAAGAAAAACTCTTTGGCACGAGCAGCGCGTTCTTCAATATTAACTTTCATACTCATTATATAAGTGTTTACATACGCAAAATTAATAATTTTGCAATAATTATCAGCGAGATTTATTATCTTTGTTGCATCGTGTGAGTTGTTACGTTGTTTGCACCTCTCACAAACCACAAAAATTATCGCACTATGGAGATTCAAAACACATATCTTACGATAGACAATCAGGAGCCGCATCACTTTATGCAGCACCGTATCCACAAGATTTTGTTGGTGTGTTGCACATACGACGGCTATATTCTTGAAGAAGACGGCCACATAGAGTCGCAGATTAACCGAGAATATATGGAACTTAATATGAGTAACCCTCCATCGTTTACCAGAGTTGAATCTACGGCCGATGCATTGGAGATGCTTTCAAATAGAAGCGATTTCGATTTTGTGCTCACGATGTACAATGTTGGCGAGCCTAATGTGTTTGATTTTGCACGAGAGGTAAAGAAGATTTACCCCTCGCTCCCCGTAGTGTTGCTCACCAGTTTCTCGAAAGAGATTTATCGTCAGATTGACGAGCAGAATTGCACAGCTATCGACAATATCTTCTGCTGGCACGGTAATCCCGAACTTATCATCGCCATCATTAAACTTATGGAGGATAAGCTCAATGCCGAATCCGACATCTTGGAGGGCGGTGTGCAAGCTATTCTGCTGGTGGAAGATTCGGTGCGATTCTATTCGACTTATCTGCCAGAATTGTATAAGATTCTTCTTGTGCAGAATAGCGAATTTTTGAAAGATGCCTACAACGAGCAGCAGCAGATTAACCGTAAGCGAGCTCGTCCTAAGGTGTTGCTCACAACCAACTATACCGATGCAATCGAAACCTACTCGCGATACAAGAAGAATCTTCTTGGTGTCATCTCAGACGTAGGATTGATTATAAAGCAGGGCGACAGAGCCGAGGATGAGAAGCTCGACGCTGGCGTGGAAATCTGCAAGATGATTAAGGCTGAAACTCCTTGGATGCCTATGATTATGCAATCTTCGCAAGAAAATTACAGCTCTATTGCCGAGCAGATGGGGGTTGGTTTTATCTCAAAATCATCAAAGACACTTCTTTCGGAGTTGCAAGATGTTATCCTGCGTGAGTTTGGCTTTGGCGAATTCGTATTCCGCGACCCAAATACTGGTGCCGAGGTTGGTAGAGCTCGCGACTTGATGCAGATGCAGGAGCTGATTGCAACCGTTTCAGACGAAGTACTGGAATCTCACCTCTCGCAGATGAAACTCTCGAAGTGGCTCTATTCGCGAGGATTGTTCCCTCTGGCAAATGTGCTAAGAAATATTAACAGTAGCCATTTTAGCTCCATATCCGAGCACCGAGCAGCTTTGGTATCGCTCTTCAAGGATTACCGCACGATGCTTGGCCAGGGCTTGGTTGCTCAATTCAACGAAGAGACTTATAGCGATGCCATAGGTTTTGCACGTTTGGGTGAGGGTTCAATTGGCGGTAAGGCTCGCGGACTTGCCTTTATGAATAGTATGTTGGCAAAGTACAACCAATACTACAAATACCCCAATGTGCGAATTATGATTCCGCGCAGTTTGGTGGTTGCCACCGACTACTTTGACCAATTCATAAAGCTAAACGGTCTGAAATATGTTATCAGCCGCGATTTGGACGATGAAGGTATCTTGTCTGAATTTTTGAACTCTACCCTACCCGTTGAATTGTATCAGAAGTTGAAAGTCTTTGTCGCGACGTGCCGCAAACCGCTTGCGATACGTTCTTCATCAAAGCTGGAAGATTCGCACTATCAACCATTTGCTGGAATCTACTCTACTTATATGATTCCGCGATGCGACAACGACGACCAGATGCTTCGTATGTTGGTTCGTGCAATCAAGAGCGTATATGCGTCGGTATATTTCTCCTCATCGAAGGCTTATATTCAATCGTCACAAAATCTATTGTCGGAGGAGAAGATGGCTGTGCTTATTCAGGAGGTGTGTGGTACCGAGCAGAACGGATACTTCTTCCCTACTCTATCAGGCGTGGCACGCTCACAAAATCTCTATCCGTTGGGCTACGAGAAGGCCGAAGATGGTGTTTGCAATATTGTGATGGGATTAGGAAAGGCTGTCGTCGATGGAGGTCGAAGCCTTCGATTCTCACCGGTCTATCCCGACAAGGCATTGCAAACCTCTACAACCGAACTTACCGTACAAGATGCGCAGACTGAGGTTATGGCATTAAGTCTCAACCCTGACAACTTCCGTCAATCGACCGACGATGCGATAAACATCGAGCGAATACCCGTATCGAGAATGAATGATTTTCGCAATGCGAAGTATGCCTGCTCGTATTTCGACTATCAGAATAATCGAATAAGCGAAAGTCCAACCTTGTCGCGATATTTCCGTGTGATAACATTCAATCGCATATTGAAATACAACGCCTTCCCGTTGGCTGCCATTATCCGCGATATGTTGCAGATGGGAGAAGACGAGATGCGTTGTCCAGTGGAGATAGAGTTTGCGGTGAATATGGACGTACCTATCGGCGAGATGCAGATTTTCAATCTTCTACAAATACGCCCAATTATCCGTAACGAAGAGAGTGTAAAACTCGATTGGTCGAAAGTTGACAAGAGCAACGCTGTCGTATATTCCGAGTGCGCATTGGGTGTCGGGCGTATGCGTGACATCAAGCACATAGTATATATGAAGTTTGATAAATTCTCATCGCTCAAAACTCAGCAGATAGCCGATGAACTATACACCATAAATAAACGTATGCGCGAGGAGGGTCACGAATATGTCTTGATTGGCACAGGCCGTTGGGGCTCATCAGACCCCAATTTGGGAGTGCCCGTTAAGTGGGCTCATATCTCAGAGGCAAGGGTTATTGTCGAATCGGCATTACCTCACTTTAATATAGAGTCAAGTCAAGGCACCCACTTCTTCCAGAACGTTACTTCGTTGGGTGTCGGTTATCTCTCGCTTAACCCCTCGCAAGGTGATGGCTCACTCGATTTAGAGCAATTGGAGAAGATGCCTGCTTGGTTTGATGGCGATTATATGCGATGTGTCGAGTTCGATGAGCCACTATATATTTATGTAGATGGTCAATCGAAAAAGGGTATTGTAAAAGCAGGAAAAGAACAAAATATGCAAGGGTGGTAATTTTCGATATTTCAAATAATTATACCACGTTACCTAATGCAATACTTTAATACAAACAGGCTACTCAATGATATGACTGAGTAGCCTGTTTATTTTTGTGCGAGTATTGTTTTCCGATTTACTCCCTCACCATAGCATCGGCCAAAGCCTCCAACTGAGGTATATCACCACGTTTCATTCGAGCATTAATTGTAACCATAGGCTCAACAATTTCAATCTGCTTCATCTGCTCCAACATCGAGCGCATAACTCGGCCCGCAACAGGTGCCCAAGAGCCATTCTCCACAATTCCCACACGACGTTTCTGATAACCTTTGATTTGGAGGTGATGCAAAAAGTCGTGCATTGGAGGGAATACCCCACCATCATATGAAGCCGCCGCAACAACCATCTTACCATACTTAAACGCATCTTCAACCGCTTCAGCCATATCATCTCGGCTCAAATCGGCGATTGCAACCTTCTTTTCACCTTTGGCAAGTAGCATCTCGCGCAACTTTTGAGCTGCGGCAGCTGTACCACCGTGAATCGAAGCATAAGCCACAAACACACCCTCGCTCTCTGGCTCATACAAGCTCCAAGTGTTGTAAAGCGATATGTAATAGCCCAAATTCTCGCTCAAAATTGGGCCGTGCAACGGACAAATACACTTCACATCATATGCTGCCAACTTTTTGAGCAACGACTGCACCTGTGCGCCATACTTGCCACATATATTAAAATAGTATCGGCGAGCCTCACACGCCCACTCCTCATCGCAGGCAAAAGCTCCAAACTTACCAAACGCATCAGCCGAAAAGACCACTTTGTCGTGGCTTTCATACGACACCATAACTTCGGGCCAATGCACCATCGGTGCCATAATAAAATGTAACGTATGAGTTCCCAATTCGAGTGTATCACCCTCCTTGACAGCAATTGTTCTCGAAGAAAAATCAATATCCTCAAAGAATTGAGGCATCATCTGCACCGCACGAGCCGAAGCAACAATCTTTATTTGCGGATATTTCTCTATCGTAGCAGCAATACTACCTGCGTGGTCGGGCTCCATATGTTGAACAACGAGATAATCGGGAGTCCTATCGCCAAGTGCGCAAGATAATTTTTCGAGCCACTCTTCACTCTTGCGAGCATCGACACTATCCATTATTGCCACCTTGTCGTCTAATATGAGATATGAATTATAAGACATTCCATTGGGGATAATATATTGACTTTCAAAAAGATCAAGCTCCATATCATCAACTCCAATATACTTAATTGCGTCAGAAATAACACTATTCATAGTTCCATCAATTTTAATTTGAGAGCAAATATACAAAAAAACGTTTATTAGACATAAGTTATTTTGTGAGATTTTATTATCTTTGCCCCGACATCTAAGGGGTGCCTTACTATCAGGCTGAGATTATACCCATTGAACCGGATACGGGTAATGCTGAGACCGGGAGAAGCGTAATCAACAAACATACCCCTTTTCTGTTTTTAACTTAAATAATTAAAAATGAAAAGGACTTTTTTTACTCTTGCCATTGCAGCATTGTCGCTTGGCAACATTTGGGCGCAAGATGGCGTGCCAAATCCCAATCTGAATCACTCTCCGCAGTCGTACCAAACCGACACAATCTCTATGGAGGGCCGTTTGCAACAAATCCACGTCATTGCCACACGAGCCACCAAATCAACTCCTGTGGCACATACCAACCTCTCACAAGAGCAAATCAAGCGTAACACCTACGGCTTGGATATTCCATCGTTGCTTGCACTTACTCCATCGATGATTGCCACCAACGAAACAGGCATCGGCATTGGCGGCACTTCGATTCGTCTGCGAGGAACCGATGCTACACGTTTGAATGTTACGGTAAATGGAATGTCATTAAACAATCCCGATTCTCACTCCACATATTGGTACGATACACCCGATTTGATTTCAGCCGTAGGTGACATTCAAGTACAACGTGGCGCAGGAACATCGACCAATGGAACGGGAGCATTCGGAGGTGCAGTAAGTATGACCACCGCAGCACCTACCTCGGAATTCGAAGGTGAAGCTTCGCTTAGCTACGGTTCTTACAACACCAATAAGCAGGCCATAAGAATCAGCTCGGGTCTTATGAAGGAGCATTGGGCCATTGATGCTCGAATGACTCACATCGGTTCTGACGGATATATCGACAGAGGTGCCACCGACCTTAAATCATATATGTTTCAGGGCGCATACTATTCAGACCGTACAACTTTGAAATTACTCTCGTTTGGTGGCAAGGCAAAAACCAACTTAACATATACGGGTGTAACAAAAGAGGAGATGGAGCTATATGGTCGTCGATACCACACCGAGGGACAATACGAAACCTCAAATGGCCCACACACCTTAGCTGATGGCACTCACGTTGATTATTACGATGACCAGACCGACAACTATCTGCAAATCAACAATCAGCTCATTCTAAACCACCGCTTGACCGACAAATGGAATCTATCGGCAACAGGATTCTACACCTACGGTTATGGTTACTATAAGCAATACAAAGATGCCCGAACTCTTTTGGAATACACCAATCTTGGCATTACAGATTCCGACATCGAGGCCGATATGATTCGCCGTAAAATTATGCGTAACCACACAGGAGGTGTCAATGCCTCTGCGGCCTACACCTCTGAGCGTCTGCAACTCATAGCTGGTGGGTCGTGGAGTTACTACACCTGCCCTCACTGGGGAGAGTTGGATTGGGTCGATGGTATGCAGAGCAATGCTATCGCAGGTCGTTGGTACGACAACGATGTAAACAAGCACGATGCCAACCTATTTGTCAAGACATTGTGGCAAGCAGCTCGTGGCCTTACCTTATTTGCTGACCTGCAATATCGCTTCGTGAGTTACGAGGCGTGGGGCGTAAACGACAATTACGATTGGAATACAATGCAGATGCAACCCATCAACGTTGACAAAGAGTATAACTTCTTTAATCCTCACGTTGGAGTGAACTATACGTTTGCCGATAGACACAACCTCTTTGCGTCGTTTGCGATTGCACAAAAAGAGCCAACACGTTCCGACTTCACCGACAGATATATGTTTGCCGACGACCAAACTGAGCCAAAGCACGAGCAACTCTTCGATTACGAGGTTGGCTATCAATACACCGCTCCAAAATTTATGTTTGGCGCAAACTTGTATTATATGCGATACCGCGACCAGCTCATTCCAACGGGTATGGTAAACGATAGCTCCGATGCATTGAATGTAAACGTACCAAAGAGTTATCGTGCAGGAGTAGAGCTTAGCGCATCGTGGAGCGTGGCTCGTTGGCTTACGTTAGGCGGAAATGCCACACTAAGCCGAAACAAGATTATCGACTATATTGATATGCTTGCCGATAGCCCCACCTATGGCGTAAATTTGGGTGATATGACAATCGCCTACTCTCCTGAATTGATGGCGTCGGGATTTGCCGAATTTCATATCAAGGGTTTTGAGGCAATCTTGCGCACACAATATGTTGGCAAGCAATATTTCACCAACAACGAAATAGATGCTCTCTCGCTCGAAGATTATGCCGTCACAAATCTTGATTTGGGTTACACTCTCAATTCTCGCCGAGCAAAGAGTGTTCGTTTGGGAGTATGCATTTACAATCTTTTCAACAAGGAGTATTGCAGCAACGGCTATGGCTACTCATATATGTGGGACGGTGTGCGATACGATGAAGCATACTATTTTCCACAAGCACCGCTACATATTTTGGCCAACGTGAGCGTAAAGTTTTAAGCAATCGAAAGCAAATATTTTCGAGATGCAAAGATTATAAAACGAATATAAATTAGCAAAACAATATGGATTGGAAACTCACTCTGCAAATTATTGGCGTAGCATTAGGCCTGCTATACCTATATTTTGAATACAAAGCCAATATTTGGCTATGGGTCATAGGTCTTATTATGCCCATAGTACACGGCACGCTATATTTCCGACAAGGATTATATGCCGATTTTTCAATGGAGTTATATTACATTTTGGCGGGAATATATGGTTTGATAGCGTGGCGTCGTGGCGACAAAAAGTCAAATAGTGAGTTGAAAATATCCTACACTCCGCGCGTGGCGTGGGTAGCGATTGTCGGAGTGTATGTTTTGCTACACGCAACTATATATATGCTTCTTGTAACATTCACCGACAGCAATGTCCCGTTTTGGGATTCACTTACCACTTCGCTAAGCGTTGTGGCTTATTGGTTGCTTTCGCGAAAATATGTTGAGCAGTGGCTTGTGTGGTTGGCCGTAGATGTAATAACCGTTGGACTCTACATCTATAAGGATATTCCCCTTACAGCTGGATTATACGCACTCTACTCCGCACTTGCTATTGCAGGATATATGCGTTGGAGGCGCGTAATCGAGAGCGAGAAAGCATAACTGCAAATCGGACTTAGACAAAATTAGGGCGTCAAACAAATCTGTTGACGCCCTAATCTATTTAATATGCGGTATTGTTTGACAACTTAAACATTACTTGCTAATGTATGTCTCCATCAATTTGCCACGTCCCTTAATCACAACGCTATCGGCTTCGGCTGGAATAAGCACCACATCTGAAAGTGATAGATGCTCAACGTTATCGTTCATCACAATATCAACCTCTCCCTCCACGCAGTTATACATCACAAACGAATCGCGTGAAATCACATCTCGCTCCACCTCTCCATCAACCTCAATGGCGTTGATGGTAAAATATGGACAATCAATCAACTTCACTGCCTCGTTCTTTACATACTGATACTTCACTTGGCAATCCTCACTACTTTTAGCAAAATCTATTGCATCAATTGCCAATGCAGTATGCAGTTCGCGAGATTTGCCGTGTTCATCGACACGATTCCAATCGTATATACGATATGTTATATCCGATGTTTGTTGAATTTCAACAACCTTAATACCTTTACCCAAAGCGTGAACAGTTCCAGCAGGAATAAAGAATACATCTCCGGCCTTCACCTCCACCTTGTTGAGCAATTCGGGCAATGTGTCGTTATTAATAGCCTCGATATATTTTTCGCGAGTAGTATTTTTATCCTTGAATCCAACATATAGGCTTGCTCCGGGCTCTGCATCAATAACATACCACATCTCGGTTTTGCCATAGGATTCGTGACGCTCCATAGCCAACTCATCGTTGGGGTGAACTTGCACCGACAAGACATTGTTACAGTCGAGGGTCTTAACCAAAAGCGGGAACATAAGGCCATATCTGTCATAAACCTTATCACCCATCAGATTACCCATATACACCTCGATAATCTCTTCCAAATTATTGCGTTTTAGGTATCCGTTAGCGACCACCGATATATCACCAGCCACTGATGAAATATCCCAACTCTCACCATATAGTTTATCCGACGCAATACGAGCACCCTTGCCCGCCTTAATAGCTGGCAAAAAATCTTTTCCACCCCATATAATCTCTTTCAGACGAGGTATAAATTTCAAAGGATAAAGCATATTCAATAAAAAATCTCTCTCATTAATTTAGGTCTATCGAACCTCAAATAACAACTTACTCAAACATAGCCTCCACTGCGGCAATTACCTCTTCGGCCTCGACATTGAGGGGGAATATCTTTGTAGGCTCCAAATATACCACATCGCATTCACGCTTCATACGCTGCTCACCAGCACCTGTAATATTGAGCATAATGGTAGCATCTTTCTCAATCTTACCATCTTGTGCGGCCTTGATAAGCGTTGCAGTTGCGATGGCTGCTGCTGGGTGGATATCAATTCCCTCCAACTCCTCGAATAATTTGGCAGCCTTGCGGCCCTGAGCGTTTGTAGCGACAAGGACCTCGCCATTTGTAGCCTTCAATGCGTCATACAAACCACCCTTAATTCCATAAGGAGGCTTGCGATTTGACAATACCTTTGCATCAATTATTGCCACATCACGACGTGCTTTATCTGCGCTATATGGCAACATCTCGCGAGAATCGGCTCTCCACGCATCATACATTGGTACAAACGGAGCGTTTTGAGAAACCATCAATTTCATCATATTATCTCCATATCGACCATCTTCGATAAGACGCATATTTGCCTCCCACGCAGCAATAGCACCCGTACCGCTACCTACGGCTTGAAAATAGTAATCGGGAATACGACCAATGGTTGTTACGGCCGACAAGACTGTTGTTGCCATACCATCACGACGAGCTACATTCTTTGCGCCACCCTCGGCATAGAACTTTGGAGAACGAAGGGCTAAATCGCTCAGGTGTATTGCGTCGAAGTAGTCACCACCCTTCTCGCAAGCAATAAGTTTCACACAAGGATTAAGTGGCTTCTCAAACCACATTGCCGAGAGATTATCAGCAGGTACTGACAACAATAGTGGAATATTATTCTCCGAACATACTCTGGCAAAAGCACGAGCCGTATTTCCAGCCGACGCAACCACCAAAATACGCTTCTCATCATCTGCCATACGACCACACACGCTGAATGCCTCGGTCTCCTTAAACGAACAAGTTGTCATTGCAACACCGTGCGCAGGCGAATAGCCATTAAGCGTGATATAGAGATTCTCCAATCCCAAATACTCGGCCAGACCCTTACTCTTGAACGTTACGGGTGCAGCCGAACCCTTCAATATACGTTTTACGGGCAACCAATCACAGAATTTGTAGAATCCATAGTCGTCGGGCTTCAAATTCAACTGTTTGTTCTGATAGATAGCTCTTACGAGTGATGGCTCGGTGGCCTCTTTATCTTCAAGAACCCAACCCGTATCCTCAAACTCTCGATTTGTTGCCACACACATCAAAGTATATGACGTAGCTTGAAATTTCTCCATTTATAATAGATTTTATCAATTTTCGTTTTGCAAAATTAACAATTTTATACAAAATATGATGCTTTATCACGACAAATTTGTACATTTGTCTTATGCAAACTAAATGTTAAATCAAATAAATAATTTTATGAAACGTATTTTGCTTGTTGTAGCCCTAAGTGCAATCACTTTTTGCGGCTATTCACAGAAGAAAGATTGGGCTGCATTCGGTCGTTACGAGAAGGCCAACAAAGAGGTATTGGCAAGTGGTGTTCGCCCCGATGTAGTATTTATGGGTAACTCTATCACCGATGGTTGGGCTGGTAAAGACCCTGAGTTCTTCAAGAAAAACAACTTTGTAGGTCGTGGTATCAGTGGCCAGACTTCATCGGAGATGTTGGTTCGATTCCGTCGTGATGTAATCGATTTGAATCCTCGCTGTGTGGTGATTCTTTCGGGTACAAACGATATTGCTCAGAACAACGGCCCTATCAAGCCAGAGAACACTTTGGGTAATATTATCTCTATGTGCGAGTTGGCAAAGGCTAACGGCATAAAGGTTATCCTATGCTCAGTGACTCCGACTTCTGTATTCGGTTGGAGAAAAGACATCAATCCTGCTCCGCTGATTCTCGAAATGAACAAGCTCATTCGTGCATACGCCGAGGCTAACGACATCTACTATTTGGATTATCACCCTGCCCTAACTGACGAGAAGGGCGGTCTTCCAGCAAAATGGAGTCACGATACTTGCCACCCCAACTTGGAGTGCTATCGTACAATTATGGAGCCTATGGTATGTGAGGCAATCGACAAAGTGTTGAAGACTCCAAAGAAGAAGCTTCATACTCCTATGCCTGTAAAATAGCATAGCTTAAACACAATGGTATGAGCCTGTCTTGCAATTTTGCAAGGCAGGCTTTTTTGTTAGGGCTGATTCCGAAACGGGTAGAATTTTATCACAACAAAATCCTCTACGCAACATTTTTTTGAGCGAATATCACTATTTTTGCAGAGTATAAACGCATAGCACATTAACAAGCCGCATTATGAGATTTATATTTGGAGGTATGATGCTCGCCTACTTGGCTGGTAATATATATATTTTCATCAGGGCATTGCAGACGCTTTCGGCCTGTTCGCTTACGGTAAAGATTCTCTTTTCGCTCCTGTTTTGGGTGGCGGCATTGGCTCTTTTCATTGCGATTGGAGCAAGAGACGTAGCTTTGCCCGCAGTAGTTATGAAATGTATGTTCTCGATAGGCTCTGTGTGGCTGGTATTTACCTTGTATATGACTCTTATTCTTATTGCAGGCGACATCGCAAGACTATTTGTACCACAATTCAAATATGGATTTTTGTGTGCATTAGCTCTAACCTCGGCACTGCTTATCTATGGCCACATAAACTATCTGAATCCCAAAGTAATCACGCTCGATATCACTCTCGATAAACCAATCACCGACGGGCCTATCAAAATAGTAGCCATTAGCGATGTACATCTTGGCGAAGGTACGGGGAAAAGGAAGATGCAACGATACGCCGAACTGATTAATTCGCAAAATCCCGACCTCATATTTATTGCGGGCGACTTGATTGACAACAGCATCACACCGCTCTATCGCGAGAAGATGCACGAAGAGCTATCTATGCTGAAAGCTCCTATTGGAATTTATATGGTAGCGGGGAATCACGAATATATAAGCGGCATCGACCGCTCGGCACAATTCTTGACCTCGACACCCATAACTCTACTGCGTGATTCGATGATTAGTCTTCCCAATGGTGTTCAAATCATAGGTCGTGACGATAGGAGCAATCGTCGTCGCCACTCGCTCGACGATATGGTCAGCAAGGCCGACTCCTCTCGCCCAATAATCGTTCTTGACCATCAACCTTACCACCTACACAAAACCGACTCCTTGAAGGTCGATTTGCAGATTAGTGGTCATACACATCGTGGACAAGTATGGCCCGCGAGCCTACTTACCGACAATATGTATGAGCAGAGTCACGGATACCGTAAATGGAGCCACGCCCACATATTTGTTTCGAGCGGACTCTCGCTCTGGGGCCCACCCTTCCGCATCGGAACAAATAGCGATATGGCAGTAATCTCGCTCAAAGGACGCAACGCCGAGTAATACTACATATTACCAAAGATGACACACCTGAGCAATCAACATACCGAGAAACTATGGAATGGCAACTATATCAAAATATGGTTGGCGAACTTTATGATTTTCTTCTCGTTTATGCTGCTCACGCCACTCTTGCCAACCTATCTAAGCGAGACATTTCAAGCCGACAAAGATACTATCGGATTTGTTCTGTCAGGATATACTATGACGGCTCTTGTGATTCGCTCGCTTAGCGGATATATGGTCGATAGTCTTCCACGACGGGTTGTGCTGGTCGTAAGCTACGCACTTTTTTGTATCTTCTTTGCGGGATATTTGGCTGCTGGAACGCTATTACTATTCGCAATTGTCCGCACACTTCACGGCGCACCATTTGGAGCTACAACGGTATCAAACAGCACCGTCGCAATCGATGTTCTTCCCTCATCTCGCCGAGCCGAAGGTATTGGCTATTATGGTCTAAGTAACAACATCGCAACTGCCATCAGCCCTACGGTTGCCATCTTGGTATATAATGCCTGTGATGACTTCGATATACTGTTTTGGCTGGCATTTGCCACATCGACTATTGGCTTAGCCCTTACGGCAAGCGTGAAGTTGCAAAATCGCCCAACTGCAAAACGTAGTGGTCCAATCTCGCTCGACCGTTTTATCCTTCTCAAAGGGTGGAGTCAAGGCATATCAATCATCTGCTTTGCATTTTCTTACGCAGTCCTTGTCACCTATATCGCCATCTATGGCAAGGAAGAACTCGGTATCACAAGCGGGACAGGTGTGTTTTTTGCATTGCTGGCCATCGGTCTAATATGCTCTCGTCTTGTCGGCAGTCGCACTCTCCGCAAAGGCAAGATTCTCCAAAATGCATCAACGGGCATAATTATCGCGATGCTCGGATATCTGCTGTTTGCGTCGCTTCACAATAAATTTGGCTACTACGGGGCTGCTCTCATAATAGGTCTCGGCAACGGACATATGTTTCCAGCCTTTCAGACTATGTTTATCAATTTGGCCACCAACGAGCAACGCGGCACAGCCAATTCAACGATGCTCGTCTCGTGGGATATCGGAATGGGACTCGGCATTCTTATTGGCGGAATTGCAGCCGAGTATTTTGGTTATCACGCAGCTTTTTGGAGTGCGTGGGTGGTAAATATTATCTGTATAATCATTTTCTATTTGTATGGCCGCAGAACATATCTAAATGGTCGTTTAAGATAAGTCAAATTAGCCATCTAACCCTATCTCACACATCACAGAAACAACAAAACAAAGGGTTGCCCAACAAGTTTGTCGGGCAACCCTTATACGGTTTCTTATGTCATTCTCAACAACTAAATCCTACTTCTTCTTTTTGAACAGGTCAAGCACCTTACCTACGGTTTGAGCCGCTTTTGTTTGCTTTTCGGTTGCAGTATTGGTTGCTGTTGAGTCGGCTGCCTCACCACTATTTTTCGAGCTAGCCAACTTCTGGCCCAAACCGGTAAGAGCCTGCTTAGCTGCTTGCTTTGCAAGGCTCTCCATATCGATACCTACCTTTGGAGAAGTAAATGTTCCACCAATTGTCATATCAACAGTGCCGAGTTTCGATACTGCGCCAGCCGATGCTGGCAAGGTAATCTTTCCACGATAATCTATCGTTTGGTCAAGGCCAGTAGAACCCGAAAGATTCATAGTATAATCACCCATCTTAATATCAAATGGCTTGGTTGTAACACGGCCCTCGGCAATCGTAAAGTCGATATTCAAATCCTTCACCTTTGTCTCTTTGAGCGAAGGTTTCTTCACAATGTCGGCCACCTGATTGATAAACTTCACATCGCTGAGGCTCAAATCCTTTGTTGAAAGGCTACCATTACCATTAAGCGATTTCATCACAGGACTCATATTATCATCAAGCAGGGTGTTCACATTCACACTACCCGAGAAATTACCCTTCAAATTCGAGAAGATTGGCGCAAACTGCTGCACCATATCAAGCTCCTTATAAGCCTGAGCAAAACCGATATTCGAGAGCTTAAAACCTGCATTCAAACGAGCCTGCTCGGCTGCGGGTGTAGCGTATGAGCCATTTACAACAACAGCTCCGCCCATAGTATTGAGCGAAAGATTCTGCATATCCACTTTGCTATCCTTAATCACAAGCAGACCCATCACATCGGCAAACTTCATCTTATTCATCAGCACCTCTTTGAAGTTGGCCTGCATACGGAAATCGATGTTGTCGGGAACGCGAATCGTACCCATCGCGGTAGAATCGCTTGGTTGCGATGTACTCTCATCGGCTGCGGCATCTTCGTTAGTAGCATCGTCAGCCGACATAAAGTCATTGAGGTTTAACTTATTGCTATTAACATTAAGCGTACCCTTCAATGTAGAGCCCTTGAATACAAAACCCAAATAGTTCTCGAAACGGCTATCGAGTGTGATATCGTTTGAGCCAACATTAATCGTAGTCTTGCTAAGCTGCAAATATTGCGGAGAGAAGCCAAATGTAGATTGCTTAATATCCACCTCTGGCACGCCTGCAAGCTGCAACTTCATATCGCTAAGGTCAACACTACCCTGCGCTTGCACCTTATCATACTGTGCCTTCTCGATATACGACATACGACCATTGAGGCTCATATCAGCATTCACCAAACCGTTAAGATTCATATCCTCCATCGGATACACATCTTTTATCTTACCCAAATCGAGTTTTCCCTTTGCTGCAACATCGAATGTCAAATCACTAATCGGAGTAACCACATCGGCTGTCACCGAGAATGGATTTCCAGCAAGAGTAAAGCTAAACGGATTTACCTTGATGGTTGTTGCATCAACGCTACCACCCGGATTCTTCACCGTAGCTGCGATATTGATTCCATCTACACCAGCAGGAAGCGAAGGATAACGGAACATTGCATTCTTTACATTGAGAGCCACATCAAACGCTGGCACACAATCCTCACCAACCATCTTTCCTTTGGCGTATGCCGAAAGTGTTGCCACTCCATCGGTTTTCAAGCCTTCAAAATCCTTTGCATAGATAGCAGGGATAAGCGACAGAATCTCTTTGAATCCAATCTCGTTGGTGTTGAGTTTAAGATCCATATCCATACCCTCGTCAAGCATTGCAACCCAACCATCAATCGCAGCACGAATAGCATTCAGGCTAAATTCATTATCACGGAGCGTGAACTTCATATTCTTCAAGTCGGCATCAACGTTCATATCGGCCTTAATCGTAGCACGATTCAAGAATGGCACACCACCCGAGCGGAAGCTGAGCGAAGGAGTCTCAGCCTTCAACTTAACAGTTGTATTGTCGCTACCAAAATCGCCTGAGCAAGTAGCATCAAAATCCATCAAAGCAGCATACATTCCGCCCTGACGGTCATCATAAACAACATCGAGGTCGTTCACACTCAACTTTTTCAAGCTCACTTTGAATGCGCTTGGCTCCGACGTACTCTCCTCTACGGTCGGCTCGTCGCCCGAAGATTTCATCACGTCCCAATTGACCTTGCCATCTTCCAATACTATTGCCTTCAAGCGAGTATCGTCAATTACGACCTTCGACACCTCGTATCCGCCATCACCAAATAGCGACATAACATTTACTGCGGCGGTCAACTCACCCGCATATACAAGCGTATCGTTCTCAAACTCTTCAACACCCTTCAACCAAAAATCCTTCAACGATACCGAGGCCAGAGGGAAATTACGAATCAAGCTAATATCAAGCTCTGCAAAATCAAATTGCGCATTCAGCAATTTATTACCCTCTTCTTTCACAACGCTCTCCAACTTGCCCTTGAAAGCAAACGGAAGTACCATCAACACCACCAAAAGTGCCACCACGACACCCAAAGTGATTTTCAAAACTCTCTTCATAGACTATAACTCTTTAATTAATTCTTATTACTGCAACATTTAATGCCGAGCAATCACTCACTACGGCATATAGCACAAAGATACATATAGAAACAAAATAATACAACCCTAAAAAAGGTTTTATTTACCCAAAGTTGCCACAAAAATATCCCATATTTCCAGCCAACACTTTAAGGCCGTACTGTATCACACAAAAAACGACCTTAAAGTTTTCTAAACTTCTAAGGTCGGTATGTACGTTAATAATATATTACTCTTTTGAGAGTTGTTCCGCAGCTGATAATATCTCTTCGAGTTTATCGAGTTCGTATTCGACATACAAGTAACGAATTACCCCACGCTTGTCGATAATAAAACTTCTCGGAACATACTTTGTGGCGTATAGTGTATAGATTGATTTTTTGGGGTCTAAACCAACCGGAAAACCATATCCATTATTTGCACAAAAATCTGCAATTGTCTTTTTATCATACCCACGAGATATAGGCAAATAATTCACGCCGGCCGATTTCATTCTTTCGACAATACGATTCGGAGCTGCCGCCATCTCATTGCGACAAGTGGGACACTCAGGGTCCCAAAATGTCAGCAATACAACCTCTCCACGCAATGCCGACAACCGAATTGACTTTCCGTCTAACATTTCAACCGTAAAATCGGGTGCAGCTTGCCCTACTTTTACAAGCGTAGTCTCTTCGGAGCTCTCGTTTCCATCGCTTATGCACCCCAGCAACATCAACGCACTACACAACACCACGCCCCACACAATCAGCAAATATTTATACGATAATTTCATCTCCAACGACTATTCCCCATATAACTACACAAACAAAATTAATCATAATAGTCAAATTGTGCAAATTCAAAGCCCAAACCAATTCCTCTACACCCCGCGCCAATTGGCTCTTTTGTAGCATAAATCAAGCGAAACAAGCCATATATTGCTCGTTTACAACCACTCATTGTTCCATAAGTACAATCCCATTATTTTTACAAGAAACTATTTGATAATTTTGCCACATAGGTTTTGATTACATGCCCGCGAAAAAACACAAATAATATTAACAACTAATAGAAAAACATTTGACTTAGCCCCTTAGGAAAACAGCCCAATTATGCAAATAGTTATTAACCCCAAATATGCCCACCTGCACGACTTTATAAAATCGATTCCATCTCGTTTCAACGAGCCCGATTTCGGCACTACGCTTCATAGTGGCCGCAATATTGTAAAGCGTGTTGAATTCAATGGGTTGCAAATCGTTGTAAAGAGCTATTGCCGCATATCTCTGCTCAATAGACTAATTTATGGCCGCCTGCGCAAAAGTAAATCACATCGTGCATACAACCACTATCTACGTCTCAAATCATTAGGCATCGACTCTCCCGAGGCCATTGCCGCTATCGACACACGCCATAACGGCAAGATTGTCGGCAGTTTTTTTGTTTCGCTCCACAGCGACTATCAATCGATGGAGGTTGTCAACGAATACCCACGCAATGCCGCCACCTTAGAGCCTTTGATGGAGGCTTTGGCTGAATTCCTAATTCAACTACACAACTCTGGGGTCTTACATCACGACCTCAATATCTCCAACATTCTTTTTCAAGGTGACAGTGTGTCGGGTTACAAATTCCAACTAATCGACACCAACAGAATGGATTTCAAGCAACAACTGAGCCTTCGTAAAAGGATTGAGAATATGCGCCGTCTATCGTGTGGCTCAGCAGCCTACGCCTATCTGCTTGAACGATATGCCGAGAAGATGAATCAACCCGAAAACAGCTTTGAACTTAGAGGTCTTTTAGCGCGTCTAATCTTCGATGAGCGTCAACGTACCAAACAAAAGGTAAAGCAAAGAATCAAGCAACGACTTAGATAATTTTAATGTAATAATTATGAATTCTACCACAAAAAAAACGTGGTTGTCCAACAAGTTTGTCGGACAACCACTTATGTCTCAGAAGATGTATAACAAGAACTATTTTTAGGCCCTCGAAGCCCGATAAACCGCAGCATACTCTGGGTATGTGAGGATTTTGAGGGCAAGAGAAACGTCAAAAGAGCCTTGTTAGACAGCTTCGTTTTCTTGTGAATGTATATCCAATCCTACTACTTCTGCTCTTTTGCTGCTGTCTCAGCTGCACGATTGCCTACACCCAAAAGTTCCTGCAACTTCCAGCTCAAATCGGTATTCTCCATAATACCGTTGATTGACTCAGCACCTGCGCCATAGAGATACACAGGAATCAACGATGCTGTGTGGCTTGATGTTCCGAATGCATATCCGATACCACTCTCGGGGAGTGTAAAGTCGGTCTTGTTGCTGGGGATTGATAGACCGCCAGTCTCGTGGTCCGCACAAACCACAACCAATGTACCGGGGTGCGCATCAGCATACTTCATTGCGACGCTAACCGCATTCTCAAAATCACGAGTCTCTGCCAATATACCCTTTGGATTGCGGCTGTGTGACTCACCGTCGATAAGCGAACCCTCGACCATCAAAACAAAACCCTTCTTCTTCTGATTCTTTACGTTGTTTGTAAGAATCTCCAAAGCCTTCTCTGTTGCCTCGGCTAAATAATTACCGCGATCACCCGACACAGCCGAAGGCATATAACCGTCAGCATAAACACCAAGTACCTTGCCCTCTGATGGAGCCGACTTAATATCCTTCAAATCGGTGTGGAGCGTGTAACCCATATTGGCAATCTCCTTATTGAAATCCTTCTTCTCGGCCTCAATTACTCGCTTAAAATACTTCATACCGCCACCGAATGCCACATCAATATCGCTCTTGTAGAACCACTTTGTAATCTCATCATTCTCACCACGACTCTTAACGTGAGCATAGAATGCCGCAGGTGTTGCGTGCTGCAAATAGCAAGTCACCACCAAGCCACTTGCATAATTCTGCTTCTCGGCCTTTGCAATGATTGACTCAACGTGAGTACCATCGGGAGTCTGGCCAAGTGTACTATTGTTTGTTTTGTATCCACAAGCCAATGCTGTACCCGAAGCAGCCGAATCGGTCACGCGGTTATTTGCCGAATAGGTTTTAATCAGAGCGATATTCTGCGCTGCATCGAAAGTCGTGGGTGCATACTTATTCTCCAACATCATCATTGAAACATGTCCAAGACCCATACCGTCACCAATCATATAGATAATGTTGTTTACTTTGGGTTGCTTGGGGCGTTTTGCATCAGCACTATACGAAAGTGTGAGTGAAAGCGCAAGAAGTAATAAGATCTTTCTCATAGTTTATAAATTATTGCTTAATCGTTATTATGTTCTATTCATCGCGCCAAAATTACAATATTTTTTGTAATTTTACACCATATAAATAGTAACTTTTTTGCGATGAAAGTAAAAATTGCCG
Organism: Alistipes sp.; assembly: GCA_017465605.1. Classification (GTDB taxonomy): domain Bacteria; phylum Bacteroidota; class Bacteroidia; order Bacteroidales; family Rikenellaceae; genus Alistipes. The sequence continues at coordinate 149,518 of JAFTVW010000007.1, forward strand.
CCGATTGGGAAGAAATATTACAGCCCGAATTCGATAAACCATACTTTGAGCAACTTACAAGTTTTGTTCGTGCCGAATATGGAGCTGGTACTATTTATCCCGCTGGTAAAGATATATTTAGAGCATTCGACAAATGTCCCTTCAACGATTTGAAGGTTGTAATCATTGGTCAAGACCCCTATCACGGAGTAGGCCAAGCCAACGGATTATGTTTCTCGGTGAACGACGGAGTGCCATTTCCGCCTTCGTTGCAAAACATCTTCAAGGAGATTCAAAGCGATTTGGGTATTGCAATTCCCCAATCGGGCAATCTCGACCGCTGGGCAGAGCAAGGCGTGCTCTTGCTCAATTCGGTACTTACGGTGCGTGCCCACGAGGCTGCTTCGCACGCAGGACGTGGCTGGGAGCAGTTCACCGATGCTGTGGTAAGAATCATCAACGAGCGCAAACAAGGCATAGTCTATATGTTGTGGGGCAGCTACGCTCAACGCAAAGGCCAAGTCGTAAACTCAGCAAATAATTTTGTTTTGAAGAGCGTTCACCCTTCGCCACTCTCTGTTTATCGTGGTTTCTTCGGGTGCAAACACTTTTCACAGGCAAACACCTATCTACAAAGCGTTGGTAAAACTCCTATAATTTGGTAAAGATATGAATTTAAGAGAAGTTGTTGGCGAGGCCGACGTGCGTCGCGTGGTCAAGGTTGCCGAGGAGGTATGGCGCGAGGCAAACACAGCATTCTGCTCACCCGAACAGGTGGAATATATGATTGAGCGATTCCAAAGTTTCGAGGCCGTTATGGGTCAATTGATGCAGGGGTATCGCTACTTTGTAATCGAGGAAGATGGTGAAATTTTGGCCTACTTTGGAGTGCAACCACAAGACGATAGATTGTTTCTAAGCAAATATTACATCTTGAAACAGAATCGTGGCCGAGGTATATTTTCTATGGGATTTGAATTTATGTGTGCATTGTGCCGAGAGCTTAACCTAAGAGCAATCTACCTCACCGTAAATCGCAACAATACACACGCTTACGAGGTTTACCTACACAAAAACTTTAAGGTAATTGATGAGGCCGTAGCCGACATCGGTTGCGGTTTTGTGATGGACGATTACATTATGGAATTTGCAGTGGAATAACAAAATCACACATCATAATAATACAAAAAATATGTATTTATTCGACAACGAAAATATAGCTACCCGAATAAAAATAGCCTGTCCACGACTTGTTAGACAGGCCCATATGGGGGCGTCAGCTGAACTGTGTCAAGGCTGTTAGATAAATAGGAATTTAGTAGTCCAGCAATCTGCCGTAGTCGTTCCATTCGCCAAACATGCGTCCGGCTTTGGTCTCTGTGATAAGGTGAGACAGGGTCTGTTCATACATGCTCTTGTCTCTGGTCTTATAGAATGCCACATTATAGGCACGAATACGTTGGTAGAGAGGAGGAAACGACTTGTACTTTGTCCATGCACGAGCCGATTTCAAAGCCGCCTCAACGTCTTTGTCTATCTTGAAGCTGCGTACGCCCATTGGTGGCAGTACCTTTCTCCCTGCGTCGGTCATCAGCCCTAACCGATCCAGTCGCCTCACTCGCTCCTTATTCAACTCTGTCCAAGGGCTGTTCCGTTTTCTCGGAGTAAAGCATTGCATCCTCTTGCCGTCAATCAGTTTATGCCGACTGTCAATCCATCCGAAGCAGAGTGCCTCCTCCACGGCATCAAGATACCAGAAATGCTTGTCATCTACAGGTCGTCCCCGTTTCACGTCAACCCAGCATTCTCTTTCGCTGGCGTGGTGGGCTTCGAGCCATGCACGGAACTCACTTCTGTTGGCTATACAGAGGATGTTATGCTCTTCCATAAATTCCGATTTATCGGTGTAAATATAACAAATCTACAGCAAATTGTATCTATCTTCGAACTTTATCTAACAGCCTTGACACAGTTCATTTTACACTCTCGGCCCATATTTATTAGCTGCCCCTTACTTGAAATACTCCGCCTCAGGGTCAATATTTCGGCAATTGAGTTTATCTTCGATTATTCCATCTTTCAGCACAACCATACCGTTTGTGGCTCTCAGCATAGTCTTCATAACCGTTGCATCAATATTATAGCAACGCACCTCTGCCCCATTTCCAAAGTCATAATATGTTGCACTTCGCAAAGGCTTAGGGGTAAGACATATTGCATATCCACCCTGCGCTTCTGACAGCTCTACAACCTTACGCATACGCTCCTTGCAGCGTTTATTGAGTTTTGCAGGGTCGGTCACACATAACAGATAGACATTTCCCTTGCGTGTCAAAATCTCCTTTGTTACGTTACCCTCTGGGTCAGAAATCGAGAATTCGCTTACAAGCGTCTGCACAACATTCGATTCGTTATCAACACGGGTCTCAACCCACTCCCACTTATCTTCGTTCTGCCACTCCTTGTCATCAATCGAGAACTCGCGCAACTTGCCTGTTCGCTTATTTCGGTACACCAATACATACTCTTCAACCGCCATCTCTTCGCTACCTGTATCGTGCTGGGCCTCAATCATCTCATAGATATTTGCGCCCTTCTTATACGGCAAGAAATCAATCATTGGCAGATTGTAATAGCAGTATGCACCCACACCCATAGCAATCGAGAAGAATAGGCAAGTCAACAGAATCTCCACTCTTGTAAACTCCAATATTCGATGACGGCGGTAGCGATACCACACAATGGCCACCATAGGAAGAATCACAAGATTCTTAAAGAATGTCTCCCACGGAGATAGTTTCAACGCATCGCCAAAACAACCGCAATCCTCCACCGGAATCCACGTTGCACTGAGGAAGGTAAGAATGGTAAAGAATATCATCGACACGAGTGCAAATATCGAGATAAGTCGCGTGCGCACCTTAAACGTGAGCATCAGACCCATCATAAGCTCGGCACCGCATAGCCATATAGAGAAAATCATACTATACGGAATCAATGCCTCTAAGCCATATATCGACAGGTACTCATTCACCTTCAATGCTGTTCCCCAGGGGTCAACAGCCTTGACAAAACCCGAGAAAGCGAACACCAAACCAGCCGCAATACGACAAAAGTGAGCTGCGATATTTAAGCCGCGTGAAGCCATACCTACTTCAAATATTGGGTTATAATATCCTTAATTTTAGCAGAAATCACCTCAGGCGCAGCCATAGTCTGTTCGGCCGTACTACAATCCACAACGTGTAGATTCTCATCATACTCAGCCGCTGAGATATACACCTCACGAACTGTGCGCTGCAAATCTAGCGAAGCCTCGTGAATATCCTTTTGACCATTCAGGTAGTCGCGGTCATCACCCGTACGCACCTCCTGCAACAATTTACGCTCGGTAAACGCAAACGGCACGTCCAAGAAGAGCGATACATCGGGACGAGGTACATCGAAATATTCATATTCGAGCGATAGAATCCATTCTCTCAGTTTCTCACGCTCCTCCGCCGAATGCATCTTTGCACATTGGTAACCGATGTTTGAATATACATATCTATCGCATATAACCACCTTACCCTGCTCCAACCAGCCTCGAATCATCTTGGCTGCATCGCGTCGATCCTCGGCATAAAGTAACGCAACAACGTATGGGTCAACCTGCTCGATACTACCCAACTCACCACGCAAAAAACGTGCTATAAGCTCTCCGAAATATGGTGCGTCAAATCGTGGGAAATGCAGATACTCACTCTCAATACCCTGCTCCGAGAACATCTTTCTAAGAGCAGCTATCTGTGTCGATTTACCCGACCCGTCAACTCCTTCAAGTACTATAAACATCTAATTTCAAGTTTAGGTTTTTATAATGTGCCTTATATTTTCTGTTTCTCTATGTTCAAAAGCGAAGTTCGGCAATATTCCAATATCATCGTAACATTCTCACTGCACGTTCCACGCCCTTAACCAAAGCATCTATCTCTGATAAAGTATTATACATTGCAAATGAGGCTCTACACATTCCCGTCACGCCGTAATGCTGCATTACAGGCTCGGCACAATGCTGCCCTGTGCGTATAGCTATACCAAGTTTGTCGAGAATCATTCCCAAATCGTAGTGATGCACACCATCTACATTGAACGACACAATCGAGCATTTATCTTGCGTCGTACCATAAATTCTAAGTCCAGCGACTGTGCTTAAACTCTGCTCGGCGTACCTCAAAAGTTCTTTTTCGTGCAATTCAATAGCCTCCAAATCCAATCCTTCGAGATATGCGATAGCCTCTCCAAGACCAATAGTCCCAACAAAGTTTGCCGTTCCAGCCTCAAATTTCAAAGGAAGCGGAGCATAAGTCGTGCGCTCAAAAGAGACTCTATCGACCATATCGCCACCACACATAAACGGAGGCATCTGCTCCAACACTTCGCGTCGGCCATACAACACGCCTACGCCCGTTGGCCCGTATAATTTATGGCCCGAAAAAGCATAGAAATCGCAATCCAACGCCTTGACATCTACCCCACCGTGAACTACGCCCTGACAACCATCAACCACAACGTGCGCCCCTGCCGAGTGAGCCTTTTCTATAATTTTAGCAAGGTCAGGACGCGTGCCAAGTGTATTTGATGCCTGAGTCACAGCCACCAATCGACTTTTAGAGTCAAGCAAAGAGTCCAAATCCTCTACTCTCAATCTCCCATCATCATCAAAACGCAGCACCCTAATCTCCACGCCTTTACGCTCGGCTACAAGTTGCCACGGCACAATATTGGAGTGATGCTCCATCTCACTAATGATGATATTATCACCTGCGCTCAAAAACTTTTCGCCCCAAGCGTAGGCTATAGTATTGAGCGAAGCAGTAGCACCAGCGGTGAATATAATCTCCTCACGATGTTCAGCGTTGATGAATCGACGCACACGCTCACGGGCTTGCTCATACATCTCGGTAGCCTGCTCCGACAGATAGTGAACTCCACGATGGATATTGGCATTATGTAGGCGCAACATCTCATCTACTCGCTCTATAACCTGCAAAGGTTTTTGTGCGGTAGCTCCACTATCAAGATAGACCAAATCTTTGCCATTCACCTTACGGCATAGAATTGGAAAATCTTTGCGTATATTCTCTACATCAAACATCTCTCGTATATTGACTTCTTCACCTTATGGATTTACTTCTCTCTCTATCCTCTTCTCCTCTCTTTTCTTCCCTTTTATACTCGCTACTCCTCCGCACTCTTCTGCACTCTTCTATTCGTCTCTTCCGCACTCTATGTTTACAGAGTTTCGAGTTTTGCACCTAACTCATCAACCAATTCATCAGAGAGATTTTTCGACCAAAGAGCTATATCCTTTACAAATCCTTCAATCTGCAATGTGCGGGCTTGTGCCTCTGATAATCCTCGTTGACGCATATACAAAATGGCCTCTCCATCAAGCTGACCAACGGTAGCTCCGTGCGAGCACTTCACATCATCGGCATAAATTTCGAGTTGCGGTTTTGTGATAATCTTCGCATCGCGACCAATCTCTATATTTCGGCTTGTCTGACGGGCATCGGTACGTTGTGCATCTTGTGCCACATATACCAAACCATTAAATTCACCCACAGCCTCACCTGCGGCAACACCCTTAACAAGCGAATCACTCGTACAATCCGAATAGTTGTGGTTAACCCTTACTGCCACCTTAGCACGCTCCTTATCGGAAACCACAAATGCACTACGCAACACATTCGACGAGTGCTTACCGTTAAGGTCTATGGTATAATCGGCAATTGCATCAGCAACAACTACGCTGACAACTTCGCACACACTACCCGCCTGCTGACGGATATTACACTTAGCAAAGCAACCGCCCAAAAAGACCTCTACCAAATTGAGTTTTCCGCACGCACCAATATCAAACGAGAGTTTTGCCGTATCGGAATCGGTATGTACCACAACAACAGCCTCGCTCTGATTCTCGGCAATGCAATACTCAACACTCTCAGGGTTGATAAAAAGTTCAGCCGTAGTACCATCGGCAAGTTGCAAATCTCCGCCCGAAGATTCAACATCAACTCCGCACTCTTTTATATAATCGAGCAATCTCATTGGGCCTACTCTTTATAATCGTTAATAAGCCAATCGTACCCCTCCTTTTCAAGTTTAAGAGCCAAACTCTTATCGCCCGAATAGATTATGCGACCATTATACAAAACGTGGACATAATCGGGAACGATATAATCCAACAAACGCTGATAGTGGGTAATCACAACTGTTGCATTCTCCGAAGTATGGAGTTTAGTCACACCAGTAGCTACAATACGCAGAGCATCGATATCAAGACCTGAGTCTGTCTCGTCCAAGATTGCGAGTTTGGGTTCAAGCATCGCCATCTGGAAAATCTCATTCTTTTTCTTCTCGCCACCCGAAAAACCTTCATTCACAGCTCGGCTGGTAAGTTTACTATCCAACTCCACAACCGCACTCTTTGCGCGCATCATTCGCAGAAATTCACCTGCCGACAAAGGCTCTTCGCCTCGGAACTTGCGCTGCTCGTTAACGGCCATCTTCATAAAGTTGGCCATAGTAACTCCGGGAATCTCCACAGGATACTGGAATCCGAGGAACAATCCCATACGGGCTCTATCCTCGATTGACATATCGAGCAAATTTTGTCCCATAAACTCTACTGAGCCACCCGTCACTGTAAATTTCTCATTTCCAGCCAATACCGAAGCAAATGTGCTCTTGCCCGAACCGTTGGGACCCATTATAGCGTGTACCTCGCCAGCGCGAACTTCAAGGTTGATGCCTCGAAGAATCTCTTTTTCGCCAACTGAGGCGTGCAAATCTTTTACACTAAGCATATTATCGTGTTTATTTCAATTTTTACTTTAATTAAACCATCACATTAACCAACCGAGCCTTCCAAGCTCAAAGCCAGCAACTTCTGTGCTTCAACCGCAAACTCCATAGGGAGTTTAGCCAACACCTCGCGAGCATAGCCATTAACAATCAGGCCCACAGCATCTTCCGTTGAAAGACCACGCTGATTGCAATAGAAAAGCTGCTCCTCGGAAATCTTCGACGTTGTAGCCTCGTGTTCCAACACAGCCGTTGGATTGTGTGAATCAATTTCAGGGAATGTGTGCGCACCACACTTATCTCCGATAAGCAACGAATCACATTGAGAATAATTACGGGCATTCTCAGCACCTTTTGCAACTCTCACCAATCCTCGATATGCGTTTTGACTACGACCAGCCGAAATACCCTTCGAAACAATACGGCTGCGGGTGTTGCGACCTATGTGAATCATCTTTGTACCCGTATCGGCTTGTTGGAAATTATTGGTCATTGCCACCGAATAGAACTCGCCTACTGAGTTATCGCCCAACAACACACAGCTTGGGTATTTCCAAGTGATAGCCGAGCCTGTTTCAACCTGAGTCCACGACAAACGGCCATTCTCGCGGCACAATCCTCGCTTTGTAACGAAGTTATAGATACCACCCTTGCCCTCTTTGTCACCCGGATACCAATTCTGTACAGTTGAATACTTGACCTCTGCACTCTTCTCAACGACAATTTCAACCACAGCAGCGTGCAATTGATTCTCATCACGACGTGGAGCAGTACAACCCTCCAAATAGCTCACATAAGCACCCTCATCGGCCACAAGCAGCGTGCGCTCAAACTGGCCCGTACCTTCGGCATTAATTCTAAAATATGTCGAAAGTTCCATCGGGCAACGTACTCCTTTGGGGATATAACAGAACGAGCCATCAGAAAAAACAGCAGCATTCAGTGCAGCGTAGAAATTATCGGTGTAAGGCACAACCGTACCCAGATACTTCTTAACCAATTCGGGATACTCTCTGATTGCCTCCGATATAGAGCAGAATATAATGCCCATATCGGCCAACGTCTCACGAAAAGTTGTTTTGACCGACACAGAATCCATAACTGCATCTACTGCAACACCAGCCAATGCCATCTGCTCCTCCAATGGAATACCCAACTTATCAAACGTACGTTTCAACTCTGGGTCAACCTCGTCCATCGAGCCGAGTTTCTTTTTAGGCTTTGGGGCTGCATAATAGATTATATCTTGAAAATCTATTTCGGGAATATCCAGATGCGCCCACTTAGGGTGCTTCATAGTAAGCCAATGGCGATAAGCTTTCAATCGACGTTCCAGCATCCACTCTGGCTCTTGCTTCTTTGCCGAAATTAAGCGAATCACATCTTCATTGAGGCCCTTACCAATGGTTTCGGTCTCAATATCAGATGTGAATCCATACTTATATTCGCCTTGCTCGAAGTTATCTAATATCTCTTTATCTTTTTCTGCCATAACAATTGCGATAATTGCCCACAAAAATACAAAAAATAATTGACAATTCTATGCTCAACTGACTATTTACATATCAATTTACTTACCAATCTGTTAAACACATAGGGGATACACCATTAAGGCATATCCCCTATAATCACTTTATATTGAAAGAATCAACTATTTGCTCGACCCAATTCGGCCTGTATATGCATCTACACCAGATGCATCAAATGGCTGAGCAAAGAACTTCTCGGCAGCTTTACTAACCTCTTTGTTCCAGGGCTGAGGGCCTCCTGCGCATTGGATTACCCATAGTTTCAACTGTTTCTTATGCCAATTGACCATACAGTTAGTACCCCAAGCACCACCGTGACCAAACCAAGCATTCTCGTTATCATTAACCGGAGCAGTCAAACCAAGCGAATAACCTCCCATATTCTTAGGACGAGTTGAACAAGCAAGAATAGTCTTAACGGTCTCCTCTTTAAGAATACGCACACCATTATCACCCACACCCAAATTCATCAACATCTTGTAGAATTTAAGCTGGTCAGCCGCTGTGGTCCACAAACCCGCTCCCGCAGATGGAAAGACGTGAGAGTCATTGTAAGGACGCTGCTGCCACGCCATCTCTTCAACCCATTCAGCAGGTGCATCGTTTTTGAAAGCATACAACTCAATCTTCTTTTTGAGTTGCTTATCAGTAGGCCAAAACCAAGTAGATTTCATTCCAAGTGGGTCTAACACCTCTTGTTTGAGATAATCCTCCCACTTCATACCAGTCACCACCTCTACGATTGCAGCACCAATATCAATACCTGTGTTTGAATACAATTCACGCGTGCCGGGTTCAAACATAATAGGAGAACCAGCCGCAACAGCAGCCACCTGACGCAAAGGAGCACCTCCGCTCCAACCTCCACCACGCACGTCGTTACGTTTTACACTCGCCTCAAACGGGAAACCGCCCGTGTGATTGAGCACCATACGAACTGTAAGTGTATTCTTTGCTTTATGCAGAGTCTTAACACCATCTTTATTGGATACTTGCACCCACAACTCCTTGAACTCGGGCAAATATTTTGAAACAGGGTCATCGAGCGAGATTTTACCCTCCTCGACCAGTTTAGCAATTGTTACGCCACAAAAACCCTTTGTCTGAGAGCATTGCATAAATACATTATCCAACTTAATGGGGCGTTTTGCCGCCACATCGGCATATCCCACGCAACAAGTCTCCTGCACGCCATCTTTGTAGAACACACTGATAGCACCCGACAACTGCCCCTTATCAACATAGGGTTGCAAAGCCTCCTGCGCATAAGTAGTTTTAGAATCCTGAACCTTCTTCTGTGCTGTCGCCGTTAAACTAAATGCCGCTACCATAACGACAAGTGCGCACACAAATTTTATCATTCTTTTCATATTCCGAACATCATTTATTTGACATAGGTTAGCATATAAGAAGTAAGTAAAACAAATCTTAAATTGCTCTAAATCTTCAAGAAAGTCTTTTTACGATACAAGAAATAGAGGAACAGCCAGCTAACCAATATATAACCGAATGAGTTAATCACAGCAGCCCAACCCTCAGGACACATTCCTGCTACACCGCCGAAGAAGAAACGAGAGATTCCACTAAATCCGATAATACGTTGAGCCATATAAATTGTAATCGAGTTCATACCAACCACACGGAAAATCAAAGTCCACTTCTGCCAGCCACGCACATCAACAAGGTAGTAGAACAGAGCCATCATAGCCAACGAGTATGCACCAACGGCGCAAACAAAAGTGCTTGACCACAACATCTTATTGATTGGATTAAAACCGCAAGCCGCAGCAGCCACGATAGCCAACACAACTGCACCACCCAACATATACAAAGTCTTACGATTGCCCGATATCTTCTCATTTGGCACACGAATCAACTCTCCTGTAAACATACCAAGCGACGCTGTAACAATAGCAGGCAGAGTTGAGAACAAACCTTCGGGATCAAATGTATTATTACCGTAAATCAACTTTCCGGGCATAAACAGACGGTCAATATAGCCTACCAAACAACCCTCGCGGCTCAATGGGTCAGCACCGGGAACATCGGGCGCACCCACATAACGCGAAATAATTGCATATCCCACTAAAATCGCAACCGAGATAGCTGCTCGTGAACGTACCCCCAAATTAATAAACAACAATGCTGCAAACATCCAAGCCAAACCAATTCGGCCCAACACACTTGCAACACGAAGGTTCTCAAAATCGAGCTTAAACAAACCGTTGTAAATCATTCCGAACAACACAAGCAATGCTCCTCGACGAATTATCTTCCAATAAATTGCGCCTCTCGAAGCTCCTGCATCGAGTTGTTTTGCATAAGAGAATGGGAACGACACTCCCGCCAAAAAGAGGAATAGAGGGAAGATTGTATCGTGGTGGCGCAAACCATTCCACGAAACGTGGCTCATCTGCTCTGAGAGCATCTCTGAAAATCCCCCTGGGAACAGAGCACAGAGATTGACTATAAGACCAGACAATCCCATAATAAAAAACATGTCAAATCCACGCAACGTGTCAAGTGACATCAAACGTTCATTGTTTTTCATATTATTTATAGTTTAGTATTGTTAGCAATTCGGTTCAGTGCCTTAGCTTCGATATTGGCAATGTAGCGCATAATTCATTCGCAAACTCATTTTCAAAGTTATCTATTTGCGTCTTACACACGTTATGCGCACATCACGTTCTCAACACTAAGGCTGTGTACAAAGATAAAATTATTTTTTCAATATCCATATATTATAGGGCAAAATTTGGCCATTATGGAATTTTACACCCAAGAATAACTATATGTTTGTGGCATCAAACAACCTTATTTCATTTACCAGCTACACCGCCTTTATACTAATCTTACGAATGTTCGCTCTCGAAAACTAATAACGTCAATAAAATATGTAAAAAATTAAAAAAATTACTCTCTACATTTGGCACTATCGTTTTTTTTGCATACATTTGCACCACTCTTAGCAATAAGATTGGAAGGAGTGTTTGGAAGGATGGGTGAGTGGCTGAAACCACCAGTTTGCTAAACTGACGTACTCGATTAGGGTACCGGGGGTTCGAATCCCCCTCCTTCCGCCCAATGATGGCGTTTCAACATTATTGGCGGTTGCTACAACCGAGGTTTATTTTAGGGTAAAAGGAATTACCGAGAAGTCGTTAGATTTTTCGGTAATTTTTTTGTATATATTCCGCAGCACCCCACCCCTATACTGTAAGAAAAGAAAAAGAGTAGCTTCCCCACGCCGGGTTAACTACTCTTTTCAACTAGTACAACGATTCCCCTACTGCGTAATCATCTTGCAATAGATGTCGTAACGTTTCATAACCTCTCTTACATAAGCCTCAGTCTGGCGACTACCTGTAAATTTACCATATTTTACAAGTTCGCTCTCATAGACCGCAGGATCTGCCTTCTGCTTCAAATAACGAGCAACAACCTCCCACGAATTGGGATTTTCACCATTGCTTTTAGCCAAACGACGTGCATCGGACACGTGACCGATTCCACCATTATAACAAGCTAAAATAATGCTCATACGGTCGTTCAGCGGTGTTGAAGGCGAAATTTTCAATGTGGCATCAATCTTACTCAGGAGTTTACCCGCCAAACGGATATTAGTCTCTGGGTCGGCCAAATGCTCCTTAGCCACATTAAACTGTTTACCAACGATTGGCATCACTTGCATAATTCCTACTGCGCCTTGCTTTGATATTAGCCCGTGTTGAAAACGTGACTCATTATATGCAATAGCACTCATCAATCGCCAATCTTGGCCCTCTTCTTTGCCGATGCGTTGCATCATCTCGTCATACATCGAGATAACCCACTCATCTACCACATCGGTCGTGTCTGTCGCTATCTCAGCGACCATACCTGATTCCTGTACATCTGCTACGGTTGACACATTGGCCAACTCTTCATCAAAGATGTTGGAACCCCAAAAAGTTACTAATACGATAAGAACAATCGAAAGTAATGTTGTCTTTTTTGACATAAATTTGTGTTTTGCGGGCAGTTCACACCGAGCAATACACCACCTAATCATAGAATCCCCAAGAGATACCCATCTTAAACATTCCCGGATTCTGCGGATAACCCGCCACCGTGAGATATTGTCCGTTACCAAACAGGTCATAATTGACGTGCTGATACTTCAAGAAGATGCGCATTCGTTTCCACTTAGCTGCAACATAAGCATCGAGATAGGGGTAATTTCCCACCTCATATTCGCGCTGGTTGTAGAAGACTGCCAATGCGGGATTGTACGACGGAGCATAGAAACTCGTATTAAATCGTGCGTCAATACCGATTTGCAATCTGAGTACCTCTTTCTTCTGTACCCAACATTCATAGTAGTACGAAAGATAGGCACTACCCAAGGGAACGGGAATAACTTCCTGATTGGTGCTCCATTGCATCAATACCCTATGGTCAAAATGAAATCCGCCTACACGGAAATCTTTGCGAGCATACAGACTCGTCAGGCTAATGGAAGCATCGGATTGTGACACTCGGCTCTCAGGGTCATAGTAGATTTTATTCGACACTACGCCTTGCCATAATCCAACCTCCAACGCCCAATCTGGAACTTCAAGCGATACTTCCAAACGAGTCTCATTCTCCTTATCGAAGGAGTTGAACCACACATAGTGGTTCGAGAATAAGTTCTCCTGCCAATACGAAGCCGACTGCTTTGTCTGCGAGAATCGGCCTGTCAGGATAACGGGGTGATTACGAAACTCTGCCGACAACGACAAATGTGCATTGAGGGCAAAATCTCCACTTCTGTAACCCGACGGGTGGAACCTTACATCGGCTCCCCAATCGACATATCTTTTTATCTTTCCGCTTACTGCGCCATAGGCATACCAAGCGGTCTTTTTATCAACATTATACTTACCTGAGATATAATTATCCATTGCCAGCTGAGCATAACCATAGGCATCGATTCCGATACCTCCTCCCAATCGACCGACGGCACCATTTCTATCCCAAGGCTGCGCCTCGACAAAGAACTTATTGGTGATTACGCGCTCACGAATCGAATCTCTCGATTGCGTGGGTGAGATATACCAATTATCATAATATACATCTTCCGTAGGCACATATTCACCTTTGTCGTTTTTGTCGCCACGCTCATTCCTAAACGTGTCGTATTTATCTTTATATAACTTACTCCACGCATTATATTCAAAAATGTGGCCAACATAGACTGCCGAAAGACCGGCAATCGAATAATCGTAATCGGTGACAGGCTCCAACGGTATAGCATAAGCCTGCTTAACAAAAAACGAATTGTTGCGATATGAGTTTTCTGCCTCTGCTCCCGCCAACTTCATCGGCACTCCCGATGGGTGGTCGAAAATAGTATCAGCCACAGCCCAAAGGCCAACCGCTCCACCATTCTCACGCTGTTTGATACGGTTGTTGATATACGCTGCGTGAATAGAGTATCTTTTACCCGTATGCGAGAATGCAGCCGACAAATTATGATTCGACGTACGCTGCCAATCATACAAGCCCTTTGTTCCGCGAGCTTTGTAGTTCACGTTAAAGGCTGTTGTAGGCGACACGTTGTGAGCCATCGTAATCTCAAAATGCTCCTCACGGTAACGTTTCTGCCCCGACTCCAAAAACATAAAATTCAAATAAGGTGTCTTCGAGTTATAAAAAGGCACATTATCCATACGGTATGTGTAAGAGTCGTACGACTGCGAAAACTCAAAGTCGGGCGAATTGGGACGCTCAAAATAGTTGAACGGAAGGGTTGACTGACCCAAACCTCCCAAAGTCATATCACCCACGCCTTTACGGAAATAGGGGTAATCAATTCTCCAATCTGTAACAAGCGTATCGAGCGTACCAATCTCAACATCGTTCATATCGCGGTCAACGGTCCACATAAAATTGGGCCACGCACGCACAGAATCGTTGAAATAGTAAGATTCAAGAGGTTTGCGGATTTTTCGCACCTTAGTTGAATCTTTCTCTTCGTTTTGCTCCTCGCCGTCAGATGTATCATAAGGATTTGTTCCTCCAAGACCGATATTTTGGCCTTGACGCTGAGCGCGAGCGAGTGCTGCTGCATCAATTTGCGCATACAACGGAGCCGACAACACTGAAAGCATCAGCATCGCCACCAAAAACACCCATATACGCAAATCAAATCTCATAACCGTATCCTATTCCTACTATATCAAATCCACTTTATCAAAAACTACTTTTTGCTCATATTTATTATATGACGCACCGAAGAAATCAAAATATAGAGCAGAATAATTCCCGGAACGGCATATTTTGTAAACAAAGCAACTAAAACAGCGCACAAAGCAATAAAAGAATAGCGTAGTTCATTGCCCTTCCAGCCAAATCCCTTGAATTTCAAAGCGAACATTCTAATTGGACTAATCAAGCAGTATGCCATCACCACAGCAATCAAAAGCACCATCTCTTTGGCAAGAACAAACTCCCCTGCCGCTGCGAGCATCGCTACCGACAAACAGAACAGTCCATTTGCAGGTGTTGGCAAACCACAGAACTCAGTATGCTGAGTATCGTCGATATTAAATTTCGCCAAACGCAATGCCGAAAATGCTGCAATAATCAGCGTCAAAAATCCCAATACCTCAGCCAAAGGCTCCGACATTGCACTAATTTGTGGCATATCGCCATACAAACAATACATTGCTACGGCTGGAACTACTCCAAACGACACCATATCGGCCAACGAATCGAGCTCAACACCAAGCGGCGAAGATTGTTTGAGCAGACGAGCTGCAAAGCCGTCGAAAAAATCACACACTGCTGAGGCTACAACCAAATAAAAGGCCAATTCGTAATTATGCTGAGTAAGCAATACAATAGCGGCCACAGTACCGCACAAAAGATTGCCGAGAGTCAGCATATTGGGTATCGTAAAAAGTCTAATTTTCATAATTCACTAAAAAATCATCATTTTAAGCCGCAAATTTACGAAAATTATTTATATATTTGTATAATTCTTAACGAAAATATTACTTAAACCTATGAATAATAACACTTATTGCGTGATTATGGCGGGTGGAATCGGCACTCGATTCTGGCCAATAAGTCGCCAAGCAACCCCAAAACAATTCCTCGACATTCTCGGTACGGGCAAATCGTTTATCCGTGCGACATACGAGCGATTCGCTCAGATGATTCCCACCGAGAACTTTATGGTCGTCACAAACCGCAAATACAAAGAGCAGGTTTTGGAGCATATTCCAGAGCTAAAAGAGAGTCAGATTTTATGCGAGCCAATGGGTCGCAACACCGCCCCTTGTATCGCTTATGCGGCCTACACTCTCCAAAAGATAAATCCCGAGGCAAAGATGATCGTTACGCCATCGGATCACCTCATCTTGAATGAGTGTGATTTCCGCTCGGTTATCGGCGAATGTATCGACTACGTTGACTCGAATGATGCGCTTATGACTGTGGGTATCAAACCCACCCGACCCGACACCGGATATGGCTACATTCAGACTTCAAGCAATACTTCAATTAGCCGCGTTAAGTGCTTCACAGAGAAGCCGAACCTCGAAATGGCACAGACTTTTATTGAGAGTGGCGAATTCGTTTGGAATGCAGGTATTTTCATCTGGAAAGTACGTTCAATTATCGATGCTTTCAGCCGTCATTTGCCAGAGCATCACGCGCTCTTCTCGGCCATCGTTGAAGACCTTGCAACCGAGCGTGAAACAGCAGCAATAGAGGGCGTATTTTCGGAGTGCAAACCCATATCAATCGACTACGGAATTATGGAGAAAGCCGACAACGTTTTCGTAAGATGCGGCGACTTCGGTTGGAGCGATGTTGGAACGTGGGGCTCGGTGTATCAGCTCTCACGAAAAGATGCATTTGCAAACGCCAAATTGGGTGATGGTTGCTATACATACGCCACCCGCAGTTCGATCGTCTCAATCCCCGAGGGCAAAGTTGCCATTATCAATGGATTGCGCGACTACATTGTGGTTGATACCGACGATGTATTGATGATTTGTCCACGTAGCGAGGAGCAGAGCATCAAGAAGTATATCGACGATGTGAAATTCGACAAAGGTGACAAACATATTTAACTGATTTTATCATAAATCGCCAAACACCACTTAAAAAGAACGTGTCTAACAAGGTGATTTCTGCGTTACGCTTGCCCTCAAAATGCTCATTTACGCCAAGTAAACTCCGCTTTTTCGGGTGTCGCAAGCCTTAAAATCCCACTTTTATACACGTTCAGTAAACAAGGGAAGCTGTCTAACAAGGCTCTTTTGTTGTTTCTCTTGCCCGACAAATCCTCACATACCCAGAGTATGCTGCGGTTTGTCGGGCTTCGAGGGCCTAAAAATAGCTCTTGTTATACAACTTCTGAGATAGATGTGGTTGTCCGACAAACTTGTTGGACAACCACATTTTTATTGCATTTTCATTCTCAAACAACCTTTTTCTTTCACATCTTTTCCTTTTTAAGGAAAAATCCTTACTTTTGTATTATGGCTTATTGTTGCGGAATATTAGCCAAAAAGAGTATTTGGTAAAAAACACGCCACAACACCCGACAACGACAAAATATTAACAAAAAACAATAAATTTATGGAACAACAGAAACAAAACGTATCTCTACCCGACAACGCATATCGCGAACTAAAACCGGGTGAGGAGTACAAACCTCTTATGCCAGCAAGTTCTACACCTGCTGAGGTAACACCCTACTCAGTTACAATGGGTGTGGTTATGGCAATTATCTTTTCAGCAGCTGCTGCCTTCCTCGGTTTGAAGGTGGGTCAGGTATTTGAAGCAGCTATTCCTATCGCCATCATCGCCGTTGGTATGGGAACTGTGTTGGGCAAAAAGAATATGCTCGGGCAGAATATCATCATTCAGTCAATCGGAGCATCATCGGGCGTTATTGTCGCAGGTGCTATCTTCACCCTGCCTGCGCTCTACATCTTGGGACTTGATGCCGAGTTCTATCAGATTTTCCTTTCATCAATGTTGGGTGGTGTTTTGGGTATCGTGCTACTCATTCCATTCAGGAAATATTTCGTAAAGGAGATGCACGGCAAATACCCATTCCCTGAGGCTACGGCCACTACCGAAGTTTTGGTATCGGGCGAAAAAGGTGGCAATCAAGCTAAGTTATTGGCCATAGCTGGTATTATCGGAGGTCTCTACGACTTTGCCGTAAGCACATTCGGAGCGTGGACCGAGGTCGTTTCGACCCGTATTTCGGCATTCGGCGAGATGTGTGCCGACAAGTTCAAGGTTGTATTCTCGCTTAATACGGGAGCTGCCGTATTGGGTTTGGGATATATCATTGGCTTGAAATATGCAGTCATCATCACTGCTGGTTCTTGCCTTGTTTGGTTTTTGATTGTACCTTTGATTGGTTCTGTATCACCCGATGCTGCAACTCTCTCTCCTGAGAGCATCTTCACCGACTATGGTCGTCCACTCGGTATTGGAGGTATTGCAATGGCAGGACTTATCGGTATTATTCGTCAAGCAGGTATCATTCGTCAGGCTATCGGTCTTGCCGTTAGCGAGCTATCTTCAAAGAAGGGTGCAGGCGTCGCTGAAGTGGAGCGTACTCAGCGTGACCTACCAATGAAGCTGATTCTTACGATCCTCATTGCGGCACTTCTCACAACTCTCGTATTCTTCCACTTCGGATTGCTCGGCAATGGAATGCAGAGTATTGTAGCGTTGCTTATCGTGTTTGTAATTGCATTCTTGTTTACTACCGTTGCTGCAAATGCAATCGCTATTGTAGGTACAAACCCTGTATCGGGAATGACACTTATGACGCTTATCCTCAGCTCACTTGTATTGGTAAGTATCGGCCTTAACGGCACCGAGGGTATGACCGCAGCTTTGATTATCGGCGGTGTGGTATGTACTGCACTCTCAATGGCGGGAGGTTTTATCACCGACCTTAAAATCGGTTATTGGCTCGGTACAACCCCCAAGAAGCAGGAGGGTTGGAAATTCCTCGGCACTTTTGTTTCGGCAGCTACCGTTGCTGGTGTAATGCTGGTATTGAACGACACATACGGCTTTACTGGCGATAACGCTTTGGTTGCACCTCAGGCTAATGCTATGGCAGCCGTAATCCAACCTTTGATGACAGGAGGCTCAACACCTTGGGCTCTCTACTTTATGGGTGCTGCGTTGGCATTGGTATTGACAGCTATCGGTGTTCCCGCATTGGCATTCTCGCTCGGTATGTTTATCCCGATGTATTTGAATGCTCCACTTGTTGTAGGAGGTTTAATTGCTTGGTTTGTATCGAATCGCTCGAAAGATGAGAAACTCAACAAAGCACGTTTCGACAGAGGAACACTTATCGCATCAGGATTTATCGCTGGTGGAGCTTTGATGGGTGTCGTATCGGCAGTATTGAAGTTTGTAGGCGTTGAGTGGTTTATGAGCGATTGGGCTGAGTCGAAGAGCGCAGAGTGGTTGGGTCTTGTGATGTACACCGCACTGATTATCTATATGGCTTGGCACACAATGAAGGCCAAAAAGGAGGAGTAAAACAGCACTCTTATAATTAATGCACAACTTTAAGTAAACGAATATAAATAGTTGAAAAATATGGAATTAAAAGATAGATTTTTGAAATACGTTTCGTTTGACACTCAGTCTGACGAGAATAGCACAACATTCCCCTCTACCGACAAGCAACTCGTATTGCTCAATTTCTTGGCCGACGAGATGCGCACATTGGGTCTGCAAGATGTAACGGTTGATAAATATGGATACGCAATGGGGACAATCCCCGCATCGGAAGGTTACGAGAATGCACCCGTCATTGGTTTCATCTCACACGTTGACACGTCGCCCGATATGAGCGGCAAAGATGTTAAGCCCCGCATTATCGAGAGCTATGACGGTGAGGATATTATGCTCAACGCATCGCTTACGATGAAGGTTTCAGATTTTCCCGAACTGAAAGGATTTGTTGGTCATACGCTTATCCATACCGACGGCACTACCCTTTTGGGAGCTGACGACAAAGCTGGCTGCGCCGAGATTATGACCGCTACCGAGTATCTGATGTCGCACCCCGAAATCAAGCATGGCAAGATTCGCATCGGCTTCACTCCCGACGAGGAGATTGGTCGCGGAGTAGATTACTTCGACGTAAAGGCATTTGGTGCCGACTTTGCCTACACAATGGACGGAAGTGCCGAGGGAGAATTGGAGTATGAGAATTTCAATGCTGCTGCTGCCACAATCGAGATTCAGGGTCGCAACGTACACCCCGGATATGCAAAGGATAAGATGATTAACGCCATTCAGGTTGCTTGCGAGTTGAATGCGTTGTTACCAGCAGTTGAGCGTCCTGAACACACAACAGGCTATGAGGGTTTCTACCACTGTGTAGGATTCAACGCTACGGTAGAGAATGCAAAGATATCGTACATCATTCGTGACCACGATAGCGAGAAGTTCGAGCAGAAGAAGGTCTATATTTGGAGCTGTGTTGATTTGTTGCAGAAACGATACGGTGAGGAGGTTTTGAAACTCACACTCAAAGACCAATATTTCAATATGCGCAAGATGGTTGAGCCTCACCCACAGGTAATCAACAAAGCCATCGAGGCGATGCGTATGGCCGATGTTGAGCCACTAATCAAACCCATTCGTGGAGGTACCGATGGCGCAAGGTTGTCGTTTATGGGACTTCCCTGCCCCAACATCTTCACAGGCGGTATGAACTTTCACGGTAAGTTTGAGTATTGCTCGCTCAATACTATGCAAAAGGCTATGAACGTTATTATAAATCTGGCTCAGTTGTGGGCTAAATAGAGTTTTGTATGCAGGATTTTATAGAGATTGACCCCAAACAGATTAGCGACAACTTCATAAAGGCCATCGGCTCGGATTGGGCTCTTGTTACGGCAGGCGACCACGTTGAGCAGAATACGATGACTGTTTCGTGGGGCGGCGTGGGTGTTATGTGGAATTATCCCGTTGCTATTGTCGTAATTAGGCCACAACGCTATACCTTCGAGTTTACAGAGCGTTGCGACAAGCTTACTCTATCATTTCTCCCAGAGCAGTACCGCAAGGCTTTGACCTATTGCGGCACACATTCGGGTCGCGATGAGGATAAAATCAGCAACGCTGGGCTTTCGGTCACATTCACCGAGGAGGATACCCCCGCCATTGCCGAGGCTCGACTTGTTTTGGAGTGTCGCAAGCTATACACCGACACTATCAAAGCCGAGAACTTCATTGAACAAGGTATTGTGGAGAGGTGGTATCCTGAGTCAGATTTCCATAAAGTTTATGTATTGCAGATAACCAACGCATATATCAAGAAATAGTATGAATCGATACGGATATTTCAAGGTAGCCGCCATCGTTCCAGAGGTCAAGGTTGCCTATTGCGAGTACAACGCCGACCGAATTATCGAGATGACGCAGAAAGCAGCCGAGCGAGGAGTGCGAGTTGCGGTATTTCCGGAGCTATGTGTTACGGCATATAGTTGTGGAGATTTATTCACCAAACGATTGCTCTTCGACAAAGCCGAAGAGGCCATTTCACGCATAGCAAAGGCCACTGACGAAGCACCTATTGTAGCAATCGTAGGAGCTCCCATAGCCTATGCCGACAGATTATTTGATTGTGCAGTGGTAATTTCACAAGGCGAGATATTGGGTATCGTTCCCAAAACAGAGCTCTCGACTCAGGGCGAATCAAACGAGCCACGTTGGTTCTCTTCATCAAAAGAATTGATGGGGGAGATTTGTGAGATTGATTATGCTGGGCAATATGTGGCATTTGGAGAGGATTTGCTCTTCTCGGTTAATGGTGTAGATTTTGGCGTGGAGATTGGCGAAGATTTGTCGGCGTTAATCACGCCTTCTACACTCAAAGCGAAAGTGGGAGCAAAAATAATCTTCAACCTTGCAGCCACAGCGGAGTTAGCTGGCAAGCGTGCAAAATTAGCAGCAACCATAAAAGAACACTCTGCACGCACTCATACGGGATATGTATATGCTTCGGCTGGTTGGGGCGAATCATCGGCCGATGTATTATACGCAGGGAATGCCTTTATAGCCGAGCAAGGCGAGATGTTAGCCGAGGGCAAACGTTTTGCGATGGATAGCCAAATGATTGTAAGCGACATTGATATAGAAGCTTTGGACTCGGCCCGAAGGACAAGCGGATTGTCGTTTTCAAATCGAGAAGCTACAAACCTCACCACCATCGAAATCTCATTGCCAATGAGCCTATTAGATGAAAATGAGTTGGACAGAGAGATTGACCCAATGCCATTTATACCTCACGATGAAACAAAGCGCGCTGCTTGGTGCGAAGAAATTTTCGAGATTCAGACTCACGCCTTAGCTAAACGTATGGCACACACTCATTGCAAGTGCGCCGTAATTGGTATTTCAGGAGGATTGGACTCTACGCTGGCTCTATTGGCAACTGCTCGCACGTTTGATAAATTGGAGCTCGACCGCAAAGGCATAATTGGAGTTACAATGCCAGGCTTTGGCACCACCGACCGTACTTATAACAACGCTGTAACACTCATCAAGGAGTTGGGCGTTACCTTCCGCGAAATACCGATTGCCGATGCTTGTCGTCAACACTTCAAGGATATTGGACTCGCGGAGGGTGACCGCTCGGTAACATACGAAAATGCACAAGCTCGTGAGCGCACCCAAATTCTGATGGATATTGCCAATATGGAGAATGGTATGGTTATCGGCACAGGCGATATGAGCGAATTGGCTTTGGGTTGGGCAACTTACAACGGAGACCAAATGTCGATGTATGGAGTTAATTGCTCTGTTCCCAAAACGCTGATGCGCTATATGGTTGAGTGGGTTGCAGATAACGAGCCTAATCAGAAGGTGAGCAATGCTCTGCACGATGTGGTGGCAACACCCGTAAGCCCAGAGTTATTGCCTGCCGATGGTGAGGGTAAAATAGCTCAAAAGACCGAGGACTTGGTTGGTCCATACGAGTTGCACGACTTTTTCCTCTACAACTTCATTGGCAACGGATTCTCGCCTGCAAAGATTACGATGTTGGCCGAAAAGGCTTTCAAAGGTAGCTACGACCGCCCCACCATCGTACATTGGATAAAGATATTCTTCCGTAGATTTTTCACCCAGCAATTCAAGCGTTCTGCCGCACCCGATGGTCCAAAAGTGAGCAACGTCTCAATCTCAGCCAAAGGTGATTGGAGAATGCCTGCTGATGCAACAGCTTCTATATGGCTGAGCGAGTGCGAAAAATTATAACTCAACAAAATAAGTTCAAAGCAAATTTTGACTAACATTATGAAAAAGATACTGATATTGACCATCGCTGCATTGGCCTTCGCCTGCACAGAGGCATCTGCCCAGAGTTGGCTTGATGCACTGAAAAGTGCTGCTTCAACAGCAATCGATAAGGTTACGGGTGGCAAACTCACCGAAAAAGCGATTGTCGGAACTTGGAGCTACACCCAACCCGGAGTAAAGCTCTCGTCAAGCGACACATTATCGGAATTGGCAGCATCGGCAGCCTCATCGACTATGCAGAGCAAGTTGGCAACCTACTACACAAAGGTAGGAATCAAGGCTGGTACGTGCAGTTTCACGTTCAATTCCGACGGTACTTTCACCTCGAAGTTCGGACAAAAGAGCGCAAGCGGAACATACACCTTCGATGCTTCGACCTATAAACTTTCGCTCAAATACAACAGCGGAATATTTAATATGGGGGCTATCCCTGCATACGCCTATATGAATGGCTCAAACTTACAGATTGTCTTTCCGATAGATAAGTTGCTGACGATTCTCACATCGCTCGGTTCGAGTATCGATTCACTCTCGACAATCACCACCTTGTTGCAGAAATACGATAGTGTAAAAATCGGTTTTGAATTTAAGAAATAGATTGACACCCGACAAAGTATGAAGAAATTTTCGATTTTATTACTCGGCATTATACTCTTTGCCTTGCCCGCAAACGCTCAATCGTGGGGAGATATGCTAAAAGGCCTATTGGGCAGCGAAACGACATCTCAACCTGCGGTCAAGGTTGAATACCCAACAGCCAAACAAATTGTCGGCAAATGGGTTTATCAGCAGCTCGATATGGATTATACGGGCGATAGTGCAATTGCTTCGATGGGTGTCTCTACGGCTAAAACCCAACTCGCGTCAGTTGCAGCTGCGGCAAAGCTAACATCTGGTAAGGATTATGTAAAACTCGCCAACAACGGGACATTCACATTGCATAGCGGCGAAAGAAAAATAGAGGGTAATTACACCTACTCGCCCACAAACGGCAAACTGATAATCACCGTTAATGAGAAGCTAAAAGCAGAAGCTACGGTCACGCTTGTCGATGGGCAGGGCCGCATTATGTTCAATGCAAAGCAGGCTGCGCTTACGATTGAGCAACAATCAGAGTCGTTTAAGAATAACACGACATTCCGCCTTATGAAAGAGATTGTTATGGCCTATCCAGAAATCACGGTAGGAGCAATAATGAAGAAATAACCGCAATTAAACAACTGAGATTATGAAACCAATGAAAGGCCTGAAAAGATGGTGTGTAATATTGGTAGCTTGTATGTTCGGCATAGCTGCATACGGTGCAACACCACAGCAACCCTCGCTTATTCCACTTCCAAAGAGCTTGAAAATGAGTGAAGGAGAATTCACATTTGGTAAAAAAATCAATGCTATGGTTACACCACAAGCGGCAGAGGTATTCGAGCTCTTTGCAAAAGAGTTCAAGACCGCTACTGGTGTGATTATCAAGCAAACACAAAAATCAAATAAAGCACAGCTTGAACTACATCTCTCGCCCTCTTTGGCATCGGAGGCATATCGTTTGAAAGTAACTTCATCGAAGATTGAAATCTATGCTGCCGAGCCTGCGGGATTCTACTATGCACTTCAAACGCTCAAACAACTCTTGCCTCGCAACGTAATGGCCGCAGTAGCCGACCCATCAATTAGCGAGTGGAGCATTCCTTGCATAGAGATTGAAGATGAGCCACGTTTTGGTTGGCGCGGATTTATGCTCGACGAGGGTCGTCACTTCTTCGGAAAGGAGGCGGTAAAACGTGTGATTGACGTGATGGCATCTTATAAGATGAATCGTTTTCATTGGCATCTAAGCGAGGATCAGGGTTGGCGTATCGAAATCAAAAAGTATCCCAAACTTACAGAGGTTGGTGCTTGGCGTAGTAGCAAGGGCCTTGGATATGGAAAGGTCAAGCCCGACAACGAGCGATACGGAGGCTTCTACACACAGGAGGATATCAAGGAGATTGTAGCCTATGCTAAGAGCCGTTTTATTGAGATTGTCCCCGAGATAGATATTCCGGGACATTCACAAGCTGCCGTAGCATCATATCCCGAATTCTTAGCCTGCGATCCACAAAATCCACACGAAGTATGGTGTTGGCAAGGTGTTTCAGCCGATGTAATTAACGTTGCAAACCCAAAAGCAGTGCAATTTGCAAAAGATGTTATAGACGAATTAATCGAACTCTTCCCCTACGGATATATCCACTTGGGAGGAGATGAGTGTCCAGTGGCAAAGTGGAAACAAAACGAGGATTGCAAGGCTCAACTCGCAGCGATTGGCTCGGAGAATTTCCGCGATTTGCAGATTAACTTCTACCGTCAATTAACCGACCACATCAAACAGAAGCCAACCGAGAAACAGCGCAAGTTGATATTCTGGAACGAGATTTTGTATGGTAATACTTCGATGCTCCCCAACGACATTACCATTATGGCGTGGGTTGGAGCCAACAGAGCTGCCGTAGAGGCCGCAAAACGAGGTCTAACGACAATTCTCTCTCCACAAATACCCTACTATATCAATCGCAAACAATCACCACTCCCCACGGAACCTATGTCGCAAGGACACGGCACAGAGAGTGTAGAGGCGGTGTATAACTATATTCCGATGCAGGGAGTAGCCGAAGAGTTGCGGTCGAAATATATGGGAGTACAGGCCAACTTCTGGACCGAATGGGTGGTCGAGGAGTCGGTATTGCAATATTTGATGTTACCTCGTTTGGCAGCTGTTGCCGAAGCGGGCTGGACACCTCAGCAGAGTCGCAACTACGATGATTTTGTGCGTCGCCTGCAAGCCGAGAGCAAATACTACACACTCAAAGGCCTAAACTACGGCAAACACGTTATGAAATAATATTATATAATATGAGTAAAACTATTATCCCAGCCAACAATTTTACCGACACAAAACCTCACTATGAGCTATTGGACGGTCTGCGTGGAGTTGCGGCCTTGTTGGTCGTAATATACCATATATTTGAGGGTTTAGCATTTGCTGAGGCGACAAATGGTGCAGGTGCTGGGCTTATTACCACACTCAATCACGGCCATATTGCAGTGGATTTCTTCTTCATTTTGTCGGGATTTGTAATCAGTTATGCCTACGATGACCGTTGGACAAAGATGAGCATTGGCGGTTTTTTCAAACGCCGTTTGATTCGTCTTCACCCAATGCTTGTGATGGGAGCTTTAATAGGTGCTGTAACATTCTTTATCGGAGGATTTGAAAAATGGGACGGCTCGGTAACCCCCACAAGTTGGGTTATGATTGCAATGCTGCTTACGATGTTTATGATACCAGCCGTGCCGGGTGTGTCATACGAAGTTAGAGGCAATGGAGAGATGTTCCCTCTGAACGGGCCTACTTGGTCGCTATTCTTTGAGTATATTGGCAATATAATATATGCTCTATTTATTCGCCGCCTTTCGACAAAACGCCTTGCGGTATTGGCCGTAATATTGGGTATCGCACACGGTTGGTTCTTTATAGGAAATGTATCGGGATACGACAATATAGGTGTAGGCTGGACTATCGACTCGATTAACTTCTGGGGTGGATTAGTGCGTATGTTATTCCCATTTACAGTGGGAATGTTGCTTGCTCGCACATTTAAGCCTCGCAATGTGAAGGGTGCATTTTGGATTTGCAGCGCAATGCTTCTCATATTGTTTGCCGTTCCATATATCGCATCTTCGGGCAAACCGAGCATAAATAGTCTCTACGAGTTTGTTTGTATTGCCTTCATCTTCCCTATAATTGTATGGTTGGGAGCTTGTGGCAGCAACTGTAAAAGCGACGCTTCAACTATGCGTATCAACAAATTCCTCGGTGATTTGTCGTATCCGCTATATATCGTACACTACCCTATTATGTATTTGTTCTACTCGTGGCTTATCGAGAAGCAGTACTACTCGCTCGATAAATGCATCGGAGTAGCAGCTATGGTTGTTGCGTTGAGCATCGCAGTTGCGTACGCGTGTCTTAAACTCTACGACGAGCCACTCCGTCGTTGGCTTGCAAAAAAGTTTGTTAACAAATAGTTCAAGATTCGATGGGGCAAAACTCCCACTTATAGCCTTAATCGCTATTTTTCAGTCGTAAAACAGAAAAAACGGTATTGATAATAATAATTTTGTCTATATTTGCGTTCTGATAACGATTAGAAACCAAAAACGTTGAAAAATATGAAAAGATTGATTGCATTTGCAACTATGATTCTGGCAGCCGCTACACTCAATATTTCGTGCGAGGGTGTCGAGAACAAAGTTGAATATTTAGCCGAGTTGGCAAGCATTGTTGATGGCACGCCTGAGACTGGAAACTTCTACGTTATATTTGATAACGGTCAGAAGGCATTTGTAACCAACTCAAACCAAATTACTATTCCTCAGCAGGCATATACCGATGGCGAAGCTCGTGCTATTATTCAATATAGCATCGACGGTAGCAGAACCGGCTTTGATAAATGTATCAAGATTGCCGACTTATTCCCTATCGTAACAGAGCGTGTAACTATCAAGACTGAAAAGGGCATTGATTACGACGTAATGAAGAGTTCGTTTAATATCAAAAACGCATACATTGCACGCGATTATATCAATCTCAATTTAGAGTATATGTATAGCGAGAATCCCACTTCTCACAACTTCCACCTCGTTTATAACGACACCCCTAAGCTCAATGAAGACGGCTTATTCTACGGTAACTATATGAACGATGGTTATCTTTACCTTGAACTCTTCTACGACCCAGGACGAGAGGTTAGCATCGAGACATACGAGACATTCATATCGTTCAAGTTCGACCCTGAGAAGTTGCATATTGATAATATTGATGATTATTTGGGCATAAAGATTCTTTATCGCTCATTCAACGAGAAGAATCAAAATTACGACTATGTAATCAATTTCAAATAATCAAATTACATAAGACAACAGCTCCGCTTCACAACAGAAGCGGAGTTTTTTTGTCTCCCAATCAAGAGATTATCTCAGCTATATAATAAAGAGAGGGTAAACGCAAAAGATAAACAACAACACAATATAGGGGTTGACCAACAAGACTGTTGAACAACCACTATATATCAAATCCACATAAAACGGATTATAAATAGCCTACCATCTTCTGCGGCGTTGGCGACGACGTTTCACTTTGCGTACAACACCAACAACGGTCAATACACCAAATACAAGCAGGATAAATACTACCATTCCATTGTTAAGGTTATCACCCTTAACTCTCGACCACATCTCCAACAATGCAGCCGTACGCGGGCCGCTATCGTGCATCATCGCACATCGCTCAATGACGCTATTGTCGGGATACAACACAGGATTAATCACCACACTATCTGCATCGTTGCCAAAGAAATAACTCAAATCGAGAGGCTCCTCGAATCCAGCCTCTACGGCCGACTCCGACATATACTCCATCACTTCGGGCGTGCCTATAACGCTCACATAGCCAATCTCCTCCATATTGCGGATTGCATTCTCCGACTTACACATAAAATTGATGAAGTAGCTCGCAGCCTTCACATTCTTGGCATACTTGGGAATCACCCAACCGTCAAACCACACGATACTACCCTCCTTAGGCACCATATAATCCAACTCAACATCGACCTCGGCAGCCTCATCGATTGCCCACACGGCATCTCCACTCCACGTCAGATTCAAGATAGCCTTCTCTTTGGTCATCATCTCCTTGCCAAAATCTGCTTCCCAACCCGCCACATTTGGTTTGGTCTTTTTCAACAGAGACTCCACAGTTGCTATGGCCTCATCGGAAGAATCGTGCATCAGTTCGTTCATTGTAACCTCTCCACGCTTAATACGCTCCTGATTCGCATAAATAAGCAACGGAGAATAGACATCACGAAAGGCATCTTTCACAAAGAGTTTACCCTTGAATTTAGGATTCCACAACGCACTCCAACTCTCAACCTCGGGCTCTGTGACATATTTCTTGTTGTATAGAAAACCAGTCGTTCCCCACATATATCCGACTGCATAGTCGTTTGCATTCTTGCCATTACCGTCGATTTGGTCGAACACATCGTGAATATATGGCGATACATTCCCCAAATAGTTGGGAGTCTGGCCAAAATCCTTATTGATTGGTAGCAACAAATCGTTTTTGAGCATTCTTTCGATGATATACTCCGAAGGGCAAGCCACATCGAAATCCTCCTTGCCTCGCTCGATTTTCGCGAGCATAATCTCGTTGATATCGAAGAGCTGATATACAATCTCTATCTCCTCGCCAGTCTGCTCCTTATACCACTCCTCAAACTCGCTGAGCAGCTCCTCGTCAATATAGTCGGCCCAATTATAGACCTTCAAAATCGACTTACGCTTCTGCTCACCATCACACGCACAAAGGCCCATCGAGAGCACCACAGCAGCTACGAGTATATAAAATAATCTTCTCATTTTAAGCCTTTTTAGTTTTATTTGCACGCTCCGAGCGGATATTAATCACAATCAACAGCAACAATACTGTCATAAATATAATTGTCGATAATGGGCGAAGTTCGGGGGTAAGACCACCCTTTCGCGCATCGGCATAGATATAGGTTGAGAGCGTCTCCAAGCCTTCGGTTCCAATTGTAAAGATGGTTACCGCAAAGTCGTCAATCGAAAGCGTAAATGCCAAGATAAAACCGCTAATCATACCCGACTTTATCTCAGGAATCAATACCTTACGCAGAGCCTGAAATGGAGTTGCCCCCAAGTCGAGTGCAGCCTCATAGATATTGGGGTTCATCTGCTGCAATCGAGGCATCACACACAACACTACATATGGTGTACAGAATGTAACGTGCGCCAAAATCACAGTAGTATAGCCCTGAGTAATACCGAAGCTCACAAAGAGCAAAAACAACGAAATACCCGTAATAATATCGGGATTAAGCATCGGTAAATTATTGAGCGTATTCATAATCATCTTCTGACGATTACGCAAGTTGAATATACCGATTGCCGCCACACTTCCGAGCAATGTAGATATTGTAGCCGCCACCAACGCAATGATGAGCGTATTCTCAATCGCTCCCAGCAGCGAATGATGCACACCACCCGTAAAGAGCGAGGTATATAGCTTTGTTGAAAAACCAGTCCAGTTACCCAGTACCTTAGCCTCAGTAAACGAGAATATGGCTATGATAAGGATTGGCGCATAGAGCATTGCCAACAATAGCCAAAGATATGTTTGAGCAAAAAACTTCTTCATCAGATGATTCCTCCTTCATTTGAGGCTCTATCCTCGTCTTCATCGCTAAATAGATTTGTGGCAAAAATAATCACCAGCATAATCAGCGACAAGGCTGCGCCATAGTTCCACATTCCGTTATTGATATTCTCCTGAATTGTCGTACCAAAGAGCTTGATATTATTCATCGTGAGCAACTCGGCGATGGCAAATGTAGAGATTGTCGGCATAAACACCATCATTATTCCACTCATCACACCCGGCATCGACAACGGAGCAACCACCTTTGTAAAGACCTTCATTGGGCTTGCTCCCAAATCCTGAGCCGCTTCGATATAGCTATGGTCCATCTTCTGCATTGTGTTGTAGATAGGATAAATCATAAAAGGCAGGAAGTTATACACCATACCAAATATCAATGCGCCTTCGCCCAACGGCACTCGTATAAAATCAAACAATGCTACGGTTGCCAGCGTACGCACCAAAATATTAATCCACATCGGCAAGATAAACAACACAACCATCACTCGTGAACGACACAGGTCGCGATTACTCAATATGTAAGCCGCAGGATAACCCAACAATATACATAGCAACGTGGTGATGATAGCCACACCAATCGAATAGACAAACGTATTGGCAGCTTCGGGATTAGATATAAACTTCGAGAAGTTATCCAACGTGAAGTTACCATCGTTGTCTTGGAATGCATATATAAAAATAAGCACCAGCGGCAATACAACGAAAAGCAACAGGAATATCAGATACGGCAGACTCCAATTGCTACGTTTAGTAAATATCTTTGCTAACCACTTCATAATCGCAAAGTTTTAGCCGTTAATGCGCTTGATTTTGATATCCTCGGGCATAATTCTCACACCGACAATATCTCTATCGTCCCACACGTCGTGAGTGTCAACATAGATATTTTCACCATCTTCGGTGCGGACAGTAAGATGATAGTGGTCGCCCTTATAGAGGATAAAGCGGACATCGCCCACTGTAATTCCGTCCTCCTTGTTATCCATCAGCTCCACCTTATCGAAGTCAACTTCCACCTCGACGGTCTCACCACCTTCGACGTTAGGCTGCTCAGAACATACAAACGAAGCACCAAGCATCTCAACGTGGGTGGAATCAATCATCTTACCCTCGAAACAGTTACATACACGCTCCTTCTTCATAACGTGAATATCAGAAGGTTTGATAATCATACTCACACTCTGCCCTACCTCAAATGCATTATAATCCTGAATCATAATCTCATAGCCGTCGGGAGTGAGTACCGTCATCTCGTAGTGTACGCCTTTGAAAATGCACGACTGCACAACACCCTCAAACATTCCAGAATCGGTTGGTGGCATAATATATACATCTTCGGGACGAATCACCACATCGACAGGCATATTCTCGCCAAAACCTTTATCGACGCAATCGACCTCGCGTCCCATAAACTTCACCACCTTATCACGAACCATCACGCCATTTAGGATATTACTCTCGCCGATAAAGTCAGCTACAAACGAGTTTACGGGTTCGTTATAAATATCTGTTGGAGTTCCGATTTGCTGCACACGACCCTCGCTCATTACAACAATCGTATCGCTGAGTGTGAGAGCCTCCTCCTGATCGTGGGTCACATATACGAATGTGATACCCAATGTGCGGTGCATATCTTTGAGCTCCATCTGCATATCTTTGCGCATCTTCAAGTCCAATGCAGCCAAAGGCTCGTCCAGTAGCAACACCTGCGGACGATTGATGATAGCTCGGGCAATAGCAACACGCTGCTGCTGACCACCAGAGAGTGAGTTCACATCACGCCACTCGTAATCGGTCATTCCCACCATTTTCAAAGCCTTTCTCACACGAACATCTATCTCGTCTTGCTTAACCTTTTTGAGTTTCAATCCAAAGGCAATATTGTCATAGACGTTCAAATGAGGAAACAATGCGTAACGCTGGAACACTGTGTTCACAGGTCGCTCGTGAGGAGGAACTTCGGTAATGTCGGCACCACCGATTTTAATCTCACCCTCGTCGGCCGTACCAAAACCAGCCAAAATGCGTAGCAAAGTGGTCTTGCCACAACCCGATGGGCCAAGAATTGTCACAAACTCGCCCTTCTTCACATACAAACTAACATCATCTAAGACCTGCTTATCTCCAAAACTCTTTGATATATGGCTTAGTTCGATGATGAAATTTGAATCTTTCATTTCTCTAAAATTCTTGAAAAGATTAAAAAACGTGTTAACTATTTGTTTCGACCTGTGATGTGCTTAATCGCGCCTACAACATCAAACTTCCAAGTCAATCCCACATTGATTGAATTGCGATTGGTATAATTGTTCGATGCCCACGCTGCGTGTAGTCGAATGCTTTTATTCTCTTTTAGGGGGAAATACTCCAATCCCGCGCCGTAGAACCAATAATCTTTGCCAGCAACAAGGAATGCGGGCAGGGTGTAGATATTCTCATCATTGGCTGCAATCATATCGTCTTGCGATAGGTACTCGCCCCAAAAATCGTATGGCAAATCCTCGCCAACTCGCTCCCAGCCGACTTTACCGAACAATCGGAATTTATCGCCAAACTCATACGATGGCATAAAGTTGATGGTAATCTCATCGTCGCCCACGCTCTTAAAATCTGCACCACGCATAATACAATCCAAGCCAAGCGACAGGTTACCCATATAGAACATATTACCCACCGCCAAGCACTTCACGAACTCACCCGGAGCATACTCAAACAAATTGGCCGACCAAATCGACGAATAGCAGTCCCACTCGCCATACCAAGCCAAGTTGTAGGCATAGATATTCTCCTCCTTTGGAGCATACGAAAATGGAGAATTTGTAACCTGAAAGGCTATTGAGCTACTCTCCGAAGGCGACCACATAGCCTTCACACCCCATTGGTAGCAACTGAAACTATTATAGAACATTGAATTCATATCGAAATATGAATCAATATCGTAGGCATCGTACTCGAAGCTACCTACCGCCACAACATCTTTACCTGCCGTAAACGAGAATTGCCCCACATCATACGATAGTGTGAGCCAATCGGTATTATCAAAAGCTGAATCATCTTCGCCGTGCGATGAGAAAAAACGCTGGCACAGCGAATAAGAGAAGTTCTTGCTTATTTTACCCTCAATGTTGAGATATATGCCATCGCCGCCAAAACCAGCGGGCCCACCGGAGACTACCCTATCGTATCCGAATCTCGAATCAATAGAGATCAGAGGCGTGTAGTCCACGACTTGTTGAGCATTTCTGTCCTCCCCGAAAGTTGGCTCCGACATCGGCACACTACTATTTACTTCCTGTGCAATCGCCGAGCCGACCATAAATGTTATGGTCCCCAAAAAGGTAAAGAGTCTCTTCATTAAGCAGTAAAAAAGTTAATTACATAAGAGTATGTTTTTGTTATTAAAAAATTTATTTTCGGCTTGCTTTACTACGACTCCCCCACAAAAAGGGCATAGCAAGCAAACTTAACGCAAAAATATACAAAATATTCAATAATATGCACTAATAGAGAACTTTTTTCGATATTTTTTATTCTCAATATACACACCTATATAATACAAATACATTTTAATAGGCACAAAAGTATTCTCGCTCCAAATCAACACTTATCCTGTTAAATAATAGTCAAAGGGCTTTCAAATCTATAAAAATCATCATACCCATAAACAAGTTTTTAACCTCATATATTTTGATTGAACGAAAATATATATTATTTTTGTGTATATATATACCTATAATAAAAATAGGGCACAACAACTAACCAAAACAAACTTCACACAGAGTCAACTTTATGAAACGAATTATATTTTTTGTTCCCATCATATTTTCGATGGCCATACTTTTGTCCACCGCAACTCACGACAATGTCAAACCTTGCTATACAACCGATATTGCAATAACTGAGCAAGGCAACATTCTATTGTCAAACAAGGGAACTTCCGAGCTAAGAATGATTAACGCCGAAGGCTCGACGCTCAAATCGTGGTCTTTGCCAGAGCCTGCAACGGGAGTTGTCGCAATCCAAAACCGAGCATACGTTACAAGTAGTTATGCTACTGGTTCTTTGAGTTGCTTTGAGATTGACGGCGAGCAAAAAACTCTCTTTTCGACACCAACAGGTATGGGAGCTTGCTCGCCTGTTGTAAGTGCCGATTCAAAGGTGATTTATGTATGTAACCGCTATAAGGCAACCATCAGCGAAGTTGATGCCACAACAGGAGAGGTGCTTCGAGAAGTTGACGTACTTAGAGAACCTTGTGCTGCTTCACTTTCGGCAGATGGCAAAAAATTGTATGTAAATAATTTTCTTCCAATGCAACGTGCCGATGTGGATTATGTATCGGCTGCTGTATCGGTTATTGACTGCAATACATTTAAGAAAATCAACGATATAACCCTTTGTAACGGAAGTAATGCTTTAAGAGGAATTGCCACCTCACCCGACGGAAAATACATCTTCGTATCTCACAATTTAGGCCGTTATCAAGTCCCAACATCGCAACTTCAACAAGGGTGGATGAATACCAACGCTGTGAGCGTGATAGATGCTCAAAATGATAAATTCATAGGCTCAATATCGCTCGATGAGCCTGATAGAGGAGCTGGTGGAGTATGGGATATTGCCTGCAACGACAAACACCTAATCGTGTCGCAATCGGGAACTCACGACATCAGTATTATCGACTACCCTGCTATGATAGCACGTTTCGAGGCGTATGAGGATTATTCCAAACTCGATTACGACCTATACTTTATGCGAGACATCAGGCATCGCCTACCACTTGCAGGCAATGGGCCACGCAACCTTTTGCTCAAAGATGGCATTGCTTATATTCCCACATATTTTTCCGACACGCTTAATATTGTAAACATTGCCGAGCAGAGCGTAAACCACATTGCATACAATCCCTCACGCGTAGAATCGCCATCAGATAGAGGCGAAAAGGCTTTCAACGATGCTGCTCTATGTTATCAAAATTGGCAATCCTGCAATGGCTGCCACCCTGGCGATGGGCGTGCCGACGCAATGAATTGGGATTTGATGAACGACGGTATTGGAAACCCCAAAAACTGCAAGAGTATGCTATACTCATTCGACACTCCCAAGTGTATGATTTCAGGCATTCGAGACCACGCAGGCCTTGCAGTTAGAGCTGGATATAAATTTATCCAATTCTGCGATATTCCAGAGGATAAAGCCGTTGATGTAGATGAATATATCCGCTCATTGAAGCCGCTACCAAGTCCATATTTGGTTGATGGCAAGCTATCCGAGAAGGCCGAATATGGTCGCAAAGTATTTGAGAAATATAGTTGTGCCGAGTGTCACTCTGGCAAGTATTATACAGATATGCAAACCCATCGCATAGGCGAAGATGTTGAGTTTGAACAGGGTTGGGACACTCCCACTCTCGTCGAGGTTTGGCGTACTGCCCCATACCTTTTCGACGGTCGTGCTACAACTATGTTCGATGTATTTTACACTCATCGTCACGGTATCGAAGGTAAAATCTCACGCAAAGATGCCGAGGCTTTGGCTGAATATGTAAATTCGTTGTAAATGAAACGGTTTTTAGAATACAAAATATACCGCACCAACATTCCTTCGCAGGTCGCCGCTATGCAAGATTTACTCTCGCAGGTAGCGTCGGTTGCTCTAACGCCCGTAAGATTACTATTTTTCTGCGGAGCTAAGACCAACGAGGAGTTTCAACTGCAACGCCAAACTGTGGAATGTGTATGCAGAGAGCACTACACCAAGAATCAGCCCGTTGTTGCACTGATTGCGCAAGCTCCCATCGAATCGACATATGCTGTGGAGGTTACATACGCCGACCCGCAATGCGTAGATATTGCCTACCACAATAACTATATTATATTAAACAACAACCTATTACTTTCAGGGGCAATATATAGTTCAACTAACATTTCAATTACAGAGCAATCCAACCAGATATTCAGCGAGTTGGGAGATATATTGGCAAACGAAGATTACAACATAAACAACATTGTCCGCCAGTGGAATTATATCGAAAATATCACATCGCTATCGCCCGAGGGTCAGAACTATCAGCAGTTCAACGATGCCCGTAGTGAATTTTATTCCAAAACAACGTGGAAGAACGGCTACCCTGCCGCAACGGGAATAGGTACTGCGTGTGGAGGTGTTACAGTTGTGGTTGATGCTCTGCGCAATAGTGATATTTACAGCGAACCAATTGACAACCCACTGCAAATATCAGCTCACGCCTACTCGCAAAAGGTGCTGATTAACAACATCTCTGTACCCAACAAAACCACTCCAAAGTTCGAGCGAGCCCGCAGTGTCGAGTGCAAAGAGATGGAGGCGATATACATTTCGGGGACTGCTGCAATTCGTGGTGAGGAGAGTTGTACGGATAGTGATATCATAAGCCAAATTGAACTTACGATGGAGAATATCGAGCAACTCACATCGCAAAAAGATTCAAAACATAAAAACGATTCACAAGAGGCTGAATACGAGAATTCAATGCTTCGCATATACTTAAAGCACCGCTCTAATTGGCCACAAGTAAAACAATGGATAGCAGACAATTGTGCAAATATAGAAACCCTATGCATTGAGGCCGATATCTGCCGTAGTGAACTACTTGTTGAGATTGAAGGCATAGCAAACAAAATAATTCAAAATAGATAAATCGCGACGTTATGAAATTCAAATTATCACTTCTTATTGTCGCTCTCTGCGCAACAACTTTGGTTGCTCAGGGACAAATTTCGCCAGAGAAAGCCGAGCAAATAAGGCTAAAATCTGAGTTAGAGTATTTCAACATTGAATCGGTACGCAGTGCCTACAATGACTTTTGCAAAACGGCCTCATACGACTCGAAACTCTATGGTGCAAAACTCAGCGAATTAGAGAAATTGGCCACAAAAACAGATGCAGAATCACAGGCTAAATTAGTTAAACTAAAACGTGAGATACTGCTATCTAACCCACTGCTCGACAATGCAAAAGTTATTGTTGGAAGATACCGAGTTGGCGAGAATAATGGTCGTCGAATTATGGCTCCGTCGCTCGGAACTCAAAACAACAACTGGTCGAATCAATCCTCTTCGGCACGAAGTGGTTTCAATGCCGAAATTGCCGAGCTGAGTAATCTGCGTGGAGAGATTCAGAGCCGCACTATTTTCAAGCCTACAAATGGCTCTTCGGTAACAGATTTGATGCTTCACTGGGACGCAGAGCGTATCCTCTTCACCGCTGTCGGAGATGATAATAAGTGGGGAGTATTTGAGGTGAATCGTGACGGTAGCAATTTCCATCGTGTAATCAACTCCGAAGAGAGCGATTTGGAGTTCTTCGATGGCGCATATATGCCCAGCGGACGTATTATAGCAATGAGTAACATTGGTTATCAGGGTGTTCCTTGCGTGAATGGTGATGACCCTGTGGGCAATATGATTGCATATGAGCCCACGACAGGAGCTATGCGTCGTATGACATTCGACCAAGATGCCAACTGGCACCCAAGAGTGATGAACAACGGACGTTTGATGTATGTGCGCTGGGAGTACACCGACCTTACGCACTACTATTCACGTTTTGTGATGCACGCAAACCCCGACGGCACAGAGACTAAGGCTTTGTATGGTAGTGGAGGTTGGTTTCCCAATAGCATTTTCGATATTCAACCTCTGCCCGGAGGAACAAATACATTTGTAGGTATCATTTCAGGCCATCACGGCATAGCTCGCTCGGGCCGACTTATCCTATTCGACCCATCAAAGGGCCGTAAGGAGGTGAAAGGTATGATTCAAGAGATGCCTTTCAGCAAACGCGAGATTGTTCCGCTAATCAAAGACGAGCTTGTTAATGGAGTATGGCCACAGTTTATTAAGCCATATCCGATTAACGACAAATATTTCCTCGTTGCAGCAAAACTGACTCCCGAATCATTATGGGGAATCTATCTTATTGACGTTTACGACAATATGACATTGGTTGCAGAGTACGAAGGCGAGGGTTTGATTAACCCTATCATAGTACAGAAGCGCCCCACACCTCCAATTATTCCCGACCGCATCAAGCCCACTGACAAGGAGGCTACGGTATTTATTCAGGATATATATCAAGGTGAGGGTCTGCCAGGAGTTCCCGTTGGTACGGTCAAGAAATTACGAGTATTTGCCTACGAATACACCTATGTTAAATCTCAATCCGACCACGTTGCACAAGGCATTCAGAGTGGTTGGGATATCAAACGTAATTTAGGAGAAGTAGATGTTGAGCCCGACGGCTCGGCTATCTTCAAGATTCCAGCCAACACTCCCGTATCGTTCCAGCCACTTGACGAAGAGGGCAGAGCTATTCAGTGGATGCGCAGTTGGGTTACAGGTATGCCGGGTGAGGTAGTCTCGTGTGTGGGTTGCCACGAGGACCAGAATTCTATGCCTATACCTAAACGAGTAGCCGCATCGCAGAAGGATCCTGCAAAGTTGCAGACACCTGAGGGTGGCGTAAGACCTTTCACATATGAATTGGAGATTCAGCCCATACTTGACCGAAATTGCGTGGCGTGCCACAACGCCAAAGGCGCAAAGCCAGACTTTACGGGTGGAGTTAAAGTTGTAGCAGCTCCTACGCGCCGAGCTCAATCGGGACAACTCGACCTCACTCAGAGTTATCTGAATCTACACCCATACGTCAATCGTCAAGGCCCAGAGGCTGATATATATGTAATGAAGCCTTACGAGTATCACGCATCAACAAGCGAGCTTGTTCGCATTCTCAAAGGCGGTCATCACGGAGTATCACTCACCGACAAGGAGTGGCGCACGATTTACACTTGGATTGACTTCAATGCACCTTGTCACGGACAATTTGTATATAACAAGCTACCCTACTGCCCCACGACGCAATATGAGCGTCGAATCGAACTCACAAACAAGTACGCCAATGGTGCAGGTGTTGAGTGGAAAAAGGAGATTGAGGATTATGCTGCATACATAAAGGCTAATCCGCAACCCGAAGCAAAGCGCGAAGAGCCAAAGGAGAAGCCCACAAAGGTTGTTAAGGCCAAAGGATTCCCATTCTCGGCAGATGTTGCAAAGCAGATGGTTGAGAAGTATAGCGAAGCTCGCCGTACGATTAAACTTGCCGACGGAGTAGAGATGACATTTGTAAGAATCCCTGCTGGCACATTTGTTATGGGTAATAATCGTCGCGGTATGGATAACTCACCCGAAACAGTTGTGAAGATTTCACGCCCATTCTGGATTTCAGAGAGCGAGGTTACCAACCAGCAGTACAATACGGTTGACCCCAACCACGACAGCCGCTATACAGCTCAATTCTGGAAAGACCACGTTGGCCCGGGATATGCAGCCAACCGACCTCAGCAGCCTGTGACTCGCATCACTTGGAATCAAGCGATGGAGTTCTGCCGCACTATAAGTCAGCGTTGCGGCATTGAGGCAAATCTTCCTACTGAGGCTCAGTGGGAGTGGGCTTGCCGCGCAGGTAGCGACACAGACTTCTGGTATGGCGATTTGAATAGCGACTTCTCGAAGAGTGAGAATTTGGCCGACAAGCAACTACGCAAGATGGCAGTTTCGGGTATCGACCCACAACCCGTAAGCGAGAATAGTTGGGTATATCAGTTCTATACGTTTATGCCACGCGAGGATAGCATCGACGATGGCACAATGACGATTGCCGATGTAAAGAAGTATGCTCCAAATGCGTGGGGATTGTACGATATGCACGGCAACGTAGCCGAATTCACCCGCTCAACTTATGCCCCATATCCCTACAAGGATAAGGTTGCAGCAGAAGATGGAGAGATGAAGGTTGTTCGCGGCGGTGCGTGGAATTATCGTCCGAAGAACTCTACTGCATATAGCCGCACAACGTATTACGCTTGGCAGCCTGCTAACAATGTAGGTTTCAGAGTTGTGATAGAGGAGTAAAAGGTAATTTCACTATGCGAGATGGGGATTGGAGGGTATTTTCCAATCTCCATTTTTTTGTACCAAGAGGAATATCGCTTTGCAGTTGAACAAATTTTCACTATTTTTGCAATGTCATTACGGGGGCGACCGGTTTTGACAGCTTGCAGAGTTTGATTGTAAGCACGTCGAGCATTGTGTGGTGGCTCGTTAATATCAACACTCAAACTATAAATGGCAATAATAGCTATGCACTCGCTGCCTAATTTTCAAGGAAAATTGGCTTAATCCGTGAGTCCAAGGAGGCTTGCAGACGAGTATCCCGAACAGCTGTTCCGCCCTTTAACAGTTGGTCATATGGGGTATCATCTTTATAGGGATAGTGCAATATGTGTCTCGGTTATTGTGCGAAATTTTAGGGGCTGCGGCAAAAGATTAGGCTGTCTGTGGCCATTCTGCGCAAGAGGATTAATTGCAGAATAAACGTGTAGAAAGCTTTTGGGCTCCTCGTTTGGACGCGGGTTCGACTCCCGCCGCCTCCACTTTTTGATGGGCATCTTTGATGCAATCTTACGACAGAAGTTAACTTCTGTCGTTTTTTTGTGATTGATTCGATTCGGAGTAAACTCCACTCGCTCAATCTCAAAAAAACGCCGAGCATTGCTCGTTATTGCATCATTGGTGGCAGTGCTTACAGAATTGTGGGGTTGCCGAAATAATTGATATATCTATTTTCAAAGGTATTTCGGCTTCGCCTTCGGCGGTCGACTCCCGCCGCCTCCACTTTTTGATGGGGACTTTGACTTTGATTTAATTCGGAATCTAGCGATTCCGCCATCAAAAAGTCATTTTCGATCACCCCTCCTTTATCCTCCCCTTACCGTAGGGGAGGATTTTTGTTTGTATATGGTATATTACTATGGTTGATGGGCATCTTTGATGCAATCCTACGACAGAAGTTAACTTCTGTCGTTTTTTTGTGGTTGATTCGACTCCCGCAATGACCAACGACCAATGTCCATAAAGCACAAAAAAAGCCCCGCTCGTTGGCGGGGCTCAAATATCGATTTCGGCAATTATGCACCGAAGTTATCGAACAAGATGTTCTCTGCTGGAACACCGAGGTTGTCAAGCATATTGACAACAGCCGAAGCCATCATCGGAGGTCCACACATCAAGTAGATGCAGCCCTCGGGCTCGTCGTGATTCTTCAAGTAGTTCTCGTACAATACATTGTGAACGAAACCTACCTTGTAATCAACACCCGCGGCATCAGCAGCTGGGTCGGGACGGTCCAATGCCAAATGGAACTTGAAGTTGGGGAACTCCTTCTCGATTGCTGCAAAATCCTCCAAATAGAATGCCTCCTTCAAAGAACGAGCACCATACCAGAATGTAACAGGACGCTTAGTCTTCTCTGTCTTGAAGAGGTGCATCAAGTGGCTACGCATAGGAGCCATACCAGCACCACCACCGATAAATACCAACTCCTGAGTATCGGGCAAGTTATCTGGCAAGAAGAACTCTCCGTAAGGACCTGAGATAGTAATCTTATCACCTGGCTTCAAAGAGTAGATGTATGAAGAACATACGCCCGGATTAACCTTCATAAAGCCACCAGTAGCACGATCAAACGGAGGAGTAGCAATACGCACGTTAAGCTTGATTACGTTACCCTCGGCAGGATAAGTAGCGCAAGAGTAAGCGCGAACCTGAGGCTCGGGGTTAACCATCTGCAAATCGAATACGTGCATCTTCTCCCAATCCTCGCGGTACTCGGGATCTACATCGATATCCTTATAGTTCACAGTGATTGCGGGTACATCAATCTGAATGTAACCACCACTGCGGAAGTTCAAATCCTCGCCCTCAGGCAACTTTACAACGAACTCCTTGATAAAGGTAGCAACATTGTGGTTCGATACAACCTCGCACTCCCACTTCTTGATTGAAAGAACCGAAGCAGGAACTTGAATTTTCATATTCTCCTTAACCTTCACCTGGCAACCCAAACGCCACTTCTGCTGAATCTGCTTACGGTTGAAGAAGCCTGTCTCGGTGGGAAGAATCTCACCGCCGCCCTCCAATACCTGACACTTGCACTGACCGCAAGCACCCTTACCTCCACAAGCCGAAGGAAGG
The DNA here is from genome assembly GCA_017465605.1 of Alistipes sp. GTDB lineage: Bacteria > Bacteroidota > Bacteroidia > Bacteroidales > Rikenellaceae > Alistipes. The sequence continues at coordinate 191,568 of JAFTVW010000007.1, forward strand.
AAGATACCCTGTGCAGTCAACGTATTCAACAAAGTAGAGCCACCAGCTACGGTGAGAACTTTGTTTCCGTCATTAATGTCGATAGTGACATCTCCCGATGTCGTAAGTTTAGCCTTCGCAAAGAGAAGCAACGCCACCAAAAGCAGTGTTACCACCAGAAAGGCAACTATCGCAACTACAATTGTTAAAATATCCATTTCTTATCTCTTATTAAAGGTTACAACTTAATACCTGAGAAGATCATAAAGGCGATACCCATCAAACCAGTGATGATAAATGCGATACCGGGGCCCTTCAAGCCAGCAGGAATGTGAGAGTACTGCAAACGCTCACGGATAGCTGCCATCATAACGATAGCCAACCACCAACCTATACCTGATCCAAGACCATAAACGATGCTCTGCCACAAACCATCAATCTCGCCTGCAACAACCTTCTGCTGCATAAAGAGTGAGCCTCCCATAATCGCACAGTTAACAGCGATAAGAGGCAAGAAGATACCCAACTGGTTATAGAGTGAAGGTGAATACTTCTCTACAATCATCTCAACGAGCTGCACAAACGATGCAATAACGGCGATAAAGACGATAAATGTAAGGAAGCTCAAATCAACACCCTCTACCAATGCATTAGGTGCCAACACATATTCATTCAAAAGGTAGTTCAAAGGCACCGTCATTGTCATCACGAATGTTACAGCAGCACCCAAGCCCAAAGCAGTCTTTACGCTCTTCGACACGGCGATGTAAGAACACATACCGAAGAAGAAGGCGAATACCATATTGTCGATAAAAATCGAACGTATAAAAAGATTCAATGTTTCCATATTCTACCTCCTATTTTTCCTGCAAATCCTTGTTAAACGAACGGTGAA
>JAFTVW010000008.1 GCA_017465605.1 Alistipes sp.
TGAATACTCTCCGCAGGAGGAAGATTCAGTCCGAAATGGCTTGACGCTTGACCTTTCAACTTTCAAGGGCTGATGTACTACCTTCGCAGACGAGCAAAGGAAAGGGGCGAATGACGGAATCGGGAAACTCATAATATCGCAGATTGATGATAGACCAAATCAAATTTTATCCTGCAATAATGAAAAATGCACCGTCCTTTTGCTCGTTCATAAAAAAGTTGTACCTTTGTTCCAAGATGAGTTGTACATCAATGCAAATTACGCAAGTATGTAGAAATCAGAACAGTTGCCAACTCATTACCTCGTTCTTGAACTTTCCGCATAAACATTTTATTCTTAGCGGATTATGAGATTATTCCAAAAATATATTTTAACCTTGTATGATGGCCGAACTATGGACGACATATTGGGTAGAAAACAAAAGTGGGCATCATTGAGGCTTTATGACTGGGAGGGCAATTTTATAAAGGCAGCACAACTTCCCAAGATTGGGGTTGATTATATGGCATACGAAGAGAATAGCAAGACTGCGTATTTTCTCGACCGACAATTTGAGAAGTTCTACCGTTGCGACCTAAGTGAACTGTTGAAATAAATGGAGAAGTGATTACTTGGTAAAAAGCGATTAAAAATTGGATAATATGTATTCTTTTTGTTATATTTGTATTAACAAGTAACCACTTAATCCCTAACATTATGAAGAAATTATTGCTTTTTTGTGCCCTACTGGTGGCACTGACTCCGTTGTATGCACAAGAGAAGCCCGCAAAAAAGGCTTTCAGCAACTTAGGAATTTCACTTAACGCTTCAACTATGGGAGCCGGTTTTACACTCTCGACTCCACTTGCCAAGCACTTCGCTTTGCGTGCAGGTTATCAGTTCTCGTTTGTGTCGGTCAACTATGAATATGATGAATTTGACCCCGTAGATGTTGCAGGTCAGAGCGTCAGTGTCCCAGATTTGGACCTCGGAGCCAAATTAAACGTAGATGCTGCTCACATTATGGTTGATTGGATTCCATTCAAGAAGGGTGAAGGTAAGTTCTTCATCACAGCTGGTATGTTTATCGGTACGAGTGACTTTATTACTCTCGATGGTCAATTCGATATGAACGATCCCAACATCAAGCAGATTCAGCAGGCTGGTTTGATGAAGGATATTGAGTTGGAGATTGGCGACGATGTGATTCGCGCTGGTAATGATGGTAGTATGGCTGCGAAGTTGAAGGTTAATGGTTTCCGCCCATACGTTGGTTTGGGTTGGGGTAGAGCTATCCCCAAGCATCGTTTTGGTTTCAGATTCGAGATGGGCGCAGTATTTCACGGCCACCCCGAACTTGTGTCGGATAATCTTGTATCTTCTGGAAGTTCAGGCGATATTAGTGATGCCGAGGAGATTATTAACAAGATAACCGTTTTTCCGCAAATTTCTTTGCAACTTACCTATAAATTGTTTAAGGATAAGTAATTGAAATGACCCCAAAAGTTTTTACCTAAACTTTTGGGGTCATTACATTTCGTTGATGTTTTGCAGCTAAAACCTCTATTAGTTTTGGGCGAATGATTTTGTGTAGGCAGGATATAGCACCTTCCAAATTAGTATGGCGTTAAGTGCGCCCACCGCAACAGCTACTATCGATATCACCCATTCGGGCGCAAGCAGTGCTATTCCATTCATATCTCCTCCGCCAACCCAGCGATAGAACACGCTCAGATACACAGCGTCGAGCATCAGCATCGTAAGCGAGGTGTACCACGCGCAGGTTCGGACAACATCTGAGCCAATACGGCAAATCGGCCCTACGAACACAACCAATAGCCAACCTGCAATCAGCGTAGCCACAGGCCCTGCAAGGCAGAAGAGCCCCATCTGCGTATCGCTCATCTGCTCGGCATAGACATCAATCTGCACTCCCATACCAATCAGATTTATCTGCTTAAACGCTCCTTGTGCAAGAGCCACTGCAAGGTGCGCCCCTTCGTGAATAATGTAGTACAACAGCACTGCAACTGCAAGGCCGATGTATTGACGAAACTTTTTACTCATAACTCTCTCTTTCTTTCTCTCGTATTTTGTTTAACTCTTCAACTGTCATTGCGGGGTCGAATTTTGCCCCTATGCCCGTTGTTTTGGTTAAGGTTTTTAGATATTCCGCAATAGGGGACATTCCCACCTCAGAACGCAAAGAATCTAATTGAATGGGATTTTCGACCGGCCAGAGATAGAGTTGTATTGCATCAGGCCCGCCAAACTGAACAGATTGGCTGCCATAACGTTGTGGCCTGTTTTGCTTCATTGCTACTCGGTCGAAAAGTATGGCGTACTCGTCGGGCGCAATCAATCCTGCTGTTGCCATTTTCTCAATGAGTGGCAGATATTGCACCTGCTTTTCCAATGTAGAGTGGTCGATTACAATCCAAATCGTTTTGTATGATTGAGCCGATAACCCTTGCGGAAGGCCATTTTGCAACAAACTATCCACGATAGCCATATTCTCCGCGTCAATGCGCTCCACCTGCTCGCTTGTGCTTATGAGCGAATCAATCAGGTCGGTGCGATTCTCCGTTGTGACGGCTTTTGTTAGCTCGACCATCTGCTGTCGGATACTTTGGTCTGATTCCCACGCCTTTGCAAGAAGCTCATCTGTTGATTTTGAGTTGTTGCAAGCTGTACAGATAAAAAGTATTAATCCAACAATCGGAAAGGTGATTCTCATTTTGCAGAGGATTTAATAATAAGAGCTTGCCTATACTCGTAAGACAAGCTCTTATAATAGATTAGACTGTTATTTCTTGAAATTACGAGGCTGCTTAGGTACATATTTCAAGAAATCTTCCAAAATCATAGCTCGTTGCTCGGGTGATGCCTCAATTATACGATAACGGCCATCAGCCTTTGGAGTAAATACTGTTACGCCCTTATCCACAACCTTCACTTCGCCGGGCTGGCTGAGTGTAATGGCTGCCTCGTTGTGCTCACAAACGTAGTAGGCGGCTATTACGTCCCACGAAGGGCGGTTGTATGGCATCTTGTCGTATGCCTTATATGCTTCAACCATAGGGTGATGCTCGGCCCACTTAAAGTCGTTCTCGATACTCTTTGCAGGGTATAACACCTGCTTGCCCAATGTAAACGGAGTGATAATCATAGGCGCAGGGCTCTTGTCGAAAAAGTATTTTGCAGCCAACAAATCGTTCCATACGTTGTACTCGGTATATTTAGGCATCTCGAACTCGCCTGCCATAACTGAAAAATACTTAACCTTCTTGGCAACCAAATCTCTGCCCGATAGCTTCGAGAATTTATCGGGGCCACTCTGTAACAATTCGGCCATTGTGGTAGAGAATCCCACCGTTACAATCACTACCGAATTATCCTCAGCCTTTGACAATAGGCGACGGTACATCTTGACAGCATCTTCGTATTGAGGATTTTTCGAGCGTGCAAACATAGGCTTTCCATCGGCAGAAGTGAGCTTGCATACCTTTGTGCAGTAGTCGTTACACTCCATATCGGTAATCCACTTCTCGTTTACTCCAATAGGCATCTTGTCGTAGCCATACCACACACGCATAATGTCGATAAATTCGGCAGAGTGGGGGTTGTTCTTGTGAACGCCCACACCCAGCAGATCGATTTTGCCGCTATCGACATTCTTAAATAGCAAATCAAGCGCGATAGCATCGTCGATATCATTACCCATATCGGTCTCGAAGATGACAGGTGTAGGTTTATCGCTCTTTTGGGCAGATGCGCTTACGCACACGCCAACCAGCATTAGAAGAAGTAGAACTCTTTTCATATCGTTTACATTAATTAATTTTGCTAAACAAAGTTAGTGAAAATACTCGCAATCTCAAATAACGAATACAAAAAAAATGATTGCCAAGCATAGTTCCTCGGCAATCATTTCACGAAAATTTTATGTTGGTAGATTTGTTATTTGGCTTTGTTTTTAACGTACTCGTCAATTGCTTTGGCTGCGGTACGACCAGCACCCATAGCCAAAATAACGGTTGCAGCACCCGTTACAGCATCACCTCCCGCAAAGACTCCCTCGCGAGTGGTAGCTCCCTGCTCATTTGTTACGATGCAACCGCGACGATTGGTTTCAAGACCTGCGGTTGTGCGTTTCAAAAGTGGGTTGGGTGATGTTCCCAATGCCATAATCACCACGTCACACTCCACCTCAAAGTCAGAGTTGGGTTTCTCGATAGGGGAGCGACGTCCGCTCTCATCTGGCTCTCCGAGCTCCATCTCCACACAACGCAATCCGCGTACCCAGCCTTTGTCGTTGCCGATTACCTCGGTGGGGTTGGTGAGCATCTTAAACTCAATGCCCTCCTCTTTGGCGTGGTGTACCTCCTCCTTGCGTGCGGGAAGTTCGGCCTCGCTGCGGCGGTAAACGATAACGGCATCAGCTCCAAGACGCTTTGCGGTGCGTACTGCGTCCATTGCAACATTTCCACCGCCTACAACGACAACCTTCTTGCCTACAAATATCGGAGTGTCGTACTCGTCATCATATGCACGCATCAAGTTGGCACGTGTCAAGAACTCATTTGCCGACACTACACCGTTGAGATTCTCGCCCGAAATACCCATAAAGCGGGGTAGTCCTGCGCCTGAACCGATAAATACAGCATCGAATCCTTCGTCGTCAAGCAAAGAGTCGATGGTAATTGTGCGTCCGACTACAACATCGGTCTCGAATTTTACGCCTAAACGACGCAACGAATCAATTTCGCGGGCGACGATTTTCTCTTTTGGTAGGCGGAACTCTGGGATACCATATACCAAAACGCCTCCCAATTTATGCAGTGCCTCAAATACCGTAACCTCATATCCCCATTTAGCCAAGTCGCTGGCGCAAGCCAATCCAGCAGGGCCGCTACCGATTACGGCAACCTTGTGGCCGTTAGACTGTATAGTCAGCTCAGCATCGCTCTCGTTTTCGAGGCTCCAATCGCCCACAAAACGCTCCAACTTACCAATAGCAACAGGCTCGCCCTTGATGCCCAATATACAAGAGCCTTCGCACTGAGTCTCCTGAGGACATACTCGGCCACAAATACTCGGTAGAGAGCTATCCTTAGCAATAATCGAAGATGCCGCCGAATAATCTCCCTCGGTAATCTTCTTAATAAAAGCGGGAATATCGATACCCACAGGACACGCCGCAACGCATCGTGGATTCTTACAATTCAAACAACGCGAAGCCTCAGTCTGAGCCTCCTGCTCGTTGTAACCATAGCATACCTCTTCAAAATTTGTGGCACGCAACGCGGGCTCTTGCTCGCGAACACTTACACGCGGAATCTTATTTGCCATAGCAGTTACATTTATGTTCGTGTTTAACCGAGGCATTGCTCTCTTGTGAGCGATACATTGCCTGACGGCGCATAGCCTCGTCGAAATCTACTTCGTGGCCATCAAACTCTGGACCATCGACACAAGTGAATCGGGTCTTGCCACCCACACTCACTCGGCAAGCTCCACACATACCCGTACCATCTACCATCAACGCATTTAGCGATACGGTTGTGCGCAGAGAGTATTCGCGAGTGGTGAGCGTCACGAACTTCATCATAATCATAGGGCCGATTGCAATGCACTCGTTGTATTGCTTGCCCTCCTCATCTATAAGTTGTTTGATTTTGGCTGTAACCATACCTTTGAAGCCGCAGCTACCATCATCGGTTGCGATATATAGATTGTCGCACACACGCTTCATCTGCTCGGTATAGATAAGCATCGAGGCTGTCTTAGCTCCGATAATCACATCAACCTTTGCGCCACGCTCGTGGAGCCACTTCACTTGTGGATATACGGGTGCTGTGCCCACACCTCCTGCCACAAATAAGAAACGACGCTTTGAAAGCTCATCTGCCGACATCTCCACAAACTCCGATGGATTACCCAGCGGACCTGCAAAATCGGCTATCATATCGCCCTCGCCAAGTGTACACAACTTGCGTGTCGATACACCTATGGCTTGAATTACAATAGTTACAGTTCCTTGCTCTTTGTCGAAGTCGGCAATGGTGAGAGGTACTCGCTCTCCCTGCTCGTCAACACGAACAATCACAAATTGACCCGGCAATGCACTTTGGGCAACTCGCGGGGCCTCAATACGCAACAGATAGATATTATCTGCCAACGTTCTTTTCTCTACAATCTTAAACATAATCTCTCTGAGTCTGATATGACTCACTTTCACCTACTAATCCTAACTATATGATATTAAGGCCGCAAACTGTGGCCCTGAATCATCAACATATCATCAATTTGTAACAATGGCCGTTACTCTTACGGTCTGCATTGGTCGCATCGGGTCGTTGGTTATAATTCTCACTCTATCAACCCAAACCCCAAAATCGCATTCCGAACTGTCGAATGTGATTTTTAGCGAAATTTTGCGACCTGCGGCGATGGTGTCACCTGCTTTAAGCGAACAGTTTAACGACCTGTTTTGCCATTCTACTGCTCTGATAATCAATTCGCTATTCCCGTCGTTTGATAGCTCAATAGTGGCATCTTCGACCGTTTTGCCTTGTTTTACATCGCCAAATTTAATGAAATTTTTTGATAACTCTGCAATAGGCCTCTCTATATCCTCCGTTTCGCGGTCAAATTTGTCGATGGCGATGGCGTGGCAACTCAGTAGCGGACGAGCCTCTTTGCCACCAACAATCACCGACATCACATCACTTAGTGAGCCATACCTGTCGCTTGTTGCTGGTACTGCGTACTCCAATACTATATCTCCGCAATTACCCGCTTTAAGTACTTTGGGTGCGTCAATTCGCAATAGTCCACTCTGCTCTTTTCCTATAAGTTGCAGGCTTAAATCCTTATCCGAGGTGTTTATCCAACCTATCTTCTCCGAAACCTTTTCGCCTCGCCCGATATATGTGAAGGCGTGGAAGTTTGAAGAAAATCTCACTCCTTGCCCCATATCAAATGGATATAGCTCCTCGGTTGACTTGACTCTTGGCAGTACATTTCCCTCGACAATCAGATTGAAAGCCGATGACGAGGCCGAGGTCTGAACGGCAACCCCTTTGGAGAATCTGCCGGGGCGATTCATCGGGTCGAATGAAACCACTACCTCCCCTTTTTCACCCGGCATTACTGGTTTGCGAGAATATTTCGGGGTGGTGCAACCGCAACCCGAAGTTACATCGAGTATAACGACAGGCTTTGAGGTGGTGTTTGTGAACGTAAAACTGTGTTCAACATTACCGCCGTCCTCCTTGATGTCGCCAAAATACCATTTCTCCTCGTCGAAACGAAGCTCCGATTGTTGCGCAAAAGTCATTGCAGGAAGCAAAAGCGACCCGCAAAACGCTATTATTATATATAGTATATTACCCATATCAGGCACAAAGATATATTTTTTTTCATTTTTTTTATAATTTTTCTTGCACGTTAAAAAAAATGCTCTTATATTTGCACTCGCAAAACGAAACAAAACGTTCATTACACGCCTGAATAGCTCAGTTGGTTAGAGCACATGACTGTTAATCATGGGGTCCTAGGTTCAAGTCCTTGTTCAGGCGCATTTTGGGAGTTTAGCTCAGCTGGTTCAGAGCATCTGCCTTACAAGCAGAGGGTCGGCGGTTCGAATCCGTCAACTCCCACATCGAGAAGAGAGATTGGAAATTTTCCAATCTCTTTTTTTGTTTATTGATTGTCTGAAAGTGAACTTTCGCCAATCAATCTCCAAAAATATTTGCTCCGCAAACTCTTTTCAATCTGAGGTTGGTGGAGTTAGAATTATATGGCTTTTGCACGGTGTAGTCGAGATTGCCTCCGCAGCGAGCGGAACAGAAAGGCGTTAAGTGGGGCAGACTATTGGTCTATTCAATAGCCAATCCGTCAATTCTTTTATAGCTCGCCACAAACCTTATATTGCAACTCTACCTAAAATCACCATCAAATCATTTGCCGTAATTAAAGACCGATCGTTGCTATGTAATTCTCTATTACAAAAAAGTTACACAATTCTTGGCACAATTTTGGGTATATCGGAGTAAATCAATCAAAATTAATCCGATATGAAACAAAAAGAGAAAAGACATTTGACGGCTGAAAACGGGCGGCCGATAGCCGATAATCAAAACACCCAGACCGCTGGTGTGCGTGGCCCTGTGACCTTGCAAGACCCGTGGTTTACCGAGAAATTAGCTCACTTCGACCGTGAGGTAATTCCCGAAAGACGTATGCACGCAAAAGGGTCGGGTGCGTATGGTACATTCACCGTTACGCACGATATTTCGGCCTATACGCGGGCTTCGATTTTCTCGGAGGTGGGCAAGGTGACCGATTGTTTTGTCCGTTTTTCGACCGTTGCGGGTGAGCGTGGCGCAGCCGATGCCGAGCGTGATATTCGTGGCTTTGCGATGAAGTTCTACACCGATACGGGCAATTGGGATTTGGTGGGCAACAACACGCCTGTCTTTTTCCTTCGCGACCCTTTGAAGTTTCCTGACCTTAACCACGCCATCAAGCGCGACCCTCATAGTGGTATGCGCTCGGCAAATAGCAACTGGGATTTTTGGACTTTGTTGCCTGAGGCGTTGCATCAGGTGACTATCACAATGTCACCGCGTGGTATCCCCTTTTCGTTCCGCCATATGCACGGCTTTGGTAGTCATACTTATAGTTTTATCGATGCCAACAACCGCCGCACTTGGGTTAAATTTCATTTGCGTACCTTGCAGGGTATCAAGAATATGACCGATGCCGAGGCGGAGGCTGTGATTGCCAAAGACCGTGAGTCGCACCAACGCGATTTGTTCGAGGCGATTAATCGGGGCGACTATCCGCGTTGGCTGATGCAGGTGCAGCTGATGAGCGAAGAACAGGCGCGCGAGTATCATATCAACCCGTTTGATTTGACTAAGGTGTGGTATCACGGTGATTTCCCGTTGCACGACGTTGGTATTCTGGAACTTAATCGTAATCCCGAAAACTTCTTTGCCGAGACCGAGCAGGCGGCATTTAACCCTATGAACGTTATCGATGGTATAGGCTTCTCGCCCGACAAGATGTTGCAGGGTCGATTATTTTCGTATGGCGATGCACAACGCTATCGCTTGGGCGTGAATTATCACTTGATACCTATAAATAAACCTCGTTGTCCGTATCACTCCTACCATCGTGACGGGCAGATGCGCACCGACGATAACGTGGGACGTACGATTTCGTATGAACCTAATAGCTATGGCGAGTGGCGGGATTCACCCTCGCTAAAAGAACCGCCTTTGGCTGTTTCGGGCGAGGTCTATAACTACGATGAGCGTGAGTTGGATAGCGACTACTACACGCAACCGGGTAAATTGTGGCGACTGATGAATACGCGCGACCAGCAAGCCACCTGCGATAATACAGCCCGTGCAATGGGCGATGCAGAGGTGTTCATTAAGCAACGCCATATCCGCAATTGCCACCGAGCCGACCCAACCTATGGCGAGGGCGTGGCAAAAGCTTTGGGTCTTTCGCTTGCCGAGGCTTTAACAGCCGATGACCCAGCACACCCATCGTGGGATTGGAGGTAATATCATAAAGCAAGGGATTGCCAACCGCAGCAATCCCTTGTAATTTTATCTCCTTTCGGCAAACCACATCTCATTTTCCCTACGGGCAGCGAAGGCAGAGTTGAAACGAGCTGCTGCAAGAGAGTATTTTATGCCGTAGAAACGGCGGGCTTTTGTGGGGCAGACCACGATGCAACGACCACACTTGATGCATTTTGCTTTATCCACACCCTTTGGCGAGGCCGGGTCTATTGCACCCGTAGGGCAGAGGCGGGCGCACGCTCCGCAAGCAGTACATTTCTTCGATGCGGTAGGCCAAATTGGTATTCCGCCGGGTACTTTATATGGTCGGTTACCCGGGAGTGATATCTCCCCAAATCCTTCTTTAACTAATTCGGTACTCTTCTCTGTAAATGCCTTAATATCAGCCATATCCTCCGCATCGGGACGCGCCTTGCCAACCTTTGGGAAAATGGAGTGCTGGGCAATGAAGGCACCAGCCGATACGATGCGGAACCCTTGCTCGGTCATAATATCGTGCAACTCTATAACGGCATCGTCATAGTGGCGGTTGCCATATACTGCCACGACTACCGTAGGCGTATTGTTGCCCTTGAAACGACGCAGACGCTCTGCTGCCATCGTAGGCACACGACCTGCATATACAGGCACGCCTACAACTACAAGCTCATTGGCAGGGATTGCGACCTCATCGGTTGATGCATCGTTGGTTATATCGTAGGCTGTAACCTCGTTTGAGAGGTTTGCCGCCACCGCCTCAACCACACGCTTGGTGGTGTAAGTAGCACTAAAATATATGGCTGTTATCGTCATAGTTATATGTTATTTTCTTCTTTTTTTGCCTTAAATAATTTGAGCTTATTCAACTACTTCAACATAAAAACTGACCGGTCGAAAACCATCATTGCACGAGAGCATAGCCGAATAAGGGTTCTGCATCCACCCATCAAAGAAATTACCCCTGCCCTCTGTCAGCTCGCGCACGAATGGCAGCAGCGTCTCCCAAGCACTATCGCACATACCATCAGGTTTTGCACAATTCTCCACGATAAAGGTCTGTCCAAGACGCATATTGCAAGTATGCTCAATAGGATTTTCGTATTGCGCCATAAGGTCTGCATACTGCGTAATACGCATCACGGTAATTCTTATCTTCTTCATTTTATCTCACCATTTATCCTTCTTTTAACAACAGAAAAAGCCTTCTGGTAGAGTGCCGAGTCGGGCATTGTCGTCAGCATCTCTTCAAAGCGACTCATAGGCACTGAAAAACTCAGCTCATTCTTCGGAATAAGTGGGCGTGCCGATGGATCGAACATACCGAGGAAACAGCTGCGACCACCCCTGCGATTCTCCGTTGTGGCAAACGAAACTATTGCTGCACAGCCCGATGCGAATTTCGTTACAACGGCATTTTCGGCATCGTTATCATAAAATGCCCAAGTGCAAAGCCCCGATAGCACATCGGGTGTGGCGAAGAATACAACCGCCTCGATCCCCTCCCAGCTTGTGAGCCTATCGACACGCACAAAGTTGAGGTAGGGCTTGTCGGTCTGTTTGATTTCGAGGCTCTCGACATAGGCTCGAACCTGCTCGGGTGTCTGTTTGTAATGCTCTGTTTCTGATACAAAAAGCGGTACTCGCTCGGGCATCGGGTGAAAAGCGGTGTAAAGTCCTCCACCTCCGCACTGCACATTTTCGGCAGTGAGGGTCAGCTCATTGCCTTCGCAGACCTTGCGAATTGCACCAATCATACATCGTGGCACGCGGCTCTCGGCATTTACGGCTGTGTTGCCATACCAAAAGGCGATAGGCAACGGCGTAGCTTCGCCAAATGCTTCACGAAACTTCTCGATAAATTGTTGTGGTGTCATAACGGTTCTATTTTACCTCAAAGTTAAGCATAATCTCAAAACAAAGAGAGAAAAAGCCGAAACTTTTCTCTCTTCTCTCGCAAACCAATGGCTGTAGTAGGTGGTTAATCATAACACAATTAGCACTATATCTTCGGCTTATCGATTAACTCGAACTTGCCGGGGGATATATAGGAGTAGGCGAGCATAATTATTAAAATTCACTATTCTTCATATTCATTCATACCATGCCTCAAGTATGATAACGATTTAGCCATACCAGCTAACCCTGGATATATTGTTTCTGCTGTTATATTCATTTGATACAATAATTTCGTTAATTGAAGTTTAAACTTTTTAGGGATATCTATCTTGAATAATAAAATATCATTTTGAGCTACTTTGCCGCTATCGGTATAGCTATAATCTAGCAATTGTCTTATAGGAATGTTAATGTTTTCCACTTGAGGACTTGCCGTTTGCAAAACTTCGTTAAGACATTCTTTAAATGATATTTGTATATTTGAGGGCATAATGAATAGCCCTTGTTGATGACTTATACGCTCATTACATAATGATGGGGTAATAATGTACAATTCACTTCTTATATCAGACTTTAATACATTAATGTAACTATTAGCTTTTTCTTTTTTGAATAACTCTAATTTAGTATAGGGGATTACACCTGATGTTTTCCCTTCTGTCTCAAGACAAAGTTTTATAGCTTGATGATCTATAAAGAACCGATTTATTCCCCAAATACAACTTGATTCGCTAAATGAATTGTCTAACGCCATAAAAAGAGCTACATACAATGATTTTGTAAAATCTAACAATCTTGTAGGTGCTCCATAATGTTGCATTAAAGCGAGCCATTCAAAATTATCCTTCACATCTGGAATAATAAATTTTTCATATAGTGGGTATTTCCACTTAAAATCAGAAAGCATTTGGCTTTCATAAATGGCTGGAAGATTTTTATCAACATAATTTGGAGTATGAGATTTTACCATACGTTCTAAAGATGTAGATAATTCCCATACAGAATCGGCTTGTCCTCTGAATACAAATTTATTAAGGAATTTTTGATTTAATGATATTAAGTCATTCCAAGTTTCAAGAGTCGTAGTTATTACTAGATTTTTTGCCATATATTCTCTTTTCGAAATTCATCTAATTATTTAATTTGTTTTAGTGCATCTTCAAAGTTACCACACTCTCTTAATACATTAAGAACTTTAATTGCTGCAATATATTCAAGTTTTGTAGATTCTCGTTTTGCCGAAGATAGTCTTTTGTTGAGAATTTGTTCTAATTCTTTAAATAAATTTGTAGATGCAGGGCGTTTATAATATTCCACTAATGCACTTGAAAGTTTTACATTTACTTTCATAAGCATCATATTATATTTGTATTCTTGGTATCCATCCAAAAAATCATTTATTAATTTTTTCTCATCACTTTTCATTATCTTTTCAAGCACTACTACTTGTGATTCATTCCTATTCACTCTTGTTCCCTTTTCTATGGCACAAGATTGACTATCGCTTGTCGAGCCACATACAATATCTATAGGATTTACCGATGTGAGATTATATAACTGATTGTAAACATGCTTTTTCGGATTGATAAAAACACTACCAGATCTCTTTCCATAGTCTGGGACTATAGCTCGTCTAATCTCTCGAGTTAAAGCCGCTTTCGTGCTTGCGGCTAGACTCTTTCTCCAAGATGGCATGCGAAATCCAAATTTCATATTTTTGATTTTGTATTATTGAGTAATATTTAACACTCTACAAAGTTAGCAATAATTTCTATACGAAGGTTGTGTAACTGAGAAAACTTATACTACTGCACATCAGAAATCCTCCTCGTAATCATCGTAGTTGTATGACGAATCGTAATCGCAAGTGTCGTTGTGTGGATTGTCGTTCGAGTCGCCATCAAACATTTCCTCATAAATCCACGCTGCAAGCAGCCAATCCCAAAGTGACATTAGAATCTATTTTTAATTTTATTAAATGTGTTATTCCGTTACTACTTAAACTTGTTTCGGACTCTTTGTGGCTCTTTTCGGCATATTTTTGTCTGTGCTATTTGAAAATAGCCCGATATTCCCTGCATAGAACAAACAAAAATCCACTCGAAAATAGCTCACAAATAATCTCGAAATAAAATTAAACATAGATTCCAAAACAAATTTAAGGGTTACTTTGTCGCAAAGTAACCCCTAGTTTTTGACAACTTTTGACAATCGCCAAACAAAGAGAGAAAAAGCCGAAACTTTTTCTCTCTTTCAATCTTTGCTGTCCAATGCAGATATGTCTATTAAGGAGATAGCCGCCACGCTCCATTTTGAAGATACCCCCTATATGTGCCGATATTTCAGGCGACGCACAGGGCTTTCGCCAATGGAGTATCGCAGTGGTACAAAACGGGCGTAAGATAAGAAAAAAGGCAATCGGCAGTGCTAACCACCGATTGCCAATGATAGATTAACGCGAAACTCACATTAAGTTAGAGTGTGTGGGCGGTGAGTTCAGCGAGGAGGTGCGGCTATTATTATAAAAGATTTGTAGCACTTCACCTACTCGGTGGGAGGCACATCGAAATCAATATGATCGACGGTGAGTACCGTAACCTGCTGCCCGTTGTATAGCCCTGAACACTCGGCGCCAAGCAGGCGACCCTCGCTCTTAGAGAAACGAGCAACGATCCCGACCTTGTCGCCCCTAGTGCTAACTAAGATCATATCGCCTTCCTCGCGAAATTTTAGTAATATACCCGCTAACAAAGCGTACTCCTTCAATTTATCTATCGTAGCGAGCGGAGTGAGGTCGATTCCTCCGTCGGGTCGTTCAAGCACCAATTGTCCGTTCTGGTAGCGTC
The DNA here is from genome assembly GCA_017465605.1 of Alistipes sp. Lineage (GTDB taxonomy): Bacteria > Bacteroidota > Bacteroidia > Bacteroidales > Rikenellaceae > Alistipes. The sequence continues at coordinate 14,306 of JAFTVW010000008.1, forward strand.
GATAGCTCTCGCCGTCATAGAGTTCCATAGAACGAGCCTTGTCCTGCCATTTGATAGCCATTTTGACCTTCGACTCCTCTTTGCGAATCTCGACGGTGCCCTTCGTCGGAGTGCCATCGAAATCAATATCATAAAGTTCCCGAGAGTTCTTGTTCTCGGTAACATTTGCGGTGAACTGAACGAGGCAATTATCCGATTCGAGCAGTTGAGTAATTGCTTGCTCAACCACCTCGCGGGCGGTGCTGGTCTGCACACTGCTAATGCCGATGACAACTGCCACTGCGACCATAGCGGCAACGGCTCCAATGCGTACTGCCTGCCACAGCGGGCGTCGGCGCGGTGCGGGGGCTTTGAATTCGAGTGAGGTGGTGGGGGCAAAACGCGGCGTGAGAAGATTCTCAACGCGATTGTCCGAAAAATTGTCTAAATTGTTGTTAGTTTTCATAATGTTAGTCTTTTTTACAGAGAGTTAAATCAGCCCGCGTTTTTCGAGGGCTTCGCGCAACTTGTCAATGCCATAGCGAAAACGCGATTTGGCCGTTGTGAGAGGAATGTTGCAAATCGAGGCAATCTCATCAAATTGACGACCGCCATAGATTCGCAATCGGATCACTTCGCTCTGCTCATCGGGTAGGAACGCCATCAGTCGTTCGATCAATCGAAACTCTTGTTCGAAATCTTTCGGAGCGAGGTCATCGCTACTCAATACATCGAGCGTTTCGGTGGTCACAAACTGTCGTCGAGAGCGCAAAACTGAGGTGCAACTATTTGTCAATGAACGATAAATGTAGCCTTTCAGGTCTTCAATCTCGGCAAGTCGTGCGCTTTGTTTCGAGAGCCGCAGGTAGAGGTCTTGTACCACATCGTCAGCTTCGGTGGCAGACCCCAATCGATAGCAGGCGTATCGAAACAGATGGTTGCGCTCGGACTGCATTAGCTCAGCGAGGCGAGTGAGTTGTTTGTTTTCGTTTGTTAGTTTCATAATTTGTTTTCGTTTGCTGGAAACGCGCTTCCGAATATATAACGCTCAAAGTTCGAAAAAGACTTAATATACTCGCAAATTTATCGAAAAAAGGATTGCTCCCCGCGGAAAGAACAATCCTTATATAACTTAATTTAATTTACTGCACGCTTTCAGACGGCCATTCTTATCACTTGATTGCGCTGTCCAATGTGCACGTCCGAATATATAACACACGCTTCGCGGGGCAATTTCTCGCGAACTATATTTACACCCCCAGCCCCTGAAAGGGGTGTGTGGGGTCGCTTTGTCTGAATCTCGTTTTCTGCTCCAAGCGAAGCCTCCCTTATCAAAGGGAGGTTTGGAGGGATTGTCTATATAGTCGCGGACTCTTCCGCGAAACGCAAAAAAAAAGCGATAATCGAAAGATTATCGCTGTGCGTTGAGCGGAAAACGAGACTCGAACTCGCGACCCCAACCTTGGCAAGGTTGTGCTCTACCAACTGAGCTATTTCCGCAAATGTATGTGAACGTTTTTGGTTTTGTATCTCCTTGCCAAGGTTGGAGTATTAATTCCTTTTGGGGCAAGGTTGTGCTCTACCAACTGAGCTATTTCCGCAAATGTATGTGAACTTGCGTTCGGTTTTACCCGATTGCGAGTGCAAAGATAGAGCAAAAATCTTATTCTCCAAAATTTTTTACCAAAAAATCATCGGAATTTTTGAAAAAACATAAAATCCTCTCGCGAAGCTCATAAAAAACGACCCCGAAAGTCCCATAATAGAGCCTTTGGGGTCGGAAAATCTTAGCCTCAACAATGTCTGACAACTTCTGCCTCGGCATTTATTGTTAGGCAGGCTTGTAAAACGTGTGGTTAATATACATATATTATATTAGACACTCGTCTTTCGCCTTTGTGGTCGAATTTGCGGTTGTCACAAGGGTAGTTGAGGATTCCATTGTTGTCTGCGCCCTTCAACCAAAGCGTTGTCGAGCCACCGCCATCGAGATTGATTGCGTCGTATCCGCCCAGCACTCTCACCAAATGTGCAAATTCGGGAATGCTCACGCCAATTGAGTTGCCTTTCGAGCGGCCATCAACTGTGACCATCACCACATTACCATCTTTGGTTGTGAATATGGCACTACGGGGGTGCTTGGTTTCGATAAAGCTGTCGCTGCACTCCGAAAAATCGGCCATCTTTCCGTCTTTCATCATAATAGGGCCAGATGCCAGTACCGTACCTTTGTTTTGGCTGTATCCTTGCTCGATTTCGTATGTCCAAGTCAGAATTTCAAGCTTGCCGTCAACTGTTCTTACAGCTCCATTTACCCGCGTGTTACGCTCTCCGCCGCCTGTCCAGTCCAGCACAGTGTCGTCAATCTTGTGGAAACAAACCGAGTTGCCGTGTTTCATATCGTAGTACGAGCCATTGATTGCGGCTACGCCATTGTGAGCCAAAGCCTGCTCGCTGGTGCGTACCATTTTGTGGTCGTGGGCGATATTGAATTTGCGTGCCGATTTCTTGCTGACCTCAATAATGCTTACGGCCTGTGGGCCTTTGTAGAGGTCGGTGAATTGTGCAGTTCGAGCCACGATGCCCTTCTCCAACTTTGTCTTTTGCCATTTAGCCTTTACTATGGCGATAGAGTCGGCGGGTGTCTGTGCGATTGCTGTTGCCGAGAACAGCGCAACGGCTATTGCCAGCGAAAATATCTTTTTCATATCTACTGTTTCTGATTTACTATTCTCTGTTTTGTCCTACTCTTCTACGATTGTGATTGAAAGAATCAAATCGCCCGGGCGAATGTCATCAATCACATCTTCACCCTCTACCACCTTGCCAAAGCAGGTGTGAACGCCGTCGAGGTGTTGGGTGTTGCGACGATTATGGCAGATAAAGAATTGTGAGCCACCAGTATCCTTGCCTCGGTGCGCCATCGAAAGAACACCTCTGTCGTGGTACTGACGCTCGGCCGATGTCTCGCACTTGATTGTCCAGCCCGGGCCTCCTGTGCCGTTGCCGTTGGGGCAGCCACCTTGAATCACAAAGTCGGGAATCACGCGGTGAAAAGTGAGTCCATCGTAGAATCGGCTCTCGGCCAATTTAATAAAGTTTTCTACGGCGATAGGGGTCTCGTTGGCATAAAGCTCGGCCTTCATATCGCCCTTCTCGGTTGAAATGATAGCGTATTTCATAATTTGTAATTGTTTTTTTAATGATTCCTATTCCAATTTTTGCTAAAAAGCCTTTGCAAGATACAAAAAATATCCCGATTGAGGATTTTTATGTGTTAAAAGAGATAAAAAAGTTGCTTTTTGTGTGTAAGTTTAATAAAAATGGTTATCTTTGCAATAGAATTGTAAACATCTCTTATGAAGAAGATACTTATTGTAGGTGCAGGCGGACAGATTGGTTCAGAGTTGGTAACCTATCTGCGCGGAATTTATGGCGGCTCAAATGTTATCGCTGCCGATTTGCGAGAGAACGAGCGTTTGGCTGCTGATGGCCCATTTGCTCAGCTTGATGTTTTGAATAAGGATAAGTTTGCTTATCTTGTACATAAGAACGGTGTTGATACCATCTTCAACTTGGTGGCATTGCTCTCGGCTACTGGCGAGAAGAATCCTCAGTTGGCGTGGAATATCAATATGGGTGCATTGAATAACTCGTTGGAGATTGCTCGTGAGTATAATTGCGCAGTCTTTACTCCAAGTTCTATTGGTGCATTTGGTGGTGACTACCAGCGCGACAAGACTCCTCAGGACGTTTGTATGCAGCCCGATACAATCTATGGTGTATGTAAGGTTACGGGCGAGTTGCTCTCGAACTATTACTACACTCGTTACGGTGTTGATACCCGCTCGGTACGTTTCCCCGGTATCATTTCAAACGTAACACTCCCTGGTGGTGGTACTACCGACTATGCAGTAGAGATTTATTACTCGGCAGTTAAGGGCGAGAGATTTGTATGCCCTGTGCGCGATGTATATATGGATATGATGTATATGCCTGATGCTTTGCGTGCTATGGTTGAACTTATGGAGGCTGACCCCAATAAGCTTCGTCACCGCAATAGCTTCAACATTGCATCAATGAGCTTCACTCCCGATATCATCTACAACGAGATTCGTAAGCGAATCCCCGATTTCCAGATGACTTATCGTATCGACCCCGTTAAGCAGGGTATCGCCGAGGGTTGGCCCAATAGCTTGGACGACACTTGCGCGCGCGAGGAGTGGGGTTGGAAACCGCAGTGGGACCTTTCGTCGATGACCGACGATATGTTGGCTGCGATTCGTAAAAAGAATCTTTAGCGATAAAGATAATTGTAATAGTTGATTGTTGGCCTACGCCCCGTTCTGGGGCGTAGGTGTTTTTTTATAGAGGGGGGGGGAGGAGCGGGAGAGTGCAAGAGTAAGTTTAGTTTGGCGTAGAATAAATATTGCAGCCTTCTCGTGTATATAATTCCTGAGTGAAAATAACTTATTTGCGGATTTTTACTACTTGTTTTATTTTATTTAGACAATGCTACTGATTTTAGAAAAATTGTATATATATTTGCATTGAGTTGTTAACCTATAAAATCCAAATTATGAGAAGATTTGTTTTCGTACTATCCTTGCTCGGCTTGCTTGTTGGTTGCAATCGGTCGAATCCAACCTACGAAGCCTTCTTCCTTGATACCTCAGCGAGAGAGGATTTTGCGTTGTCGGATATTGTTGAGAGTGTTGATGTTCTCTTTTTGAATGAGACCGACGATGTTTTGGTGGGTAAGGTCAGTGATGTGCGGTATGCGAACAATCGCTGGTATCTGCTCGATGTTGATGAAGGGCGAAGTGTCGTATCGGTATTCGACAAGGAGGGTAATGCTCTTGGCCAACTGAATCGTCAAGGTCGTGGCTCAAAGGAGTATCTCGAAATCGCAAGTTTCGATGTTTGTCCTAAGACGGGCGATATCTATTTGGCTTGCTATCCGCCAAAGGTAATGGTATTCGACAAGGAGCTCAATTTGAAACGTGAGATTGAGTGTGAAGCTCCATATATGGGAATCGCCAAATGTGACGATGGTTTGATGCTTTACGGCTTCGTAGCTCGCGACTCTGCGGGAGTTGATTATATGAAGTTGGGGAGTGGTGAGGAAGTCTCGGTTGAACGCGTAAAAAGCTGGCGTAGAGAGAAAAATACAACAGAGACAATAGGTGAAAATACTTTTATGCGATCGGCTGAAAACATCTATTTCTATACTCAGAATAGCGATTCCTTGTATCTCGCCAATGATGGTAATTTGAGCGTCGTAGCGGCCATAGATTATCCCAATCGAGAGCAGATTCGAGCGTATCGTAGCACCCATTCTATCTATGATTTGCCGCCTATGGAGCGCAAGGGATATTTTGTACCAAGAGTACATTATGCGATGGAGCGTGGTGGAGGCTTGTGGCTTCACTACTCTAATGTTTTGTTTGGATATGGAGTGGTTGCAAAAGAGGGCGTGAAGAACTACTCTTCAAAATGCCTTGATGCTACGTCGCTTTGTGGTAATCGTTTGGTCAATATTGTAGAGGCGTTTCGTTACGACCCCGAAAATTTTGACCCCAATGGTTGGTTGCAGGGGGTTAAGGTTAATCACATCAAACTTAACGACACGCAACGCGAGTCAGGCAATAAGGTTTTAATCATCTATAACCTGCGTGATTGATATTAGCCCAAGCTCCGCTCCGCTGAGTTGATGCGTGCTAGGGTGACGCGATATAAGACCAATTGAAGGTCTATCGAAGAGAAAGACGTTGTCTAACAAGGTGATTTCTGCGTTACGCTTGCCCTCAAAATGCTCATTTACACCGAGTAAACTGCGCTTTTTCGGGCTACGCAAGCCTTGAAATCCCTCATGTTATACAACTTCTAACAAAAAGGGAGTGTCTAAAAA
>JAFTVW010000009.1 GCA_017465605.1 Alistipes sp.
AGGTAAACAGTCGTCAACCGTTGTCGCCTTTCTACACGATGTGATAATCCTCACATATCGGGGCGGAATTTATCACTCATCGTAAACGGTTGTAAACCCTTGTCAACTATCTACACGAAATGACAAAAAATAAGCTCCGCAAATTCTCCACGTCAGAAATATGTATCAAAAATATGTGGAAATTTGGGAACCATCAAAAAGCAGTCTGAAAGTGTTAAATTTTAGAATATACTGATAATTAAAGGTTTATATTTAGTTATTTCTGAATAGTTTTGGTTGTTTGGGGCTTCTAAATACAACCTAAAAATGTACTAGCATTTATCTTTGTTATTCCGTTGGGAATTGATATATTTTTAAGATTCGTACATCCACTAAATGCAGATTCGACAATCGAAATAACACTATTGGGAATAGTAACATTTATTATACTTGTGCAACCTGCTAAATGATACCCAACAGCTTTTGTGCCTTCGGGATATGTGTAATCTGTTACCAAATTTCCATTAAGCCAAAGGTTTGCTCCTTCTATCATTGGATTTGCAGTGTAATCACCCAAATTAGTACTAAACCACTTCTCTAAATCTGTAATATAGACATCTTTCATTTTTGGGCAGAACGAGAACGCAAGACTACTAATTGCAGTAACATTGCTTGGAATAGATATGCTTGTCAAGCTTTCACACCCATAAAAAGCATGTTGGTAAATTGTTTTTAATTTGGTAAAATATTTTAGTTCATTAAATGTTTTAACCGCTGCTGCATAATTACCAAAAAAGTAACCAGTAATAGATGTCACGGCTGCAGCTTCTTTCTCCGAAAGTTCTCCATCGCCGTTTGTGTCAAATTTCTCAACACAAATCTTTTTTACATTTGCATCAGCAAACACAATTGGACTGCTCGATGGTTGATAATCCTGCATAATCACAAAACTTTGCAAAACATCACCACACTCGCCAAGGAGTTTGATAGTCGCAGAACGTGCGGGATTTTCTTCGGGATTCTCTTTAATAGTGAACGTAAGAGTTTCAGTACGTATTGCAGCGCGTGTGTCGGCTACCGAAATCCAAGATTTTGCATTATCGGGAATATTTACCGTATATTTGAGATTTGTTCTAAGAGTTACTTTCAACGTTGAATTTTCGTAGCTTGCTTGATAAGCATCGCTGACATTCATAACAACGCCCTCTTCAAAAGTGATAGCTTTCATCGCAGTAAAACCTGTCGATGTAGTTGCAAGCATCACAACCTTGCCATCACCACCACTTTCGGGAGCAGTAACTGTAATATATCCACTTGAAACATTTGTTTTGGTAACAATCGATTTCCAACCACCATCACCAATAGTTTCGATAGTTGTGCCGCTATCCGCACCTGTCAATCTGTAGCCAACCTTGATACTTGCCGAAGGCATACAAGCTGCACCATCGGCAATATCGAATGATATTGAGAGGTTTTTATGGCGAGGTAACGATAATTCCGTTCCATCGGCAAGCGTAAATATTACATAATCGCTATTTGAAGTATCAACGCTATGGAAGAATGAATCGCCATTCTCACCATTCTTTCCGTTTTCTCCATTGGTTCCGTTAGCACCATCTTCGCCCTTAGCCTTGCCAAGTTCAACCCAAGTTTGACCGTTGTCGTAAGAGATGTACCAATAGTCATTCTCAATTTTTAATTGAGGAGTGATACCGTCTTTGCCATCGGCGCCGTCTTTTCCATTTGCACCGTCTGTGCCATCTTTGCCGTCAGCGCCATTTTCTCCGTCTTGGCCGTCGACACCGTCTTTTCCATCGGCGCCGTTTTCGCCATCTTTGCCGTCGGTTCCCTGTGCTTTGATTTTGTTGCCGTTTACATCAAGCAACCAATCTCCGTCCAAAGTCCAATAATAGATACCGTCTGTATCCTGCTTGACACCAATAATCGGAGTATGGCCATCTTTACCATCGGTGCCGTTTTGGCCATCTTTACCGTCCTCGCCGTGATAAATAGTGATAGGTTGAGATTTTGTAAATGTGATTGTATAACCAATAGTTTCTCCACCTTTTGTAATAGGTGTTACACCAGTTACATAATCTTTGTTTTCGAGAGCATTTACAATAGTTTGCAGCGATGAAATGTTTGTGTTCATCTGTCGGCAAAGTTCTTCGAGTTGAGCCACTCGATTCTCTAATTTATCAACGCGACCAACAAGTGCACTGTCGTCGTAACTCTCACTACAACCTACTGCAACAAGCATTATTGCAGAGAATAAATAAAGGATTGATTTTTTCATAGTAGTATGATTAGGTTAAACATTATCTTTTAATCAAATTACCACTAAGCTCCTCGATGGTGTGTCGGCTGGGTTGGTATGAATAGAAAGTGTGGAGCTAACTCTCGTTTACTTGATAAGAGGCTCTGGAATGCCCAAACTGAAAATAAACGAATACAAGACCCCACACCCGTATCGTATGAGTAGTTACACGCATACCAATACAGATGATGAGTGTCGTCGTTATCCTTTCAGTTGTGAAATTTTCCAGATTTCTTATCAAGGATAAAAGCGAAAACACTTTCATCAAAAAATATGTAATGTCGAGGGTACAAAGCCCACAACAATACAAAGTTAGAAACTTTTTTCGCAATGGACAACACTTTTTGGGGTCTTGTTGAGTGAAAATTATAAAAAAATCATCTTTTGCTTGAACCAAAAGATGACTGATAGTGTGTATTTATGTGTGTGAAAATTATCCCTTTGAGATGCTAACCTTGTCGCAGATAAGTAGCGATGAGTCGCCGTAGGATAGGAATCGGAAACCGTTGTCGAGCGCAAACTGATACATTCTCCTCCAATCATCGCCCACATATGCCGAGATGAGTAGCAGTAGTGTTGATTTGGGTTGATGGAAGTTGGTGATTATGCGATTTACAATGCGGAAACGGAATCCGAGCGGTGTAATCATAATCTGCGTTGCGGCCTTCAAGCGGTCTAGCCCATTGCTGCGCATATATCCTATCAAATCTTCCAAGACTTCGCGCCCCATATAACTTGCAGGAATATCGTAGCTCTCCCATTGGCCTACAATCTTCTCGGTTGAGGGTGTACCTGTTTGGCGTATGCGCCAGCCAAGCACCGGAAGTGATTCCAAAGTGCGTACTGATGTAGTGCCAACGGCTGTTATGTTGCCTGAGTGTGAGAGCAGATTTTCCAACGTTGCGAGGCGCACCTCGAAATGTTCGGTGTGCATAGGGTGCTGGGCGGCATTCTCGCTTTTTACGGGGAGGAATGTGCCTGCGCCAACGTGCAATGTAACCTCGTCGAAGCAAAATCCATCGGCCTTCATCTGCTCAATCATATTGTCGGCAAAGTGCAGACCAGCAGTAGGGGCAGCCACCGAGCCCTCGATTTTGGAGTAAACGGTCTGGTAGCGTGTGAGGTCAATATCCTCGCTCTCACGATTTAGATATGGGGGAATGGGTATGCGTCCCAACTCCTCCAATAACTCTCCGAAAGATAGTGGGGCATTCCACTCAAAGTGTACGATGTGCTCTCGCTCACCTCGCTCGGCAATCCAAGCGCGTAGGTGGTAATCGGAGCCATTGTACTCAAATGCAATCTCGACATACCCCTCTTTCCACTTCTTTACATTACCAACAATGCAGCTCCATTCGCATTGTTCGCGTACGGCAAAAGCACGCTCATAGTCTGCCGGATTGTGCGGTTCGAGGCAGAAGACCTCGATTCTTGCCCCCGATGGTTTGTGCATAATTACCCTTGCGCGTATTACTCGTGTGTTGTTGAACACGAGCATCGAGCCTTTGGGTAGGTGATCGGCGAGTTTGCAGAATCGACTCTCCGATACATCGCCATTGCGATATACCATCAATTTCGAGTCGGTGCGATTCTCCAATGGGAACTTGGCGATGCGCTCCTCGGGCAGTGGATAATCAAAAGAGTTTATGTCGATATGTCGTTCCATATATATTTTTGTTGCGATGGCAAAGGTAGTAAATAATGTTCAAAGCGTGGGCATACATATATATAAAAAATAGGTTGCTCCGCGCGGGAACAACCTATTCTGATATAGAAGGTAATTAGATTACAACTTTGGACCAGCCGCAACGAGTGACTTACCCTCCTCGTTACCTGTGAACTTAGCGAAGTTCTTGATGAAACGGCCTGCCAAGTCCTCAGCCTTAGTCTGCCACTCAGCTGCATCAGCGTAAGTGTCGCGAGGATCGAGGATAGCTGGATCAACACCAGGAAGAGCAGTAGGAACCTTGAAATCGAAGATAGGAATCATCTTTGTCTCTGCCTTGTCGATTGAACCGTCCAAGATAGCGTCGATGATACCGCGTGTATCCTTGATAGAGATACGCTTGCCAGTACCGTTCCAACCTGTGTTTACGAGGTATGCAGTTGCACCAGATGCCTCCATCTTCTTAACGAGCTCCTCACCATACTTTGTTGGGTGCAATGAAAGGAATGCTGCACCGAAGCAAGCTGAGAATGTAGGAGTAGGCTCGGTAATACCACGCTCTGTACCTGCCAACTTAGCGGTGAAACCAGAGAGGAAGTAGTACTTAGTCTGCTCAGGAGTCAAGATTGATACGGGAGGCAATACGCCGAATGCGTCAGCTGAAAGGAAGATAACCTTCTTAGCAGCAGGAGCCTTCGATACACCCTTAACGATGTTGTCGATGTGGTAGATAGGATAAGATACACGAGTATTCTCAGTAACTGACTTATCTGCGAAGTCGATCTTACCTGTTGCCTCGTCAACTGTAACGTTCTCCAAAAGTGCGTTGCGACGGATAGCGTTCCAGATATCAGGCTCGTTCTCCTTAGAGAGGTTGATAACCTTTGCATAGCAACCGCCCTCGAAGTTGAATACGCCCTCGTCGTCCCAACCGTGCTCGTCGTCACCGATAAGTTGACGCTTAGGATCAGTTGAAAGGGTTGTCTTGCCTGTACCAGACAAACCGAAGAAGATGGCAGTCTCGCCCTTCTCGTTAGTGTTAGCAGAGCAGTGCATTGAAGCGATACCCTTCAAAGGAAGCAAGTAGTTCATATAAGAGAACATACCCTTCTTCATCTCACCACCATACCAAGTGTTGATGATTACCTGCATCTTCTCAGTGAGGTTGAATACAACAGCTGTCTCAGAGTTAAGACCGAGCTCCTTGTAGTTCTCAACCTTAGCCTTAGAAGCGTTCAATACTACGAAATCGGGCTCGCCGTAAACCTCCAACTCAGCGTCAGTAGGACGGATAAACATATTCTTAACGAAGTGTGCCTGCCAAGCAACCTCCATAATGAAGCGAATCTTCAAACGGCTGTTCTCGTTAGCACCGCAGAATGTATCAACAACGTAAAGCTTCTTGTTTGAAAGCTCCTTAGAAGCCAAAGCCTTCAACTCAGCCCAAGCCTCCTTAGTTACAGGCTTGTTGTCGTTCTTGTACTCCTCAGAAGTCCACCAGATAGTGTCCTTAGAAGTCTCGTCCATTACGAAGAACTTATCCTTAGGTGAACGACCTGTGTAAACACCAGTCATTACGTTTACAGCACCCATCTCGGTAACTACACCCTTGTCGAAACCTGTAAGGCCAGCCTTAGTCTCCTCGCGGAAAAGCTCATCGTATGAGGGGTTGTAAATAACCTCAGTTGTACCGGTGATACCGTACTTTGTCAAATCAATTTTTGCCATAATTTTTAATGTTGTTATATAGTTAAACTTCTTCTTATTTCCTGTCAATTTGGCCATATTTCTTGTAGTACTAATTATTGGCCCGTTTTTCAGCGGTACAAATATAGTTAAAGTTATTGATTTGTGAAAAGAATAACACAAAAAAATAATGATAAATTAACCTTATGGTTAAGATGGGACTTAAAAGTGCCTTTTTGTCAGCTCTTTTTAGCATTTTTGATGCCACCGACTTGTGAGGCGGGGAAATTGTTTTTCTCGTTTTTATTTATTATATTTGTAACGTTAGTGCGACGTGCTGCGTGAAGACTGCGGTGCGTTGTTAATTTGTTGATTATGGCGGGATTGTATTTCCATATACCTTTTTGTAAGCGGATTTGTGCTTATTGTGATTTTTATCGCTCGGCTGATTTGAGGCTCATCGATGATGTTTGGTCGGCGATGTGTGAGGAGTTGCGGGAGCAGCGCGATTTTCTTACAGATAGGCAAATCGCTACAATCTATTTTGGTGGAGGTACACCTTCTCTGCTTGATGCTCACCTGATTGGGGGGTTAATAGAGCGGGCGAATGAATTGTTTGATTGTTCGGCTGTGGAGGAAATTACCGTCGAAGCTAATCCCGATGATATCACAGCTAAATATGCTATGGCATTGCGAGATGCTGGTGTTAATCGTGTGAGTTTGGGTGTACAATCGTTTGATGACGAGGAGTTGCGTTTTATGAATCGTCGTCATAGTGCGTCGGTAGCCGAGCAGGCGGTGCGGACACTTCAAAGTGCAGGCTTTGATAATATAACGGTGGATTTGATATTTGGAGTAGATGGTTTTGGCGAAGAAGTGTTGCAGAGAAGCCTTGATAAAGTGCTTGCGCTGAATGTTCAGCACGTTTCGGCATACCATTTGACTATCGAGCCCGAAACGGCTTTCGGGCGTAGGTTGGCGCGAGGTAAGATGAATGAGGTGAGCGAGAGTGTGAGTGAGCGAGAGTATGCGCTGATTGAGAGAATTTTATGTGGGGCAGGATTTGAGCATTACGAGGTGTCGAATTACGCCCTACGGGGTATGCGCTCGCGTCATAATTCATCGTATTGGCGAGGTGTGGAGTATCTTGGGATTGGGCCCGGAGCTCACTCGTTTAATGGTAATGAGCGTCGTTGGTGTGAACAGAGCCTCGAAGAGTATATTGATTGCCGCAAATATCAGCGCGAGATTCTTACTCTGACGGATTTTCGCAACGAGGCCATTATGACCTCGCTTCGGTGTGCCGAGGGGATTGATATGGTTGAATTTGAGCGTAGATTTGGAACGAAGCAGGTAGCTCGGTTGCGCGAAATGGCTGCACGATGGGTAGAATCGGGTGATATGATAGACGATGGTGGAGCATTGCGAATACCGACTGCGCGTTTTTTGATTTCCGACGCGGTTATTGAATCGTTATTTGAGGTGTGATAGGTGCGGTGGTAGGTGAGCCGTAATAGCAGCAAAAAGTTTCGTAAATGAGCCTTGAAATTTAGCAAAATCCCCGTAGAGGCCTGTGTGGTTGATGTTCGGGCTGGAATATGAAGAAATAGCAATTAATAAAAAATATTAATTTATTGTTAAATTATTTTATAAAATCAATTCTTGCGCGATTAATGTGCTGAAATATAAATATAAAGTATTATCTTTGCAGCGCATTTTAGACCATAAAACTTCACCTGTACTCGAATTTATTACAAGTTCGACGTGTTTTTGTTTTCTATTTGTTGGTTAAAAAATGCATATAGGTCAATAGGAAATTGATTGAAGATATATATTAATTTAAGTACGATTTATGAGTAATACGAATCAGATGCCTAACTACCTGTTTGAGGTTAGTTGGGAGGTATGTAACAAAGTTGGCGGTATCCATACGGTAGTTTCTACCAAGGCGTTGACCGTTAGCAAACTTTTGGCTGACAACTATATGGTTATCGGTCCTGATTTGATGCAGGAGGGTAATAACCCTGAGTTCGAGGCTGATGCTACTCTTCTTTCGGACTGGCGCGAGAGCCTCTACGAGGAGGGTGTTCGTGTGCGTATCGGTCGCTGGAAGGTTGCAGGCAATCCAATTGCAATTTTGATAGACTTCAAGTCTCTCATCTCGCAGAAAGACGAGGTGTTGAAGCATATGTGGGAGGATTACCACGTTGACTCAATCTCAGGTCAGTGGGATTATATCGAGCCAGTGTTGTTCGGTTATGCTGCTGGTATTGTTGTTAAGTCATACGTTGAGAACTTCTGCTCATCAGCCGATAAGGTAGTAGCTCACTTCCACGAGTGGATGACTGCTTCGGGCGGTTTGTATTTGCGTAAGCACTCGCCTTATGTGGCAACATTGTTCACTACGCACGCAACCGTAGCTGGTCGTTGCATTGCAGGTAATGGCCTTTCGCTCTACTCTGATATGCACAAGTTCAATGCTGACGAGTTGGCGCGTCGCTACAACGTGATGGCAAAACACTCTATCGAGAAGATGGCAGCGTTGTATCACGATGCATTCCTTACAGTGAGCGAGATTACAGCCAACGAGTGTAAGTATTTGCTCGGTCGTGAGGTAACACACATCACACCTAACGGATTCGAGAACGATTTTGTATGGCAGGGTGAGGAGTTCGCCAAGAAGCGTGCCGAGGCTCGTAGCTCGATGATTGCTGTTGCTGAGGCTTGCTTGAATCATAAGTTCGAGAAGGAGCCTTTGATTATCGGTACAAGCGGTCGCTATGAGTACCACAACAAGGGTCTCGATATCTTTATGGAGTCGTTGAAGCGTTTGGCATCTTGCGCATTGGATCGTGAGGTTTTGGCATACGTTACAGTTCCTGCTGCCAACAATGGCGCGCGTGCCGATTTGGTTCGTCACTTGCAGGACGCTTCGCAGCCTATCGATGCCAAGCAGTGGCGTTTCTCTACTCACTACCTCGACAATATGCAGTGGGATCCTGTGACTCAGGCAATCAAGGGTAGCATTTTGGAGCGTGAGGAGTCGAAGGTTAAGGTTATCTTCGTGCCTTCATATTTGAACTCTGCCGATGGCGTATTCAATAAGAATTACTACGAGATGTTGGTGGGTATGGATATCACTGCATTCCCATCATACTACGAGCCTTGGGGATACACTCCATTGGAGTCAATTGCATTCTCAGTTCCTACACTCACTTCAAATCTCTCAGGTTTCGGTCTTTGGGCTGTTAAGCACGCCGACCATTCAGGCGTAGAGGTTATTCGTCGTGACGATAACAACGACGCATACGCTGTTGAGCAGTTGGTATCGGCAACATTGCGTTTTATGCAGCTTTCAGAGGCAGAGGTTGAGGCCGTTCGCTCTTCAGCATTCGAAATGTCGAAGAAGGCTTTGTGGTCAAACTTCTACAAGCACTATCAGCGCGCATATGCTGAGGCTATGGAGAATGCCGCAGCTCGAATCAACAATATCTCGGTTGAGGACGGTGGTAGCACAAACGAGCAGATTAACTTTGTTCGTCAGCAGCTCACCTCAAATAAGCCTTCTTGGCACCGTATGATGGTTGAGAAGCGTTTGCCAGCACGTTTGACTGCGTTGGAGACTATCTCTCACAACTTGTGGTGGTGCTGGACTCAGGACGCTCGCGATTTGTTCGAGAGCATCGATGCTGAGTTGTGGAATAAGGTTGACCGCAATCCTATTGCCCTTATCGACAAGCTTCCTATCGAGCGTATCAACGAGTTGGAGAACGACAAAGATTTCTTGAAGCGTTTGGACGCAGTTGCAAAGCAGCTCGATGATTATATGTCGGAGAAGCCCGACGAGAAGAGCGCGAAGGTTGCATACTTCTCAATGGAGTATGGTTTGCACTCATCGTTGAAGATTTACTCAGGAGGTTTGGGTATTTTGGCAGGTGACTACTTGAAGGAGGCATCTGATAAGAATGTTCCTATGGCCGCTGTCGGTTTGTTGTACCGCTACGGATACTTCACTCAGCAGCTCTCATCTCAGGGTAGTCAGGTGGCTAACTACGAGGCTCAGAATTTCAGCAAGTTGCCTATCTCGCCTGTTCGTGACGAGTCGGGTAACTGGGTTACTATCCAAATTGCATTCCCAGGTCGTAGCTTGTCGGCTCGCGTGTGGAAGTGTCAGGTAGGTCGTACAGATTTGTTCTTGCTCGACACAGATTACGAGGCAAACCGCGATGAGGATCGTCAGATTACATACTACCTCTATGGTGGCGATTGGGAGAACCGCTTGAAGCAGGAGCTTTTGCTCGGTGTTGGTGGTATTCGCGCATTGGAGAAGATGGGTATCAAGCAGCAGGTTTACCACTGCAACGAGGGTCACGCTGCATTTATCGGTTTGGAGCGTTGCCGCAACCTTATCTCTAAGAAGCGTTTGTCGTTCTCTGAGGCTATGGAGGTTGTACGTTCTTCGTCACTCTTTACAACTCACACTCCTGTTCCCGCAGGTCACGATGCATTCCCTGAGTCGATGATGCGTCAATATATGTCGCACTATCCCGATGTGTTGGGTATCACTTGGGAGCAGTTCATCAACTTGGGTAAGACAAATCCCAACGATGTGAACGAGCGTTTCTCAATGTCGGTATTGGCTTGTAACCTCTCGCAGGAGGTGAATGGTGTGTCTTGGTTGCACGGTGAGGTATCGAAGGATATCTTGGGTAATATGTGGCCCGGATACTTCAAGGACGAGTTGCACATCGGTTATGTTACCAATGGTGTTCACTTCCCAACTTGGGTAGCATCGAATTTGCGTCGTTTGTATGAGCGTTACTTCCCTAAGGGATTCAATGGTCACGTTTACAATATCCCAGAGTGGCAGGGTGTTAACAAGATTGACGATGCTGAGTTGTGGCAGGAGCGTATCGCTTTGAAGACTCGCTTGATTAACCACATTCGTCAGCGTTATAGCGATCCTAAGCAGGCAAGCTTCGACTCTCCACGTCAGATGGTACAGGTTGTTGAGAGCATTCGTCCCGATGTACTTACTATCGGTTTTGCTCGTCGTTTCGCAACTTATAAGCGTGCTCACTTGCTCTTTACTAACTTGGAGCGTTTGTCGGCTTTGGTAAATAATAAGGAGCGTCCTGTACAGTTTGTATTTGCAGGTAAGGCTCACCCACACGATATTCCGGGTCAGGATTTGATTAAGCGTATCGTTGAGGTATCGAAGATGCCTGAGTTCTTGGGTAAGATTGTATTCTTGCAGAACTACGATATGGAGTTGGCTCGTCGTATGGTTCAGGGTGTTGACGTATGGTTGAATACTCCTACACGTCCTTTGGAGGCTTCGGGTACTTCGGGCGAGAAGTGTGTGATGAACGGTGTAATGCAGTTCTCTGTTCTCGACGGCTGGTGGGTCGAGGGATACAAGGAGGGTGCAGGCTGGATGCTTCCTATGGAGCGTTCATATGCCGACCAGAACTTCCAGAACGAGTTGGACGCCGAGATGATTTACAACACTATCGAGGATCAAATCGTACCTTTATATTATGATCGTGGCGAGGACGGAATTCCTCACGGTTGGGTTAAGGCTGTTAAGAGCTGTGTTGCCGATATCGCATCGAACTTCACAACTAACCGTATGCTTATCGACTACGAGGAGCGTTTCTATAACAAGTTGGCAGCTCGCAAGGCTACAATGGTTGAGAACAACTATCGTGAGGCTCGTGAGATTGCAGCTTGGAAACGTAAGGTTTCAGCCGCTTGGGACGATGTGAAGATTCTTGGTGTACAGCGCGTTGAGTTGGATAACGAGGCAATCTTCGTTGACAAGAAGTACCTCTACGAGGTGACTTTGGATACGGCTAACCTTTCGGCTGATGATTTGGGCGTAGAGTTGGTTGTTGCTAAGCAGATTGAGGCCGGCGAGAGCGTTAAGGTTGTAGCCACTAAGCCTTTGGCCATTAAGAAGGTCGATGGTCGCGAGGTGACATTCTCTATCGACTATACTCCTGCACGCACAGGCTCATTCGATGTAGCGTTGCGTGTATATCCTAAGAATGAGCGTTTGCCACACCGTATGGACTTTGCGCTCGTTAAGTGGGCATAAATTCTCTATACCGTTAAACGGTTTTTTATGAATATTGAATCGTCCGAGCGGGGCTCTCCCGCTCGGAAAGATTCAACAATAAAAATCTGAGCGAATAAAAATTTTGGTCGTAAGGTTAATTTATTGGGATTAAAATTGATAAGTTGCCAAAATTTTTATTAACTTTACTGAAAATAAACAATATTTCAAAAACTTTAATATGTCGGCATTAACTTTTGACAAGAGCGAGTTGGGTAATTTGGAGTATTCGCTTCAACGCGAGATGTTGGCAACCGACCGTAAGGGCGGTTATATGAGTACCACAATCGTATGTTGCAATACACGCAAATATCACGGTTTGATGGTTGCTCCCATCGATCAGAGCGATGAGGCATACGTATTGCTCTCTTCTCTCGATGAGACTATTATTCAGCACGACCAGTCATTTAATCTGGCCTTGCACCGTTACAGGGGTGTTTATGAGCCTCGTGGCCATAAATACATTACAGATTTTGAATATACTCCCACCCCCACAATCACATATCGTGTGGGCGGTGTAATCCTTCGTAAAGAGCTGTTGTGGATTCACAAGCGCACACAGCTTATGATTCGCTATACTTTGGTTGATGCCCACTCGGATACTACATTGCGTTTGCGTCCTTTCTTTGCCTTTCGTAACAAACACTCTTTGTCGAAGGCTAATATGGAGGCAAATGGTCGCTCGTATCCTATTACGGGAGGTGTTAAGTGCAAACTCTACGAGGGTTATCCCTGGCTCTATTTGCAGACCAATAAGAAAGACGTTGAGTTTGTAGCTGCCCCCGATTGGTACTACGATTTTGAGTATCCAGAGGAGATTAAGCGTGGCTACGATGGTTACGAGGATTTGCTCACAACAGGTTACTTCGAGATGCCTATCAAGAAGGGCGAGAGCATTATCTTCTCGGCTGCTACCGATGAGATGGCAACGGGTGATACCATCACTCAGATTTATGAGGCATCACTCGCACGTCGTACCCACAAAATCGACTTCCTCAGCTGCTTGCACCACTCTGCACGCCAGTTTATCGTGCGTCGTCCGGGCGGTAGAACTGAGATGATTGCAGGTTATCCCTGGTATGGCACCGTAGGTCGCGATACATTTATCGCTCTGCCTGGTATCGTTTTGGAGCAGAAATATAAGGAGGACTGCCTTGATGTTTTGGATACTATGGTAGCCAAGATGCAGAATGGCAACTTCGCCGACTCTGCTTCGGCGTGGGTTGCAGCCGATGCTCCATTGTGGTTCTTCTGGACTTTACAGAATTTGGAGAAGCACATCACTGCCAAGAAACTCTGGGAGCGTTATGGCGAGGCTATGAAGTCGGTATTGGAGGCTTATCGTCGTGGCTTTGGCGAGCGAGTTAAGTTGCACGCTAACGGTCTTGTATGGGCCGCAGCCGATGGTGAGGCTCTTACTTGGATGAATACTAAGGTTGACGGTCAGCCAGTAGCTCAGCGTGCAGGTTATGCTGTGGAGATTCAGGCTTTGTGGTATAATGCCGTAAGTTATACATTGGCGTTGGCACGCAAGATGAAGGATAAGGAGTTTGTGGAGAGCTGGAAGGACGAGCCCGCAAAGACTAAGCAGTCGTTCATCGAGAAATTCTGGCTTTCGGAGGGTTATTTGGCCGACTATGTGAACGATTATGAGACAAACGATTTCCGCCGTTCAAATATGCTTGTTGCAACAGCATTGGATTACACAATGCTTGACGAGGAGCAGATTATGGACGTATTGAGTGTTGTTCGTCAGCACTTGCTTACATTGCGTGGAATCCGTTCACTCTCACCTCGCAATCCTCACTACGAACCTTCGTATGCTGATGATCAGCGTTCTCAGGATTTGGCAAGCCGCAACGGTTCGATTTGGGTATGGCCACTTATGCTCTATGTCAAGACTTGTTTCGCAATTGCAGGTGAGCGTTTCTTGCCTGAGGCAGAGGAGATTTTGGCAGCCTTCAACGATGAAATTCAGACAGCTTGTATCGGTTCAGTGAGCGAGTGTTTCGAGGGTGATCCCCCATTCCACGCACGCGGTTGCTTGTCGCAGGCCACAAGTGTTGGCGGTTTGCTCTACATCAGTGATATGATTGGTGAGTGGAAGCAGAAGACGGGTAAGGCTGATGCAGAGAAGAAGCCTGCTGCAAAGAAGAGCGCAAAGGCTACAAAGAGCGCGAAGAGTGCAACCGAGCAGGTCAGCGTTAGCGAGGAGCCAAAGCCCAAAAAGAAGTGTGTACGCAGTAAGAAATAATAAAAAATATATAGAATGAGAGTATTAATGTTTGGCTGGGAGTTCCCGCCTCATATTGCCGGAGGCTTGGGTACCGCTTGTTACGGTATGACCCGAGGCTTGGCTCGTAACGATGTGGAGGTTATCTTTGTAATGCCTCGTGCATCGGGCGATGAGGACGAACGATTCGTTAAGGTTATCAATGCCAGCGATATCGAGGCCCGTTATAGCAGCGGCTCAACGGTCGAGGGTGCCGATGACATTATGCGTAAGATTTCGTTCATTCACATCGATTCTAATATGGTCCCCTATATCTCTCCCGAGGAGTGGGATACCTATCGCGAGGAGTACGAGCGTACGGGTCGTAAGATTTGGGAGCGTGAGGGTGATAGTTGGACTCAGCGTTACACCTTCTCAGGTAAATACGGTGCCAACCTTATGGAGGAGGTTGCGCGTTATGCCGTAGTAGCTGCCGAGGTGGCACGTCAGTTGGAGGGTCAGTTCGACGTTATCCACGCGCACGATTGGCTCACATATTTTGCAGGTATTGCTGCAAAGCGTGTATCGGGCAAACCATTGGTTGTGCATATGCACGCAACTTCGTTTGACCGCTCGTCGAGTGATAATATCGATACTCGCGTGTATGAGATCGAGCGTGCTGGTATGGCTGCTGCCGACCGTGTTATTGCCGTATCGAACTTGACTCGTAATATCGTAATCGAGAAGTATAACATTCCAGCAGAGAGAGTCGTGACAGTTCACAACGCGGTGCGTTTTGTGAATAACGACGTGGAGGTTCCCGAGCGTGGTGTGGAGGATAAGATTGTGACCTTCTTGGGTCGTATCACCTTCCAGAAGGGTCCTGATTATTTTGTCGAAGCTGCCGCAAAGGTGTTGAAGCGAGTTCCTAACGTGCGTTTTGTGATGGCTGGTTCGGGAGATATGATGAATCACGTTATCCGTCGTGTGGCACGTTTGGGTATTGCCGACCGTTTCCACTTCACAGGTTTCTTGAAAGGTGACGATGTTCACAAGATGTTCCAGCTTTCGGACGTATATATTATGCCTTCTGTGTCGGAGCCATTCGGTATCTCTCCGTTGGAGGCTATGCGTGCTAATGTGCCTGTAATCATCTCGAAACAGAGTGGTGTAGCCGAGGTTTTGGACTATGCTGTAAAGGTTGATTACTGGGACGTAGATGCTATGGCAGATGCTATCTATGGCTTTGTTAAGTATCCTGCATTGGCAAAGATGTTCTCTACAAAGGGCCTTGAAGAGGTTACAGGTTTGAAGTGGAACAATGCTGCGGCAAAGGTTAAGGCAGTCTACGAAGATGCCATTAATGAGTGTGCAAAATAAATAAAACGATATTAAGATATGAAAACAGTAAGCTTATATTTTCAAGTGCATCAGCCTTGGCGTTTGAAAATTTACCGCTTCTTCAACATCGGTAAAGACCATAACTATTTGGACGACTTTACCAATCGTGCCATTATGCAGAAGGTAGCTCGTCAGTGCTACTTGCCTATGAATGCACTGTTGTTGAAGCTCATCAAGGAGAATAAGGGTGCTTTCAAGTGTTCGTTCTCTATCACAGGTTCAGCCGTTGAGCAGTTCCGTGCCTATGCTCCCGAGGTGTTGGATTCATTCCGCGCTTTGGCCGAGACTGGTTGTGTAGAGTTTTTGGCCGAGACCTACTCACACTCTTTGGCATCACTCTCATCGAAGGAGGATTTCATAGAGCAGGTTAAGTTGCACTCAAAGATGATTAAGGAGGAGTTTGGTAAGAAGCCTGTTGCGTTCCGCAATACGGAGCTTATCTATTCTGACCAGATTGGTGAGATGGTGTCGGCACTTGGCTATAAGACAATCTTGGCCGAGGGTGCTAAGCACGTTATGGGTTGGAAGTCTCCTAACTACATCTACACCAATGCTATCGACAATCGCTTGCGCGTGTTGCTTCGCAACTACAAGCTCTCTGACGATATCGCATTCCGTTTCTCAAATCAGGGTTGGGACCAGTATCCTCTTACAGCCGACAAGTTCGCTGGCTGGGTTAAGGAGGACGCAGGTGAGGTTGTTAACCTCTTTATGGACTACGAGACCTTTGGTGAGCACCAGAAGGCATCGACAGGTATCTTCGACTTCGTTAAGGCATTGCCTAAGGCTATCTTGAAGCAGGGTGATATGCAGTTTGCAACAGTTAGCGAGGCAGCGAAGGCTTACCAGCCAGTAGGCGTATTGCACTGTCCTCACGTTATGTCGTGGGCAGACGAGGAGCGCGATGTTACAGCTTGGTTGGGTAACGAGTTGCAGAACGAGGCATTCACTAAGCTCTATGCATTGAAGGATAGAGTGAAGGCTTTGAAGAGTGCAGATTTCGAGTATGTATGGAACTTTATGCAGACTTCGGACCACTTCTACTATATGGCAACAAAGTGGCTCTCTGATGGTGATGTTCACTCATACTTCAACCCCTACGGTTCGTCATACGAGGCGTTCATTAACTATATGAACGTGTTGGCAGACTTTGAGATTGAGGTAGATAAGGCATTGGCTGTTAAGAAGTCACGCAAGAAGGATACAGCTTCGGCTTAATCGGGCTGAATTCCAAATGTAATAAGAGCGCAACTCCAACTGATGGAAGTTGCGCTCTTGTTTGTTTCACCCTTTGAGGTGTATGTCCTTTCGGGTTACTCGCCCCTTTGGGCGCGGTAGTGCTAATCGATATCCTCCAACCAATGCAGAGCGTAATCGATGCTGATGTATGCCTCAATCAAATCGGCCGTAACATAGAAATATTGATTGGCCGACTCGAAGGCAATCTGTGAATCGGCAGATAGAACGGGCAGCATCTCGCGTATGAGTTGTAGCTCGTTAAGGCACGCCTTACGCATTATGGCCTTGTACTCAGCCTTCTCCGCGGGGTCGTTGCTATGTAAATATCTGTCACGAGCATCGACGAAACGAGCTTGCTCGGCCGATGATTGCAGATGAATTCTTACGGTCTTCACTCGGCTGAGCTGGGTTTTTACTCCGTCGCGGTATTGCTTGTCGGCAAGGGTATATGCCTTTTCAAGTAGTTTTACACCTTCGGCGAACCCTGCTGCTGAACGCTCCATAAGGTTAATCCATACATCGGTAGGATATATAGAACGCCAACCCTGCAAGTGGTCGTAAGGGAATCCGTACACCATAGTTGAGGAGTAGTTGGTAGGTGTGGTATAGAATGGGTTAGCAGGGCCTTTATGTTGTGGGCCGTAGTAGTTAGTGCTAATGTGGTATGGGTAGTTCTTAAAGCCCTCCGAGCAGGCTCGCCACGCCTCTCGTACCAATGGGCCTGCCTTCTGACCATACTCGTTAGAGGTAAATTGGTCGATGGTCTTATTGATATCTGCACCCTTGCGCATTGATTGGAATATTTTTAGGTTCTCCGAAGGGTATCCTCCCAAACTCCAACTTAACATCACTCCGTTGACACTCTCCTGCGCGAGATTGCTGGCGTGTTGTGCCACCAAGTCAAGAACGGGGATTTGTGGCACAGCGGCAATCTCCCAAGTGCAGTTTACCTGAACTTTTGCTACGCATTTCAAACCTGCGTTGCGAGCCGCTGCCCAATTGCGCAATGCTCGGGGACCAGGGCCTACATTCGATATCGAATACTCGCCGACAATCGACTTTACGCCTCCTCGCTCAAATGGTTTTGACCACTCGCTAACCGACATAAACCAGCACTCCTTGGGCAATTTGTTGATAATGGCTTCGCACTCGTCATCGCGCCAACCCCAATCCCATACAATCACTTTTGCGTCGGGCGCAGCTTTGTGAACACCCTTTTCGATGGCACAATTTACATCGGCAATAAGGTCGGAGTAGGCTCTATCCTTGCAGTGAGGACAGTTGAGATGGTTGCGCGATACGCAACTTGTGTAGTTCTCAGATGCGGTGATTGTAAAGACGCCTCCCAATCCCTTAACCTGCGAGAATATGCTCTCCATCGAACGGGTAAGCCAATCGAGTACCTCGGGGTTTGAGGTACAGAACGAGTTGAGACCTCCCCACTCGGGCCCCATATACTCCTTACGTTTGGCTGATGCACCGAAATAGTCTTCGTCCATTGCACGTGGCTCGTTGACGTAGAGGTATATCTTGATTCCATATTTTGCGGCACGCTCCACCAGTCGATTCAATCCTTTGATTCGTTCAGAAGCCTTCTCATCGCCTGGAAAGCCTTTATCGTCGGGTTCAACCATCATACGCATCACAGAGTGCAACCACACTCCATTTACTCCAACCTCTTTCAGTCGGCGGAATAGCTCTTCGGGATATGAACTCATAGTCTCATCGAGCAGCGGGTCGCCGAAGTCGGCAAAGTAGGGGTATATCATTTTTAGCTCGAAAGCTCCGTCGGAGTCGTTTGTAGAGGTGTTTACCAGCGATTCCGCGCCTTTCTTGCTGGTTGTGGGCTGTTGCAACTGCTCGAAGTCGCGCATAAAACCGAATCGTGGCTCTTCAACTTTCAAGGCATCTTTGCCCAAAGAACTTACCGTTTTTGCAATCTCTGCGGCACGATTGCGCATTTCGGCTGTTGGCTCGGTGTAGAGCAGAGGCTGGCAGTAGGGTTTTATGCTACCTAACTTTATATACAGGAAGTCGTCTTCAATAAGGCGGAACTTCAACTCCTCGCGACTCATTCCAAGTAATTGCAAAAGCTGGTCGTAGGGTAGAAGATGCCAATTGCGTTTCAAAACAGTGATGTAGCCTCGTGTGGTGGCCCACTCAGGTTCAATCTGCTGCTTCGATGGTAATCCCATTGATTTGGCGAGAGACTCGACGTTTTTTACCGAGGTCTGCAATACCTCGGCTATACGGGTTTTATCGACAACGCTCCAATTCCTCCACACAAAAGCGTATTGCTGATGGGGAAAGTAGTCGAGGGTGATGGCAGGCTTGCGACCCTCTTCACCCGGGAGTGTTACTCTCTGCGGAGTGCTATCCTGCGCACATATGCCTGTGGGCCAAAGTAGCGACAAGAGAGCGGTCAAAGTGATGATTGATAGTTTCATAGTTATTGGTCGGTATGAGTGTTACTTGAAATTTATGGCGTATGCTGCACCCTTGTACCCTGCGCCAACAGTGTATTGTATGGCCGAAGGCGAGAATCGTTCCTCGAAGAAGTAGTGGCAGTGACCGCACAAGATAGCCTTCAACTCAGGTTGCTCTTTGAGCCAAGCAATAAAGTCGAGTGTGGGTTTGTCGGCACGTTGCTGAATGGAGCGATTACGCCACTTTTGGTCGGGTGCGAGGTTGGGGTACTCCTTGTATTTCGATGTAATCTCCAATGGCGCGCCTGTAAGATAGGCTGCGAGACCTTTGGTCTGTTTGAGTCCGTACTCACAATGTTTGGGGGTATAGAGAGGAACGTGGCAGAGCATAACAATCGGTAGGCCACGCTTTACTTCGCGCTCCATAAGTTCGTGTTGTTGTTCGGTGAAGTTGTAATATACATCGTCGATAGCCACGAAATTCACACCATTTACGACGTGTGACGCAAGCGATAGATTGTTAGGGTAGGCGGCTTGTACCTTATCGAAGGATTGAGCCTTGTATGCGGCATCTTCTTTGGCCTCACCTACGAACTGAGAGTATTCGTGGTTACCAGCCGATGCAAACCAATCGCCCACACTGAGCTGACCTTTGATGAACGAGAGATTGGCCTCGCTCACAAAATCAATCAAATCGCCCGTATGTAAGATTATCATATCGTTGTCGGCAGCATAGCGTATGTGAGCATCGAAGTAATGCTCGGCCCAAGGAAATATCTTTTGACGATGTTTCGATAGATCGCGCTTGCGCTCCATCTCGTTGGCAAATACTCGTGTAAGATGAGAGTCCGAGATATGGAGAGCAGAGAAGGGTTTGGTAGCTCCTACATCAATTGTGAGAGGGTGAATGTCGAGTTTGATGTCGGGTATTACTTCGCCACGCAGCGCAGCAGAGGCTTGGTTTGCTGCGGCGAGATTGTTGGCATGGAGTAGATTGGGTAGTTGGGTTGCGAGCATCGTTCCGCCAAATATTTTCAGAAATTCACTTCGTTTCATACTCTATTGGGTTGTTTATGTTTCTTATATTAGTTTTAGGTATATATACGTTCTAAAAGTAATGGGTCTGCTCAACATACTTGTTGGACAGACCCATATGGTGAAATTTTTTGTATGCCTTTGATTGTAGTTGGCACTCCAATATAAATAGGAACTGCCTACAATGTGTTGGACCTGTCTGATAGGGCCGCCCCTATTTAATTGTGACCCACGGCATATTCTTTTTTGCGAACTCCTTAACGCCAACGGCCATATCGCAACATAGAGCGTCTGCTCCAAGTGCTACGCCCAACATAAAGTCCTCGATGGACTGGCCTGGCCAGAGTGATACGATGAGCCCCTCCTTCTTGGCTTTATCAACCATCGTGCGACTTGTGCCACCCATATTGCAAGCCAAACGCTTTACGCCCAACTCCTTTGCCTGCTTGATAGCGTCGTCGGTTATAGGCGAACCGAGGATAAACATCAAATCGGCGTCGGGGTGTAGGCGTTGCATAGTCTGCAAAGCTCGCTTGTCGAATGAAGTGAACAAGTATGTCGAGTTGACGGGCTTGCGGGCCATCGCTACTTTATAGAGCTTCTCGCAGTAGATGTCAATCTGCTCTTGGGTGTAGTCGTTAGTCTTCATCTCGAACTCGATGTACATTCCATCGCACTCCGATAGCCATTCGCACATCTCATCAACAAACGCTATTGGGTTGCCTTTGTCGGTTACGACCTTGCTGATTTGCTTGCGGGTCATCTCCTCGACCTTGCCCTGATGGGGCGTGAGGCGGTCAAGAGATGAGTCGTGAGAGATTACCAATTCGCCATCTTTCGTGAGGCGGATATCGGTCTCGAATCCGTTGATTCCCTTCTCGTGCATAGTGCGGAATGCAGCCATAGTGTTCTCGTCGAACTCAAATCGGCTGCCACGATGGCCAAACAAAATCACCTCGCGGGCCTGCTGTGCCATAGTGGTCGTAACCACCAGCAGAGCCGCAATGAATAATATTGCTCTCTTCATAATTTTGTGGTCTATTGTTGTTCCACTATTGCCGAAGACCTTATACGGTCATAATCTCCTTCTCCTTAGCCTCCATAAGCACGTCGAGCTGCTTAGAGTACTTCTCCAACAGCTTCTGAGCTCTTGTCTCGCCGTCCTTAGACTCGTCCTCGGGCATACCCTCTTTCTGAGCCTTCTTGAACGACTCAACAGCGTCACGACGTGCATTGCGCAAGCTGATGCGAGCGTTTTCGCCAACTCCCTTAACCTGCTTTACAAGCTCCTTACGACGCTCCTCGGTGAGAGGTGGAATAGTAAGACGGATAGTTTCGCCATTGTTCGATGGGGTAAGACCAATGTTAGAGTCGATGATGGCCTTCTCGATGGGGCGAATCATATTCTTATCCCAAGGCTGAATCAAAATGGTGCGTGCGTCGGGTACGGTTACGCTCGCTACGCCCGATACGGGAGTTTGTGAGCCATAGTAATCGACAAATACGCTATTCAATACGTTGGTTGACGCCTTGCCTGCACGAATGTTGGCAAGCTCCTCGTCGAGGTGCTCTACCGTACGCTTCATACGGTCGGTTGCCTCATTAATGATAGTTGTTGTATCCATAGTAGTTTTCGTTAAATAATATCCTTATGTTTTATTTTTGCTTAACTCTCTTATTCTTCTCTCCCTATCTATGTTTGAGAGCTTTGGCTTGGTTATTTCAGGGCTGCCTCGATTGTTGCAATCATCTCGGCAAACTCTTCGGGAGTGTAGCCCACCGACAAATAGATAATCTTGCCGTCCTTGCCTACCAAGAAGTTACGCGGAATATAATTCGATGCGTAAAGCTTATAGATTGACTGCTTGGGGTCTAATCCCATAGGGAATGTATAGTCCATCTTTTTGCGGAATGCCTCTACAACCTCTTTCTTCTCGCCTCGTGAGATGGGGAGGAATACGAAATCCTTGCCCTTGAAGTGGTCGATAATCTGCTTCTGAACGTGCTTCAACTCCTCGCGGCAGGGAGGACACCAAGTTGCCCAGAAGTTGATAAGAACGACTTTGCCTTTGAGCTTCGAGAGCTGTACTTTGCTGCCGTCAACCATCTCAACCGTAAAGTCGGGAGCTTTGTCGCCCTTCTTGACAATTGTGGTCTTTGCTATCTCGTCGTTCTGACTTTGAGCCTGAGAGGTGGCGGGTGCGATTGCAAGCAATATCAATGCTGCCAATGCAATATATACCTTGCTGAGTAGATTTTTCATAATCAATTCATTTTAGTATTGTTCATTAAATTTCCTTGCAAACAAGCGTTCCGATGTTCTCGCCCTGCATAACCTTCTCTAAGTTGCCCGGAGTGTCCATATCGAATACTATGATATCCAAACCGTTCTCCTTGCAGAGTGTGAATGCAGTCATATCCATCACCTTCAAGTCGCGATTGTAAACCTCGTCGAATGTGATTCGGTCGAACTTGGTGGCTGTGGGGTCTTTCTCGGGGTCGGCCGTATAGACTCCGTCAACGCGAGTACCCTTGAACATCACCTCTGCTTCAATCTCTATGCCACGAAGTGCCGAGGCAGTGTCAGTCGAGAAATAGGGGTTAGATGTACCACCACCGATGATTACCACATAGCCTGCCTCCAAATACTCGATAGCCTTAGCCTTTGAATAATACTCACCAATTGGCTCCATACGAATCGATGTCAATACTTTTGCCTTCACTCCATTATCCTCCAATGCTGAATGTAGAGCCAATGAGTTGATGATTGTGGCAAGCATACCCATCTGGTCGCCCTTTACACGATCGAAGCCCTTCTTTGCACCTTGCAATCCTCGGAAGATGTTGCCACCTCCGATTACGATTCCAATCTGCACGCCACTCTCGGCCACTGCCTTAATCTGCTCTGCATACGATTGAAGAACGGCGGGTGAAAGACCATATTTCTGCTCGCCTTGGAGCGACTCACCACTAAGTTTGAGTAGGATTCTGTTGTATTTCATAATTTTAGCGTTTAATTTTCTCTATTAGGTTTGTTTGATATGTTTGGCTAAATGTTGCAAATCCGCCGAAAAAGGGTGTTAGTGGCCCTATGTTGAGGGTTTGCGGACAACACGCCTAATATATCAAATGCGAAGATAAGAAAAAATCCACAAAATCACAATCCCAAGCCTGAGAAATTTGAATTCCTCTTGTCGGGCCGTACGATTCTTACAAGTAGCGGCCAATAAGTATAAATACCTATTTTTTATAGTCGCGAGGGTAATAATCGTGTAGGGAATGAACTAATGGAGATATTTTTTCGTATCTTTGCGTAGATGATGTGACTCTTATGGAACCGCAAGCAGGATACAAAATATTAATAACAATCTTTGCAGTGATACTCTTTGGTGTGGGGTGTAATAACTCAACGCCTGCTGGTAGATGTTTGGAGAGTATTCCTGATTTGGTGGCTTACTGGGATTTTGCGGGTGAAGACTATCTTACCTCGCGAGGTGCCGAGCAGGTTACTCTGCGTGGCGAGAGAGATGCTATGCCCCAGCTTATAAGTGAAGGCCCATTGTCGGGTCGTGCGCTCAGGTTCGATGGTAATGACTATTTGCATATTCCATATGAGGAGACAGGTCTTTTGAATGTCAAAAGCGGTAGTGTTACGGTGGTGGCGTGGGTACGTTGGACAGCCGAGCAGACGGGCTTTGTGGCAGGAATGTGGAATGAGTATGAAGATGGAGGCAAACGCCAATACGGGTTGTTTGTCTCTTTGCCACATTATAACGGAGCTAATCAGGTGTGTGGTCATATCTCGCAGACCGGCAAACCAACTCCTCCATTCCCCTACTCGATAGATTATTCTGCCTCGCCACAGCGAGTACCAGCCAACGAGTGGTGCGTGGTGGCGTTTACCTACGATGGTGAGTATATCCGCTCATATTATAACGGTCGTTTTGAGGAACGTAAGGAGGAGCTTATCAACCATACAAAGGGCTTTGATGGTTATCCCGATGGTTTGCGACAAGTGAAGAATCCCTATTACTTCCCCGATGGGATAGGTGACAATGGTTCGGACTTTACCGTAGGGGCGGTGTTTGTGGCTAATCGTATAGGTAACTATTTCAAGGGTGATATTGGCGGAGTGGCTATCTACGATAGAGCACTCTCGGCCGAAGAGGTGGAGTATGTGAGCCTATTGAACGAAAAATAACAAACCATACAAATTATCTAATAACAAAATGAGTTTTACGATGAAAAGAACCTTACTCTCATTGATTTGCCTTTTCGCAGGCGGCACAATGATGGCTCAGCAGAAGATAGCAATAAATCCCGATGTGCAGCACCAGACCATCGAATTCTTCGGTGCAGCCGATGCGTGGAGCGGCCATTTTGTTGGGGAGTATTGGAGCGATATAGCAAAGCGCGATATTGCCGATTTGCTCTTCTCTGAGGAGATAGATGCTGCGGGCAATCCCGTCGGTATTGGCCTTACGATGTGGCGCGTGAATCTCGGCGCAGGCACATTGGAGCAGCCAGGGGCTGACATCAAGCCCTATCAGCGTCGTGCCGAGTCGTACCTCTCGCTTGATGGCAAGAGCTATGATTGGGGCAAGTGTGCTGGTCAAGAGTACTTCATGCAGGCGGCTAAGGATCGCGGCTGTAATCAGTTTATCCTCTTCTCTAATTCGCCACTTGTGCAATATACACTAAATGGCAAGGGATATGCCCCGACAAATAATAGCGCCAATATCACCAATGATGGCTATGCGGCTTATGCCAAGTATTTGGTAGATGTTACCGAACACCTGATGGATAAGGGCTTTAACATCTCTTGCATCAGCCCCATCAATGAGCCGCAGGTGGAGTGGAACACCCCGCATCAGGAGGGTTCGCCGTGGCGAAATAGCCAGATAAGTCGTATGTTCCGTTCGCTTGATAAGGAGCTCTCTCGTTCAGCTAAGTTCGATCGTGTGCGTATGAGTGTTGCCGAGACTGCACTTCTTCGAGCTGTCTATTCGCAGTATGAGTCAATGAATGCCCGTTTTGATAACGATACTATGGAGTCTCCAGGCCGACAGCTATATATGTTCTTCGACAAGCAGTCACCACACTATTTGGGCGATCTTAAACATGTCGATCAGGAGTTTACGGCCCATCCCTACCACAACCATTTTACCTCGGAGGATATGCGCTCAACTCACCTTTTGGCTGCTGCTGAGGCTAAGAAATATGGTTTGGATTACCACTCGTCGGAGTGGTGTTTGTTGCCTAATTCGAAACGTTACGGAGGTATTACCGAGGATTGGCAGAAAGGTAATCACGGCGATATTCAGGCCGCACTGATGATGGCAAGGGTGATGTATAGTGACTTTGTCGATATGAACGCTGTGTCGTGGTGCTATTGGAAGGCTATGGAGTTGCGTGGTGACCACGCCCTGATTGCGTTGCACGCTACCGATGGCGATATACATAAGGGTGGTTACATATCGTCGAATAAGATGTTGTGGGTGTTGGGCAACTTTAGCCGTTTTGTTCGTCCCAACTATAAACGCATCGATGTAAAGGGTGCTGATGATGTTGATACTCTGGCTGCTACAGCATTCCTTGCACCCGATGGTAAGCAGATGGTCGTCGTTATTGTGAACTCCTCGTTTGAGAGCCGACGAGTGCGATTGGAGCTACCTAAGCAGTGGCAGCGAAGGGTGCAGAGTGTCAAGAGTTACCGCACTGATGCGCGCCACGATTTAACATACGCTGAACTCAACTCTTCGCTTGCGTATGATGTTCCAATGCGAGGCGTTACAACGCTTGTCATAGATTTGTAGTAGATCTAACGAGTAAAAAATTTGTCAAATAGGAATTAAATGCGTTTCTTTGCATTGCAGAAAGGAAACTAATAACTCAATTATAAAATATTATGGTAGATATTTTTGAAAGATTAGAGAAGAATACCGGTGGCCCAATTGGCCAGTATATGCAGTTGGTACACGGTTATTTTGCCTTCCCAAAGTTGGAGGGTGAGTTGGGACCTCATATGCGTTTCCGCGGTAAGATGATGCTCAATTGGAGCTTGAACAACTATCTCGGTTTGGCTAACCACCCCGAGGTGCGCAAGGCTGATGCCGCAGGTGCGCAGGAGTTTGGTATGGCAGCTCCGATGGGTGCTCGTATGATGAGTGGTCAGACCAAGTACCACGAGCAGTTGGAGCGTGAGCTTGCTGAGTTCGTTGGTAAGGAGGACGCATTCCTTTTGAACTTCGGTTATCAGGGTATGATTTCAATTATCGACTGCTTGCTCACTCCACGCGACGTAGTGGTTTACGATGCCGAGTGCCACGCTTGTATCATCGATGGTTTGCGTATGCACAAGGGTAAGCGTTTCGTATATGGCCATAACAACGAGGAGTCGTTGCGTTTGCAGCTTAAGCATGCCACTGAGCTCGCAGAGGAGCAGCGTGGTGGAGTATTGGTAATCACCGAGGGTGTATTCGGTATGAAGGGTGATTTGGGATTCCTCGACGTGATTGTTAAGGCAAAGAAGGATTTCAACTTCCGTCTGTTGGTTGACGATGCTCACGGTTTCGGTACTATGGGCCCTGGTGGTCGTGGTACAGCAGCTCACTTTGGCGTTGTTGAGGGCGTTGACGTGTTGTTCAATACTTTCGCAAAATCAATGGCAGGTATCGGCGCATTCGTGAGCGGTCCACGTTGGCTTATCAACTTGTTCCGTTATAATATGCGTTCACAGCTCTACGCTAAGTCGTTGCCTATGCCTATGGTAATCGGTGCATTGAAGCGTTTGGAGCTTATCCGTAACCACCCCGAGTATCAGGAGAAGTTGTGGGAGATTACTCACGCTATCCAGAACGGATTCAAGGAGAATGGCTTTGAGATTGGTGTTACCCAGTCGCCTGTTACACCCGTATATATGAAGGGTGGTAACGAGGAGGGTACAAACCTTATCGTTGACCTTCGTGAGAACTACGGTATCTTCTGCTCGATTGTAATCTATCCTGTTATTCCTAAGGGCGAGATTATCTTGCGTATTATCCCTACTGCGGCCCACACTTTGGAGGACGTAGAGCGCACTATCGAGGCATTTAAGGCCGTACGCGAGAAGTTCAATGCTGGTTACTACGCATCGATGCCTATCCCAATGAAGGCAGACCCTGAGTTTAAGGTAAGATAGGTTGAACTTAAAATATTGAATTGACTAGAAGCTGTCTAACAAGGCTCTTTTGTTGTTTCTCTTGCCCTCAAAATCCTCACATACCCAGAGTATGCTGCGGTTTGTCGGGCTTCGAGGGCCTAAAAATAGCTCTTGTTATACAACTTCTGAGATAGATGTGGTTGTCC
>JAFTVW010000056.1 GCA_017465605.1 Alistipes sp.
TTTGAATTACGCCTGCTGTGCATCTTTTTTCTCACCTAACTTTTCGCTTAGCTCCAAGATGTAGGCCTCCAAATCTCGGTATGCAGCGTTGAGCGAAAGTTTGCTGCGTATTTTTCCGCGAGTGGTGTATATACTATTGATATTAGTGTGGTTGTATAGCACTCTAATTGATTCGGGGCTGAATCCGAGAGCGATAAATCCGCAGTAGCAGAGTTCGTGCTTTGTCAGCGATGAATAGTTCTCTCTAAGGAACGAAATTACTCCATTGTGAAGCAGGTCTGCGACCTCGATAATATCGTTCATTAACTCTTGATTCTTGTTCTTTGAGAGTTGTATATGCTCTTGAAACTTTCCATAGAATCGCGAGTTGTCGCCCACACCATATACCGATGCCAATTCCGATAGCTGTCTTAGGCTCTCAATACGGTTTTTTAGCACCTCCAAAAGGCGAGTTCTCTGCTCATCTTTGATTAGGTTTTGTTGTTCGATTTGCTGTTGAATGTTGTGGAACTTCTCTTGCAGTTTGTTGCGTTGCAAGTCGGCTTGTTCTATATACTCCTGATACTCCGCCAGTCGTTGGGCGTTTCTACGTTTGTGACGACTGATAGCCCACGCCGCCGAAATCGCGGCAATCACACCCAATAGAGCATATATAATTGTGGTCATACGATACCTCTCTTGCAATTTTTTGTACGCAGCCTCGGCCTGCTGAGTCTTGTGTTTTTGTTCAAGACTTTGGATTAGAACTTTCCTCTCTTTTGCATGGAATTTGCCACTAATGTC
Source organism: Alistipes sp. (assembly GCA_017465605.1). Taxonomy (GTDB): domain Bacteria; phylum Bacteroidota; class Bacteroidia; order Bacteroidales; family Rikenellaceae; genus Alistipes. The sequence continues at coordinate 784 of JAFTVW010000056.1, forward strand.
AGAATATAGTCTCTCATATTCTATCGTAGTATTGAGGTATCCTTTTGATTCGGCCAGTCGAGATATAATAAGTATTGCACCTAATGATGCGTGAGTATGTTCTTTTATCTGCTGGATATAATATTTATAAAAATATAGTGCCGAATCGATTTTATGCTCGTTATCATAGGTAATACCCCAATAGCGATATTGTTCTACATCTAATCTCTCTTTATACTTCGTCAAATCGTGCTTAATCGATTTTAATAATTGAGGATCTTTTGACTCGCTATGTCTATATGTATCAATTTTTAAAGGAATAATTCTCTCTATGTATCCTATCTCTTCGGCCAATTGTAAAGCCTTTTTTCTCAACTCTACAGCTTCCGAGCCTCGGTCGGTAAGATTTAAACAGCTTACGCAGCCTTCATAGGCGAGCAATAGATTGGTTTTATTGTTTAATCTGCCAAAAATATCCAATGATTTTTCATACAATGGCAAAGCTTCCTTATATTGCATTTGCAAATAATAGTTGTTAGCCAATCTGTGATATATCAATCCTCGTATATATTCATCATCAGTCTTTTCAATATACTTTTGTGCGACTAACAAAGCTTTAATTTGCGCTTCAAAATTTTTTGCGTTACAATGAACCACACTTTCATAGTAGTATGCCAATGCCTTTTCGTGGTCGGTGCCGTGCTTGGAGTAATATTTGAGAGCAACCGATATAAGCGAATCGTTGTCGGTGTCGATGTAGCACTTATCCATTGCTTGCGAGTATAACAAGGCAAATCTCGCCTTCAAAGCGCGATTTTTTAGCTCCGAACGTTTGATGCCATCAAGCACTATTTTTGCGCTATCGGGCTTTTCGTTCATAATCTCGGCGGCTCGGTCGAGGTTCTCGATGATATTACTATTGCTGGCGCACGATGAAATCATTGCGACAATCAACAGAATCAGGCAGTAGTATCTTCTCATTTTGTGTAAGGTTGATTAATTGTTGCGGATAAGATTTTCTCTTATCCCGCAACAAATATAGCAAAATTTATTGCGATGATTGTTTCTGCGTTTTTTGTGGTGCGGTTGAGGGCTAAATCGCCCTTAGAGTGCGCTGTGAGGCCGTTTTATGGTTCTGAAAAGCCTATTTTTGTTTCCTAAATTGGATTTTTAGTTGGCTAATATGAGTCGCAGATTGATAAGTATGTGATTGCGCGTTTGTAAGTGTTTGATAATCAGGTGTGATTTTTGCGATGTATGAATCAGAAATATCGATTAATGAGTGATTACATTGGTGGAAATTCATTAATTTTGTAACCGAGAGCCAATCAATATGGGCTTCTCATACGGTAATGTTGGGTGGGAATAATTAGCCGAGTGTTTCTCATAGCTCGGTTGGTTTCCCGCCCTTTTTCGTTACTTATTATTTCTTGCTTTTTAGAAGAATAGCATCGTGACGGCCGAGACTGCGAAACCTCCTATAAATCCAGCCAAAATCTGAATACCGTTATTGCGCCCCGTATAAAGACGAGCCGAGGCCAACATTCCCGTCACCATAATAACCGCCATCATCACCCAAAACATACTCTGTACACCTATGATATTAAATGCCACAAGTGCCGCCGTAGCTGCTCCCATTGCGGTCATATGTAGGCTTGCACGCCAAAAGGGTAGTGTGAGCAGGCAGAACAGTTCGCTCATAGCTGCCGCAAAAGCAATCTTGCGGAATAGAATAAGCGACGGGGATTTCATCAGTGTAATTGCGCACAGCAGGTAGCAACAAGTGCCGAGCAGTAGCGGTATAGCCTTCGAGCGCAGGTGCTTGATTCGTCCGCCTCGCCATTTGTTGGCACGCCTAAGCAGAGCGCGACCCACAAAGGGAATCACCAGCGCATAGAGCGTCACAACCCACAACAAGTAGAACTTGATTCGCATCGGGAACATATCGTAGATGGTGTCGGCAAAGAGCAATAGCGCAACCAAATAGATAGGCACCAGCGATGGGTGTAGAATCGATGATAATATTTTCGATAATCGTTTTAGCATCATACTTTTCGGGTTAAATCTGCTTGCGCAGACGAGCTACGGGAATATCGAGCATCTCGCGATATTTGGCAACCGTGCGTCGTGCAATGCAGTAACCCTTTTCATTTAGAATGTTCATAAGTGTCTCATCGGTAAGAGGGTGTCGTTTGTCCTCCTCGTCGATGCACTTCTGCAATATGTTTTTAATTTCGTAGCTCGATACAGTCTCACCACTCTCGGTCTGCATCGCCTCCGAGAAGAGCGACTTCAAAAGTATAATGCCGAAGTGGGTCTGCACATACTTGCTGTTCACCACTCGCGAGATAGTCGAAACGTCTAACCCCGTGCGGTCGGCAATATCTTTGAGAATCATTGGACGCAGTTTGCTCTTGTCGCCATCTTTGAAGTACTCCTTCTGGAACGAGAGAATCTCCTGCATCGTGCGCATAAGCGTATCGTGACGCTGCTTGATGGCCGAGATAAACCACTTGGCCGAGTCGATTTTGCTCTTCACGAACTGCACCGCCTCTTTGTTGCTATCCGAGATAGTACCGTCGGCCATAACCATATCGCGTATCATATCCACATAGCGTCGGTTGATGCGTACGTCGGGAATATTATACGAGTTGAGCGTGAGGTCGAACTGCCCATCGTGATAGTCGAGCCTAAAATCGGGGATAATGTAGGGCGTGGTGTCCATACCGCCCTCGTTATAGAGATTTCCGGGCTTGGGCGATAGGCGTCTAATCTCGTCGATGGCATCGCGAAAATCATCTTCGCTTACGGCAAGTCGCGAGATTAACTTCTCGTAGTGCTTCTTTACAAACTCCTCGAAATGAGATGTTATAATCTTGTGGGCCAATCGTTTGGCTGGTGTATCCATACGGCGTTGCGCCATCTGTAACAAAAGGCACTCCTGCAAATTTCTTGCTCCTATTCCAGCTGGCTCTAATTGGTGGATTACCGAGAGCAGCTCCTCCAAATGATGTGTCGATGTCTCAATGCCGAGCGAGAAGGCTATGTCGTCGGAAATCGACTCCATATCGCGGCGCAGATAGCCATCTTCGTCGATGCTGCCCACAATAAACTCTGCGATTTGGCGGTCGGTGTCGCTCAGATTTCTATATCCCAACTGCTCGCTCAGGTACTCCTGCAACGAGCGACCCTCGGTGATATTTACGGGGCGTTGCTTGTCGTCCTTCGAGTAGTTATTGATGCGGCTCTTGTAGCTCGGGGTGTCGTCCTCGCGGATATACTCCTCGACCGAGATATTCTGAGCCTCCTCTTCGGGTAGAGTCTCCTCCTCTTCCAATACGATGTTCTCCTCAATCTCCTGCTTTACACGCTGTTCGAGCATTATGGCAGGTAGCTCCAACAGCTTTATCATCTGAATCTGCTGCGGAGAGAGGGTCTGTTGTAATTTTTGAATCTGACGTTGTGAAATAGCCATCTTTTAATCCATTTAGCTGTTATACACTCACTTCGACAGGTCCCTTCATTATGAGCATATCCTTTGCGGATAACTCCTACTTTTTCGATGCCTTCACTGCGCGTGTGATGGCTTGCGCCCAACGTTTTGCCAACTTCTTAGCACCATCGACGTTGGGGTGCAGATAGAATACTCCTGCGTTGCCATTTTCGGCAAAGAAATATTTTTTGTAGTTTGCTTTCAAATAGTCGAAACTCTTGAAGTCGCCAAGATAGATATCATCGTGCTGCTCGGCCAATTCGATTAGGATATTGGCGTAACCGACCAAACGTTTCTGACCAGCAACCAAATACATCGCTCCGTTATAGGTGTTAGGGCTATACCATACGGGGCGTTGTAGTACGAAGATAGCATTTGGGCAAAGCTCACGCAGACGCTCAATCATAGTGAGCAGATTCTTCTTGTAGTTCTTGTTTGAGACGGGCGAACCCAATGGGCCTTTCGATGCCGAGTCGTTGGTTCCCAGCATAATAGAGAATACGATAGGCTCGTAACTCTGCTTTTGAATGTCGGCAATAGCTCGCTCAACTCGCTTGAAATCTCGCTCTCTTTCGGGAAGGAAATCGACAGTTGTTGCACCTGAGCGACCACAATTTCGGAACGTAACATCAGCACCCAACATACGGCCCACATAGTGAGCAGCAAAGACGGGTGGCGCGGTCTTGTCTTTCTCTTGGTGCAAAGCACCCTCGGTAATGCTGTTGCCGATGAAGACAATGTTGCAAGTGCGTTTGATTTGTGCCTCGGTATTGAAAATGCCCAGCACCACACAAGCTATCAGCGAAACGTAAAAAAGTCTCTTCATAGTGCAAGTTGTTAATATTTATGGTTGTTTTTCGTTGTCTAAGTTATAAACCTTGCAGTGTCGTTAAAACTCTGCGTTGTTTGGTGTGCGAGGGAATGGAATTACATCGCGGATATTACCCATACCCGTTACAAACAGAAGCAGACGCTCGAATCCCAAACCGAATCCAGAGTGTGGAGCTGAACCCCATCGACGGGTATCCAAATACCACCAAATATCCTGCTCGTTCATTCCGAGTTCAGCAACTCTTGCAGAAAGCTTGCCGTAATCGGCCTCACGCTCCGAACCACCTATAATCTCGCCGATTTTGGGGAACAACACGTCCATAGCTCTCACTGTCTTGCCGTCCTCGTTCTGCTTCATATAGAATGCCTTAATCTCCTTTGGATAGTTAATCAAGATAACGGGACGCTTGAAGTGCTCCTCCACCAAGTAACGCTCGTGCTCCGACTGCAAATCGCAACCCCACTCGCAGGGGAACTCAAACTTGCGGCCCGATGCCTTCAAAATCTCGATACCCTCGGTGTAGTCCAAGCGAACAAAATCGTTGGCTAAGACAAACTCCAAACGCTCGATAAGCTCCTTGTCCCACATCTTGTTCATAAACTCCAAATCCTCGCGGCAATTCTCCAACGCATAGCGGATAAGGTATTTCAAGAAATCCTCAGCAAGCTCCATATTGTCCTCCAACTCGTAGAATGCCATCTCTGGCTCAATCATCCAGAACTCGGCCAAGTGGCGAGGTGTATTAGAGTTCTCAGCGCGGAATGTAGGGCCGAAGGTGTAGATGCGGCCGAGTGACAATGCGCCGAGCTCACCCTCCAACTGACCCGATACGGTCAAATTACAAGGCTTACCAAAGAAATCCTGTGTGTAATCAACCTTGCCCTCCTCGGTGCGTGGAGGATTCGCAATGTCGAGTGTAGTTACATTGAACATAGCTCCTGCACCCTCGCAATCCGAACCTGTGATAAGTGGAGTGTGAAGATAGTAGAATCCGTTGTCGTTGAAGTACTTATGGATAGCGTATGCCATAGCGTGGCGGATACGCAAAATTGCTCCGAAGGTGTTTGTGCGAGGACGCAAATATGCGATGTCGCGCAAGAACTCCAACGAGTGACCCTTCTTCTGCAATGGGTATGTTTCGGGGTCTGCTGTGCCGTAAATCTCAATCTCGGCAGCCTGTACCTCTACACCCTGACCCGATGCTGGTGACTCCACGAGCTTGCCATCTACTCTCAAACAAGCACCTGTGGTCACTGCTTTGAGTTTCTCCTCGTCGAATGAAGCCAAATCAACAACTATCTGGATATTAGCTACGCAAGAACCATCGTTCAATGCGATAAATGCAACATTTTTGTTACCTCTCTTTGTGCGCACCCAGCCTTTAACGGTGATGTCGCTGCCTACTGCGCCCGATTTTAGAATCTCTGCAATTCTTTGAGTCTTCATAGTATTATAGTTTTTATCTTATTTGTCCTGTTGTCCTGCGGTTAAATTCTCTTATCAATCCACAAAGATAGGTAATAATTTGATATTTGTCAAAAAAAAAGTACCTTTGCAAACGGTACTATGTACCGTGTAACACGAAATGTTTAACTACTGCTAACTTTTGTACTCATAATGAGAAAGTTTCTGCTTGCGGCGGTTGCCCTCTTTTCTGTAATTGCAGGCTATGCACAGGGCCCGCGCGTGTTCCGAAGCGAATTTATTACATACGATAAGCGCGAAGATGCTGTAACCGACAAACGCGACGAGATAGCCCGCTATTGGGTCTATAACCCCAAGCGTATAGCTATCGCTGGCGGTGAGGTGCGATTTGTCCAGAAGATTACCGTCGATGCCACGCTCAACGACTATAACCTCTTCCTGCATTTGGAAAATGCCGGAATGTCGTATATGCTCTATATCAACAACGAGAAGATTATCGACGTCGAGGATTATATCACACCTGCCGATTTCTTGATTTCACCTTATCTGCGACAGGGTGTCAACGAGATTATGGTTGCAATGCGCCAAACACGCCTGCCTCAGTTGCAGGAGAATATCATTCAGCCAGAGTTTCCGCAGTTTGAGAATAGCTATATCTTTGCGCAGCGTCGTCTGTCGGTGCGCGACTTCAATATTATCCTTGAACCCGATTCGTCACGTCAGTATGCCAAGTTGAAACTCGATGTGATTGTTGCCAACGATTTCAATTACAAAGAGACAATTCAGGTAGGTTTCGATATCTACGACCCAAAGGGCAAGCTCAAAGAGTATAGCGTTAACGAGTTGGAGGTTGAGGGTCGCTCGATTGATACCCTGCACTTCAACCCCGACGTATATCATAGCTACAACTTTAAGTGGGGCGATGGCCAGCGTCCTCTTTACGATGTGATGATTTACATCAAGCGCAACGGTATGTTGTGGGAGTATATCCCCTTGAAGATAGGCTTTGGTAAGACCGTATATCGCAACAAAAAATATTTCCGATTCGATCAGGTATTGCATATCCAGAAGAAGGTTAACTTCAACGCCGCATCGGATCGTTACAAGACATTTGTGGCAATCGAACAGTTAAAACTTCGAGGATACAACACCCTTTGTCCCGACTATCCGCAGCCCAAGTGGTTCTACGATATGTGCGACAAGGCAGGTATGTTTGTTATCGAGCGTATGAATCTTAACTCTCCTACCAATAGCAGTATTCGTACCGTCGGAGGTACTCCCGCCAACGATCCAGCACTATTGGAGGAGTATATGACACGCGTAAAATCTATGTATTACCGTTCACGCAACCACTCTTGCATTATCGCATATAGTTTGGGTGGCGAGAATTCGGGTAATGGCTATAATATGTACAAAGTTTACGAGTGGATTAAGTCGGTAGAGAAGGAGCGTCCTGTGTTTTATGAGGGTGCGGAGGGTGAATGGAACACCGATTTGTAGAATAATTGAAGGGCTCTTTCGGTGCTTTGCTTGTGTGAAAAATCCCCAAAATAGCTCCTGCAATTATCCTACAAAATATTAAAGGAATAATTGTGTGGCTCTTTTGGCATCTGCCTTGTCGCTGAATTGCTAACATACGTTAGATATGCAGTTGTTCTACCATTAAAATCCTTTGTAGAGGCTGTTAGAGATGAATATAGAATTAATAGTTGTCGGCAAGACCGATTCCAAAGAGGTTGAAACGTTGGTCGAGATGTATGCCAAGCGAGTGAATCGATATTGCCGATTCTCCATTACAACGTTGGCCGATGTCCGCAATACCCGCAATATGGCCCCTTCGCGTCAGAAGCAGTTGGAGGGAGAGGCTATCCTGCGAATGGTGGGTGATGGTGATTGCCTAACGCTAATGGACGAGCGAGGCGGGCAATACACCTCAATCGAATTCTCGCAGTGGTTGCAAAAGCGAATGCTCAGTGGCGTGAAACGTTTAGTATTGGTCATTGGTGGCCCGTATGGATTCTCCGACGAGGTGTATGCGCGTGCCGACCAGAAAATTTCGCTCTCGAAGATGACTTTTTCACATCAGATAGTTCGAGCTATCTTTGCCGAGCAACTCTATCGAGCCTTCACAATTCTCAATAACGAACCATATCATCACGAGTAGTCAGATGAATATTCTTAGAACACATACGGCATTGCTCTTGTGGCGCATATTTCTATTGTATGTGGTGCTGATGCTATGCCGCATACTCTTTTATATATATAATATCGGAATTGTTGGCCCTATCTCAATTAGGGATTTGGGAAGCCTGTTTTGTGGCTCTTTGATGTTCGACAATGTGTCGATTCTCTATGCCAATGCTCTATTTATCGTTTTGTCGCTTGTGCCGTTGCACCTGAGAGAGAGTCGTTGGTGGCAGTCGATGTTGTATTGGTATTATGTGGTTGTCAACTCTCTGCTTTTGGTTGTATTGAATATCTCCGATGCAATCTATTTCCGATATGCGCACAAACGTTTTACGGCCGACGACCTGTTCTTTGCCGAGAACGATAACTCGTTGCAGCTGGCATTGAAATTCGCTCTCGAAAATTGGCCTATGGTGCTGGCAGGAGTGGCGTTGATAGCCTTGTTGGTTGTGGGCTATGGCCGTAAGCAAGAGCCTCGAAATGGCCTGTCGGGCGTATGGTACTATCTAATCTCGACTCTTGTATTGGCATTGGCCGCAGGTCTTTCAATCGGAGGAATAAGGGGCGGATTTACCAAGATGACACGCCCTATCACACTCTCGAATGCTACGTTATACACCCCCGATAATATGCGAGCCACTATGATTCTGAGCAACCCGTTCTGTGTGCTGCGTACTATGGGGTCGAGCGGCAAGTTGCACTATGAGCAATATTTCGACTCTACCGAGCTTGTCAAATTGTACTCTCCTGAGCATTATCCGACAGGTGAGGTGCGTAAAACCGAACTTACGGGCCGCAATGTGGTGATGTTTGTTATGGAGAGTTTCTCAGCTGAACATTCAGCACTCCTGTCGCCAAATCTCTATGAGGGTGAGCAGCAGAGGGGTTATACTCCATTCCTCGATTCGTTGATGCGTCAGAGCTACACATTCTTCAATATGTACTCAAATGGCAAACGCTCAATTCAAGCCTTGCCGGCGGTGTGGAGTTCTATTCCATCGTTCAAAAGTTCATTTGTGTCGATGCCTCAGGCTATGGCTCCGATGAAGGCGATGCCAGCACTTTTGGCCGACGAAGGCTACCGCACGATGTTCTTTTGCGGTTCAAATCACGGCTCTATGGGTTTTGGGGCTTATGCCCGACAAGTGGGTGTTCAGGAGTTGTTTAGCCGCGAGGATTACGAAAAGGCTCACGGCCGCGACGATTTCGATGGATATTGGGGCATATGGGACGAGGAGTTTATGCAGTATATGGGTGAGGTGTTGAGTGAGTCGCAGCAGCCTTTCTTCTCTACAATGTTCACTCTTACTTCGCACCACCCGTTTGTAGTGCCTGAGCGATACGAGGGTAAATTCCCCGAGGGTAAAACTGCTGTGCATAAGTGCGTGGGGTATGTAGATGAGGCATTTCGCCGATTCTTTGCTCGTTATCAGAATGAGGAGTGGTTCCGCAATACGGTATTTGTTTTTGTTGCTGACCACGTTTCGAGCGAAAAATTTTCTGAGGAGTTTCGCCACTCTCCGGGTGATTATCGCATATTTGGATTTATGTATGCCCCCGATAGCGCACTCTTTGGTGAGCATCGTGCAGTGATTTCTCAGCTTGATATTATGCCCACACTGCTCGGTCTTATGGGCTACGATAAGCCATACTTCGCTTTTGGAAGAGATGTCTTTGGTGAGCATCGCGATATACCTATGGCCTTGAACTACGACAACAACCTCTTTCAAGCCATCACCGCCGACTATCTTATCACCTTCGATGAAAAATCCATTGTGGGTGTCTATGCCAAAGATGATATTGCGCATAGTCACAATCTTGTGGGTGAGGTTTCAACCGAGGTGGTGGAACGCGATTTGAAAGCATTTATTCAGAGTTATTATACCCGTGTTGAGGCAAAAGATTATTTAGCCGATGATACAGTTCCAGAAAGTGAGCCTGAACCATAGGCCTACAATCGAAAAATATCTGTCGCAAGCGGCATCTCTTATCTGCGATGCAACTTTTTCGTCACTCTATATGTGGCAGGTGGCCTATAATACCTGCTGGGCTGAGGTCGAGGGTGCGCTTGTTGTTCGTTTTGACCTTTCAGACGATGATGTGAAGGGCTATATGATTGTAGCCTCGGAGCAGTTCTACGCAGAGCCATCACACTCCCATAAACTCTATGAGCGATTGGTTGCCGATGCCAAAGGGCAGAATCGCCCGCTCAGATTTGTGTGTATGACCCGACGCGCAGCCGATGACTTTTTAGCGTGGAGCGCAGAGAATTATTCGACCAGCGAAGAGGGATATGCCGAGGTCAAAGGCGAGCGCAATTTTGCCATTAGCGACAATCCCGACTACCGCGATTACATCTACTCGTTGGAAGATTTGAGCCAGCTTGCGGGTCGCAAGTATCAACCCAAACGCAATCATATCAATCGATTCATCTCCAAGTACGATTATACCTTTGAGCCACTCTCGTCGCAGGATTTCGAGCAGTGCTTGATGTTGGAGTGCCGCTGGCAACGCCAAAAGTTAGAGGCTCAGGGGACTGTGGTCGAGGTGCAGAATCGTGTGGAACACGAGTGCCCGCCAAGCGAGGAGCAGATGGCCATACGTCGTGCTTTCGATGCTTACGAGGAGTTGGGCCTTGTGGGTGGAGTGTTGAAGGTTGAGGGCAAAGTTGTGGCCTTCACATACGGCTCACCGCTGAATAATGAGGTATTTTGCACCCACATCGAAAAGGCCGATGCGGCATACGAGGGGGCTTTTCAGATGATTAATCGCTCCTTTGCGCAGATGTTGTCGCAGATGGGTTATCGAATGGTTAATCGCGAGGAGGATATGGGAATCGCTGGCCTTCGACGAGCGAAGGAGTCGTATTACCCCGTCAAGATGCAGGAGAAACTATCGCTTCGAGCCTTGACTCTTAGGGAGTCATCGAGCCGAGAGTTATGGCAGGAGGTCTTTGGTGATGAGCGAGAGTTTGTTGACCTATTTATGATTGAGGTTTATCGTCCCGAAAATATGTTGGTTAAAGAGGAGCAAGGGCGTGTTGTGTCGATGCTGCACATTGTACAAATGCAGACCTCGTTGGGGCTTACGGGTTATCTCTATGCCATAGCCACAGCATCGGAATTCAGAGGGCGAGGCTATGCGTCGCAACTTATCGCCGAGGCGTTGCAGCTGATGCGCAGTCGTGGCTACGATGTGGCGATGTTGATTCCCTCGACTATCGAGGTAAAAGCCTTCTACGAGCGTTTTGGCTTCGAGGATAGAGCCTATCTGATGGATTTCTCCGATGGAGTCTATTTAGGTACAGGACGTGAGAGTGATGACGTTGCAATGGTGGCTATGCTATAAGCGCGGGATTGTAAATCATATAATTTATGCGTATCTTTGTAGGAGAATAAAATCTTGTGGCATATGAAAAATCATATTACTTCAATATTGCTGTCTGTTTTTGCATTGGTCTTGGGTTGTGGCAATAGTGTTGCATCGAATATATGGGTCGAGGCCGAGAGCTTTTCAAGTAAAGGCGGTTGGAGTGTTGACCAGCAATTTGTCTTCGAGATGGGCTCGCCTTATCTCATAGCTCACGGTATGGGCTCTCGTGTGAACGATGCAACAACCTCTGTCGAATTCAAGCAGGCGGGAGTTTACTACGCCTATGTACGTTGTTATAATTGGACTTCACCGTGGTCGGAGAAGTCGGGTGCGGGTCGCTTTGCACTTTTGGTGGGCGATGAGTGCCTGAACGACAATCTCGGCACAACGGGCCGACAGTGGGAGTGGCAATATGCAGGCTCGGTGAATATCTCCGAGAAGAGCAGACAGCAAATTTCATTGCGTGATATGACGGGCTTTGATGGCCGTTGCGATGCCATATATTTCACCACCGACAAGAGTGATATCCCACCCACCGATGCCGAGCCGTTGGCTGCGTTTCGTCGTAAGATGTCGCCCTCGAAGGCCAAAGTCGTAAAGTCGGAGTTTGTTGTTGTGGGAGGTGGTGTCGCAGGTATGTGTGCGGCAGTTGCTGCTGCTCGTTTGGGTGTTAAGGTGGTTTTGATTAACGACCGTCCGTTGTGGGGTGGTTGCAATAGTTCCGAGACGCGTGTGCATTTGGGAGGTCATATCGAGATGCCACCATATACAAACTTGGGTAATATGATAAAGGAGTTTGGCCCTCTGCGTGGTGGAAATGCCAAGCCTGCCGAGTATTACGAAGATGAGAAGAAGCGAGCATTCTTGGAGGCCGAGCCAAATCTCTCGCTCTACCCCTCATATAAGGTCTATGCCGTAGAGAAGAGTGGCACGAAAATCAAGGCTGTCTATGCAAAACACATCGAAACAGGCGAGGAGTTAAAGTTTGTAGCTCCGATTTTTAGCGACTGTACGGGTGATGGTACGGTAGGATATTTGGCTGGTGCCGACTATGCTATGGGGCGCGAAGGACGTGATGTGTATGGCGAGCCGTCGGCTCCCGAGGTGAGTGACAAGTTGACAATGGGTTCATCTGTTCAGTGGTATTCTGTTGAGCAGAGCCAGCCGAGCGAATTCCCAATATTTGAGTATGGCCTGAATTTCAGCGACGAGAGTTGCCAACGAGTGACAATGGGCGAGTGGACTTGGGAGACGGGAATGAATCGTGACCAATGCAAAGAGTTTGAGTATATCCGCGACTATGGTCTGATGGTGGTCTATTCCAATTGGAGCTATTTGAAGAATCGCCTTGTGGGCAATGATAAATATCGCAATCGCGAACTCGGTTGGGTGGCATATATTGCGGGTAAACGCGAGTCACGTCGCCTGATGGGTGACCACGTCTTGACCGAGAATGATTTGGTGAACGAGGTTGCATATCCCGATGCTTCGTTTACCACAACTTGGAGTATCGACCTCCACTATCCCGACCCTAAGAACTCAAAATATTTCCCCGGTGGGGAGTTCAAATCAATCTGCACACACGGAGCAACCAACCCCTATGCTGTGCCATATCGTTGTCTTTACTCTCGCAATGTGAGCAATATGTTTATGGCGGGCCGCGATATAAGTGTCTCGCACATAGGCTTGGGTACGGTGCGAGTGATGCGTACCTGTGGAATGATGGGCGAGGTGGTAGGTATGGCCGCGTCGCTTTGTCGAGAGCATAAAGCCTTGCCGCGCGATATCTATAATTCGCATCTCGACGAGTTGAAATCGCTTATGCACAAGGGCGCGGGAAAGCAGGGTCTTGCCAATAATCAGAAATATAATCTGGGTGGTCATTGGCCAACATTCCGTAAGCAGAATTAAGGCGTAGCTTGGGTAGAAGTGACTCTGTCTGAAAAGTGAACACAAATGTCTGATATCACCTATTATGCTCCTCTTGCGGTCACATATTGGACAAGCCAATCTATATAATTTGGAAATTGAAAGATTATTACTACCTTTGCGAAGTGTTTAAGTGAGTGAGCGATATGCCAAAATTGTATATCATAGCAGGTTGTAACGGAGCGGGTAAAACCACCGCATCGTATGCAGTATTGCCCGAGATGCTCAATTGCCACGATTTTGTCAATGCCGACGAGATCGCCAAAGGTTTATCACCATTCGACCCTGCGCGTGTTTCGATTGAGGCAGGTCGATTGATGCGTACAAGAATGGACGCTTTGATGTCCGATGGAGCAGATTTTGCATTTGAGACAACATTGGCTACTCGCTATTACACCCGCTTTATCCGTATGGCACAGGAGCGAGGATATTTTGTGTCGTTGCTCTATTTTTGGTTGCCTACGCCCGATCAGGCCGTTGAGCGTGTAGCGCGCCGCGTTGAGGAGGGTGGTCATAATGTTCCTCCCGAGGTTGTTCGCCGTCGCTATTATCGCGGTTTGCGTTATCTTACGTCGCTCTATACCCCAATATGCGATTATTGGGTTATCTATGACAACAGTTCGGTTGAGGGTGTGAAAAAGGTGGCTTACGGTGCGCGAGATGAGATTAGAGAAGTTGTTGATTCGTTATCATACCGACAAATATGCAAAATGTAGATTCAAATAAGAATATGGTAGAGGTTGAAATTGAGCAGATGCAGGAGAAGATTGACGCTGGTATTCTTTTGGCACAGCAACGTTTGAAGGAGAAGTGCAAGAAGGAGAACGGCGAACTCGTTGTTATGCGCGACGGTGAGGTTACGCACATCACAGCCGAGGATTTGGCCAAGATGGAGTAATCGAAAGCTATTCTTATGGTGGTTTGGGAGTCGTTGTGACTCCCTTTTTTGTTGGGGCGTATGGAAGGAGAAGGGTATGAAGATTGGTTTGGCGAATTGGCGAAAGAACGCAGATACAGGCCAATATCATAGGGGCTGCGCAACCGACAAGTTGCGCAGCCCCTTGTGTTGTATAACTTTTTTGATGTTCGTTTCTTAGGCCTACTCTACTTCAAACCCAACTTTGCTCTGATGGCTTTGGGGATAGAGTTCTTGTGTACCAAAATCGAGATGGTCTTTGCCTTAACATACTCCTCCGAAAGGTAGTGATAACCCGTACCGTTGCTATCTACTCCCCACGAATTCTTGGTCTTGTAATACTTCACGCCATCTTGGTCTTTTGCAATACCTGTGATATGCTCCAAATGGTCATCGACCGTCGCAAAGGTCTCGAATCCGTGCTGGCGGCTCTCTTGTGTTACGCTCTCCTCTTTGGCTTTGGCCTTCAAATCCTTCTGCTTACGCAAATCCTCTTTGGTGTTGACGGCAATGAAGTGGCGGAACGCATAACCCGGCTCGCTTATATCGCCGTCCCACGCTACTGTGTAACCCTCGTTGATAGCGTTGTCGATAACCTGCATCATCTCATCAAGTGGCAGATTGTACATCGTTGCATAGTCCCAGTTGTCGGGTACCTCTACCATAACCTTCTCATAGAAAGGGTGGTGAGTGAAGCTGGTAATCTCCACATAGTCGTCGGCATTGAGACCCATAGCCTTAGTAAAGCTCTCGACGGTGTACTCCTTACCCTGATATGTGAACTTCTCGGGTACTTTGCCCAAATAGGCGTCCAACACTCCATTGACAATCTCCTCTGGTAGTGGCTTCTTCATCTCAACGGCGGTAGCGTTGATGCTCTTTACCCAAGTATTCAAATCGCCGTGATCGTGGCGTTTAGAGTCGTAGTTTATGCCGTCGTAAGCCTCCTCTGGCATAATGCCTACGTTCTTCATCACCCAAATATACATATGAGCAATACTACCCGGGCCGATGTTACCCTCGCCTCGACGCAAAATATTGTCCTTTATGCGACGAATGTAGTTGTGGCGTACCACGAACATCTCCGAGAGGTCGTGCTCGCCTTTGCCCGTGCGCAGAAGCTCCGACTCGATGAACGAGTTGGTGGCAAAGCACCAGCAAGTACCTGTTGAGGCTTGGTCCTTGACGGGCGTTGCGGGGTTCTCCTTTACGATGGTGAACTCGTATTTGTATGGTGCAGATGTTGCCTGAGCATCTGATTGTGCCATTGCACTTGCCGAAAAAGCAATAGCGCAAATCGCTGAAAGTATAAGATTTCGTTTCATAGTAGTATGTGGTTTTTAAGTTTGGCTATTATAGGTTACGCAACGTATATTCAATCATCTTAATACGAATGTTTGTTGCATACGAAGGATACATCGAGTGATTCTGGTCGGGATATATCATCATATCGTATTGCTTGCCTGCGCGATTCAGGGCGTGGCACATCTCCATCGTGTTCTGAACGTGAACATTGTCGTCGGCCGTACCGTGCATAATCAGCAGGTTTGTGCGGTCGCTCAAACGCTCTGCGAAGTTGATTGGTGAGTTGTCGTCGTATCCCTTTGGATTGTCTTGTGGCAAATCGTTGTAAATCTCGGTGTAGATGGTGTCGTAGTAACGCCACGAGGTTACGGGTGCAACAGCAATAGCCATCTTGAACAATCCGTCGCCCTTCAAAGCGCAACCCAAAGCCATAAATCCTCCAAATGACCAGCCGTAGATTCCTATACGCTCGGCATCAACCCAGGGCTGTGAGGCCATATGTCGTGCAAACGAAATTTGGTCCTCTACCTCCAAAGCACCCAAATTGCCGTAGGTGCACTTCTTGAATGCCTCGCCCATATATCCCGTACCACGACCATCGCAGCATACCACGATATATCCATTGCCAACCATCACATTCTCCCAGCCCATACCAAAGCTGTCGGCTACTGACTGTGAGCCTGGGCCTGAGTATTGGGTCAAAAGCACAGGGTACTTCTTCGCAGGGTCGAAATCGGTGGGCTTGATGATGTAGGCGTTGAGTTTGTCGCCACGCTCTGTTGTAAAGGTGAAGAACTCCTTGCTAGGGAGTGTTTTGAGCTTTTCATCAAGTTCTTTGTTCTCAACGAGCGTGCGGATTAGCTCACCCTTGCCGTTGCGAAGCTCCACTTTGCGAGCCGATGTGGCCGAAGAGAAGTTTGAGATATAGTATTTCATACCCTTGCTCGGAGAGATAGAGTAGGTACCATCAAGCTCGGTAAGACGCTGCTTGTTCTTGCCCTTATAATCTATGCAATAGAGGTCACGACGCAGTGGCGATTGCTCGGTTGACATATAATATATGCGGTCCTTGCTCTTCTCTACTACACGGGTAACCTGCCACTCACCCTCGGTGATGGCCTGCACAAAACCCTTCTTTACAGAGTATAAGTATAGGTGATTCCAGCCTGTGCGTGTCTCGTTCTGTACAAGGAAACGGTCGCCGTCGATGAAATCAATTATATCCAACGAGGGGCGCTCCACATATTTTGGGCTGCTCTCGTCGTAAATAACCTTCTGAGAACCGTTACTCTGGCAGAGTACCACCTCAAAGTGGTTCTGCTTGCGGTTGATGCGGAAGAAATACAACTCGCCTGCGGGGGTCCACTCGATAAATGGAATGTATTGGTCGGTCTCAGAGCCAGTGTCGATGCGGGTCTTGCTGCCGCTTGCAATGTCGTACAACCACAACTCAACCTTCGAGTTTGCATCACCTGCTTTGGGGTATTTGAAGGTGTAGGGAGTGTTGTAGAGTTTACCATCGAAGCGCATCATCTCGAACATCGGAACTTCGCTCTCGTCGAAACGAAGGTAGGCAATCTTCTTTGAGTCGGGCGAGAATGCGTAAGCCTTCGTGAAACCATACTCCTCCTCATAGACCCAATCGGCCGTACCATTAATCACCTTGTTCCACTCGCCATCTTGTGTGATAGCCTTTGGCTCGCCTCCAAGTGGTGCTACATAGAGGTTGTTCTGCTTGGCAAATGCCACCCAACGAGAGTCGGGAGAGAACGAAAGGTCGCGAATGTCGTTGAGCGAAGCAACCTCGCTCTTGTCTGAAAGTCGCACGATTTTGTAATCAACGTATGATGAGTGGCGATACACTGGGCGGTAGTTGTTACCTAGTACAATCATATCCTCGGCGGGCGAGAATGCGTAGCTTGCAAAGCTACCTTTGTATAGGGTGTCACACTGCTCTGCGTCGGCATAAGCGTAGCGCAACACCGAGCCGGCACGGTTTACGGTGTAATGCTCGCCGTCCTTCATCGACAGCAGGCCATAGACACCTCTGTTGAGCGATGAGATTTGTTGCAACTCGCGATATGTTTTCTGGGCTGAGGCATTGAGCGAAATGGTCACAAGAGCCACAACAGCCATTAAATTAAAAACTCTCTTCATTCTTGTTGGGAATCTTTTTATGGATTATAAATCGTATTCTGAATCGTATTCTGAATTAAGAAACGGTAAAAGGTAAGTTAATTAAAACTGTTTAATCGTAGCGGCGAGGGTGAATATTATTAATTAAATGTCATCTACATTAAAGTCGTAACCCACACGCTTGCCTGTTACAAACTTCGAGTTATCCATCTTGGTATTGAACTGGTCAACCGTCACACGCTTGTTCTCCTCGTAAGGCGGCATCAACAAATCGAAGTTGATGGCGTAGTTGATAGCCGACTCCATAATCGAGATTAGCGATTCGCGGCAAATCTGAGCCTTGCCAAACGACATAGGGCGTACCAGCGTTTGGCGTTTGCCCTCCACGAAAAATGCCTTCTCGCGGTTGATGAATATGCGACCAATGAGGTATCCCTCGTCGGCATTACGGTTGAATTTGAACGAGTCAGAGAGGAAGTTATAGATGTTTATCACTCCGCAGTATGAGTTGTTGCGGTCGCTCTGAACGTAGCCATTCTGCCATATGATATGATTTGAGTCGAACTCAAAGATGTCGGTATGCATCTGGAATATCAAAAGGTCGCTTGCGATTTGCAATTGAGCCTCGAACTTGCCTCGGTCACGATACTCAATGCGCACACGTTTGTCGAGACGTCCGTCAAGGTCGTCATCAAGCTCCGATGCAATCTCAAACAATACATCTTTCAGCTCGTTGAAGGTCGAGAACGTATTGTCGAAAATACGCTGTTTGAGCGTAGATTTGTTGATAATGGCGGCGAGGATTTTCTCGCGCATAGGACTCTTTTCCATATTGTATTGTGTTATTTACGCAACTTTAATTCTGCACCAGCCTGCAATGGTGTATCCTTGCGAAGACGGTTCAACTGAGCGAGTTTTGCGAGGCGCACTCCATACTCCTGAGATATTGAGCGGAGTGTTTCGCCCTCTTTAACTCGGTGTGTGGAATTCTCACCCCACCAGCGGGTCTGCTTGCGCTCGATGTATATCATCTCACCCTGAATTGGGTCGGCTACGCTCTTGGCATCAATCTCGTTGTATTTGCGGAGTGTGCGGGCAGTGACGGCAAACGTCGTGGCAATCTCCTCGAAGGTGTCGCCCGTGCGAGCAATCACGAAGTGTGAACGGTTGTTCTCATAGACGCTGAATCCGTTGATGGTGCGCTCCACCACGCGATAGTTGTTGGGGTCAATGCGACCCTCGGTTGTGGTGGGAAGATTCACGCTGCTACTCTGCTCAAACTCCTTGGTGGCTTTTGTGGCTTCGTCTTTCAGACGTGAGGCGTAGAGCGACGAGCCGTTCTCTTGGTCGAGGAGGTAGAGACGATTATCCTCGATGATTCGTGTAAGACGTTGAGCATAGTCGGGAGCTGTGGCATAACCTGCGGCCTTCAAACCTCTTGCCCAACTGCGATAGTCGGTGTTTGAGTATGCAAACAACGAGTCGTAGCGAGGCGACTTGTCGAGGAAGTTGGCGTGGTCCTCGTAAGACTCCTCCACCGAGTCGTATTTGCGGAAACATTCGTCGGGAGCATCGTCGGTGTGATATACCCTCTGTCCCTTCCAATCTTTTTTGCATTTTATGCCGAAGTGGTTGTTCGAGCGACGGGCAAGATTGCTATTGCCGCTGTCCGACTCCAAAATGCCTTGTGCCATAGTGATACTTGCTGGAATACCATAGCGTTCCATATGGTCGATGGCGATGTGTTTGTAACGCTCGATGTACTCCTCTTTTGTCTGACGAGTTTGAGCATTGGTCTGAAATGTACACAAAATGAGCGTGAAAATAGCCCAGTATGTTGCTTTTTTAGAAAAAATCATTATCTTTGTATTTAGCTACAAAGGCAAAGATAAATTATTTTGATGTAATAAGCAATAAAAATACTACGCAATATACACATATTGACAACCTTTTAACTCCATAACGTATGTTTACCGAAAATGCAAATAAAATCTTTAATCGCGTGATTGAGGATTACCATCGTTACGACGATGTTGACCACAAATTCGACAATCCTTTCGAGGCGGGCTCTTTGGACGCTCTGCTCTACGAAAAGAATCTTGTTGATACCGTTCAGTGGCATTTGGAGGATATTATTCGCGACCCTAATATCGACCCCGTAGATGCGTTGGCTATTAAACGCCGCATCGATAAGTCGAATCAGGTGCGAACAGATATGGTAGAGTATATCGACTCTTATCTCTTGGATAAATATAAGGACGTCGAGGTGGCAGCCGATGCCCGTATCAACACCGAAACCCCTGCGTGGGCAATCGACCGCTTGTCGATTTTGGCGTTGAAGATTTATCATATGCATCAGGAGGTTGTTCGCGACGACGTGGAGCAGTCGCATCGCGACGCTTGCCAGAAAAAACTCGACACCTTGCTATCTCAGCAGGTTGACCTCTCGACAGCCATCGAGGAGCTGTTGGAGGATATTGAGGCAGGTCGTAAGTATATGAAGACTTACAAGCAGATGAAGATGTACAACGACCCCTCACTTAACCCAGTACTTTATGGTAACAAGCAGTAAAAAAGCGAAAAACGACGAAAAGAAGCAAAACCAAAAGCCTAAAAAACTGCCCCGACATATTGCGGTGATGCGCCTTTCGGCTATGGGCGATGTGGCAATGATGGCCCACACGCTTAGAGCCTTCGTGGAGGCGTATTCAGATGTGCGTGTTACGGTTGTGACTCGCAAATTGTTTGTTCCCTTCTTTGAAGGGTTGGGCGTTGAGGTTTTGGAGGTAGATACCAAATCTCGCCACAATGGGATTAAGGGCTTGTGGCGTCTGTTTGGTGATATTAGGCGTGGTCGTAAGATTGACGCCTTTGCCGATTTGCATTCCAGCGTGCGCTCGCGGGTGATACGATGGCTGATGCGATTGAGTGGTTGTAAGGTTGCCTCAATCCACAAGGGTAGAGTGGAGAAGTGGTTCCGTGTGGGCTATAATAGCCATAATGGAGTGCCTTTGAAGCATACTGTGGTGCGTTATTGCGATGTGTTGCGAGAGTTGGGATTTGAGTTTGATGACCCCACACCAGTTTTGCGTGAGCAGAGTGTGAAGCGTGAGAATCCGATGGGCGAGAAGAAAGGTCGTTGGATAGGCTTTGCGCCATTCTCGGCACATACGGGCAAGACCTATCCAGAGGATATGTCAAGGCAGCTTGTGGAGTTGTTTGCGGCTGATTATGAGCAGGTATTTATCCATAGTGGAGGTGGCTCGGAGGCTGAGTTCGCCCAGCAGATGGAGGCTAAATATGCGAATGTGGTGGCCTTGAATGGCAAGGTGAAGTTGGCAGGCGAGCTTAATCTTATTGCTCATTTGGATTGTGTCGTGTCGATGGATTCGCTGGTTATGCATATGGCATCGCTTACTGGTACGCCTGTGGTTTCGGTATGGGGTGCGACACACCCGGCACTCGGATTCTTGGGTTGGGGTTACGATGAGCGTAATGTGTTGCAGGCCGATATGCCGTGCCGTCCTTGCTCGGTGTATGGCGATAAGGAGTGCAAGACGGGCGATTATAAGTGTCTGCGTGCAATCACTCCGCAGATGGTGGCCGACAAGGTCAAGGAGATGGTGGCTGGATAAACAAGAAAAATCTGTTTTCAGATATAATAGCGATTAGAGAAAGCAAAACGAAGAAAGAGAGCACCCAACATTGCGTTGTGATGCTCTCTTCTGCTTTTGTGTTCTATCAGGCAAGGGAGATTACTCCTGCTTTGATTCCTCTTTGGCGGGTTCGATTTCGTTGAGTGCTTCACGAATCTTGTCGCATACGCGGCTCTCGATATTGCGCTCCATTGTTGTAATCAAACTGCAAATAGCCTTTGCCGATGAGCCTCCGTGACCAATCATAACGGGGGCATTCACTCCGATTACAATCGTACCTCCCACACTCTCGTAGTTCATCGAATCCCAAAAGTTCTTGTGGTAGTATAGCTTCTCGCAGATAGGCTCCAACACAGGACGCAACAGATTCAAAAGCCAGGGCTTGAATGGTGTCAGGCGAGTGTTGATACGATACAACGCCTCGGCCATCTTCAATACCACGTTACCCACAAATCCATCGCTCACAACAACGTCGCAGGTCTTGCCTGTGAAGATATACGATGACTCCACATTGCCCACGAAATTGATGCCCTTCTGCTCCTTCAACAAGTCGTAGGTTGCTTTGGCTTGGGCGTTACCCTTGCCCTCCTCCTCACCGATGTTGAGCAGTGCCACGCGGGGGTTGTCGATTTTCAGAACGTGCTGGGCGAAGATTGAGCCGAGCAGACCGTACTGAGCCAAAACCTCGGGCTTGGCATCGACGTTGAGACCCACGTCCAACAACAAACCACGACGATTCTTCACAATGGGGATAAGGGTCGAGATTACGGGACGAATAACACCCTTGATAGGCTTGATGACATACATACAGCCCACCATCATAGCTCCCGTAGAGCCTGCGCTGGCGAAGCCATCAATCTTACCCTCGGCCAAGTGGCGGAAGCCAACAGTCATACTTGAATCCTGCTTGGCTTGGAATGCCTTTGCGGGGTGGTCACCCATCTCGATAACCTCCGAAGTAGCCACGATGTCGAAGTTGTCGGCCGAGCAGTGGTGCTTAGCCAAAAGCTCTCGGATACGCTTCTCGTCACCAAACAACACTATGCGGCTGCCTGATTTAATCTTTTTGAGTGCCATCACTGCACCCTCTACTGCTACCTCGGGGGCGAAGTCGCCTCCCATTGCGTCTATACCGATTCTTAACATATTTTATCTTATAAGTCGGGTTATGACCTGAATAATTGGTAGTGTCGGGGTTTTGCTTACCCCCCCCCAACACTCTTACCCGTTCAGGTAAAAAATAAGAGAGAGCCTCCGACTTGGTTTCTTTAACCTTTGCCCCAGCTCTCTCGTTTTGTTTGAACAAGACTACTCGGCCTTCTTCTCGATAGCCAACTTGCCACGGTAGAAACCGCACTCAGGGCATACACGGTGGTAAAGTACCGCTGCGCCACAGTTAGAGCAAGTAACAACAGTAGGAACTACTGCCTTGTAGTGAGTTCTTCTCTTGTCGCGTCGTGTTGACGAAACTTTGTGTTTAGGATGTGCCATTTTACAATATAAATTTTAAGTTATCGTTTTGTTCTATCTCTATCCTCTACTCCTCGCCGTTCTCCATTTGAGCCTTCAATGCTGCCAACTTATTGAAGTCACCCTCGTCGATGGTTGGCTTGTTACCTCTGCCTGCGCGGGCCTCTATGGCCTCCATCTCGGCTGCGGTAACCTGTGCGAAGCGCGCCATCATATCGGGGTTGCATTCACCTTCGGTGTGAACTCTCTGATAGGGCAATGAGAGAATGATGCTCTCGTATATATATTGTGTGAGGTCTAATTTCTCCTCTGCGGGATTGAGCCACATCACCTCGCCGTCATACTCGCCCTCCTCGGTTGAGATACGAACAAGCAGATGACCTTCGTAGTCGATGGCAATGGGGCAGGGCTCCAAGCAACGGTCGCATTCGCACACCACCTCACCTTCAATCGCTACATCGACATCTAATTGGTTGTCGTTTTTCTTCAAAACCACCTTTACGCGGCAATCGCCACCCAAAACTTCGCGGCTCTCGTAGGCTGTAAACAAGTCATTATCGACCACGAAATCATAGTCGAATATACTGTTACTCAGCCCCTTATAACCAATAGAGTATCTTTCGTTTAGCTCCATCTCGCAACAAATAGCAGGCAAAATTATAAATTTTTCACGAATTGTGCAAATAATTGTTATTTTTGTGGTGTGAAAAAGAGCCGCCCATCGGGTTTGGCTCTCAATAGAATAGATAATTTTGAGGTGTCGGATATGAATTCGGAGTTTACTATCGAGATAGCCAGCCGTTTCGAGCAGTTGTGGCGATACAATCTGGCCATTGTGTGCGCTTGCTACGATGAGCAGGGGGAGCGTGTGGATTTCTGCTCTACCGAGAGTTTTGTGGCTTCGGCGGGGTCGAAATTGCGTGAAGCTCCTGCGGGATTCGATGGGCCACGCGAGCTGAAACTCTCCACTTCGGCCTGCCACTCGATTGTGGCCTATGTCTATGTGGTGACCAACACCGAGCCTGTCTCAAATGTGATTGCTGACTCGCCACCGTTTGACTTGAAGGTCAAGGTGCGTGTGGGTCG
This sequence comes from Alistipes sp., assembly GCA_017465605.1. Lineage (GTDB taxonomy): Bacteria > Bacteroidota > Bacteroidia > Bacteroidales > Rikenellaceae > Alistipes. The sequence goes on from JAFTVW010000056.1 coordinate 24,570, forward strand.
CAAGACTCTCTACAACACCGTTCACAAGGTGAGCCAATGGGGCGGAGAGAGCATTGAGTTGAAATTCAAAATTTAGAATTCAAAATTCAAAATTGGCTAAATAGATATACGTCATTCCTCATTTTTACATCAAATAACCAGCGGTGATAATATCAGGGTATATGTAAAAATGTAGGAATCTACCGCTTAATTACGGCCTTGTAGTGTGCGACAACAAAAAACTCTCCCTCTAAATTAGAGTGAGCACCCGAAGGGGAGGGAGTGTGTCTTTTGCAGCAAAGGTTGTTCTTTGCAACGTGGTGTATTATAAGGTAGATTCTATCATTTCTTCATACTTGCTAATCAACTTCTCCAACCCTCACCAATGAAGAAATGCAGAATGACGGTTTTTATTATTAATTATATATATACGTCATTTCATATTTTCGCATCATCGGCCAGCGGTGATAGAATAAGCCTCTATGCGAAAATGTTGAAATCTACCGCTTAATTACGGCCTTGTAGTGTGCGACAACAAAA
>JAFTVW010000057.1 GCA_017465605.1 Alistipes sp.
ATATGACACAGGAAAACAGACTCCCGGAGGAAGTGCCCGAGACCATCACATTTCGCACTGCTGACCGAATGATATATGGTGCTTTGGGATACGACGGCAATGAACTGATGGCTGTGATTTCGGGCTACGACCTCGAAATCAAGTTCAATATGCGACTCATCAACTCGCTGGCTGATGCCGAGGCGTGCGCCAATGCTTTAGCCGATGTCTTCTACGAGGCACTGATGGATCAATTAATTCGAGAAAATAAACCATTTGCTAAACCTCCCGAAGCAAAAACACCTACTCTTAAATAAAAGAAAAATAGATATGTCGGAACAGACCAACAACATACAGAATAATCCGGAGGAGACGCAGTTGACTGAACTCGAAGAGAAGTTCTGCGACCTCTATGTGAATGGTGGCGTAGGGTTCGCTGGCCACTTGGGTAAGTGCTATACAGAGGTGTTTGGTGAGAGTGCATCAAAGCGTCCTGGTGTATCGGCAAACTACCTGATACAAAAGCCTCACATATATGCGTACATCAAAACTCTTCTCTCGTCAGAACGCTTTGAGATGGAGACGATGGCAGTAAAGCTTCAAGTAACCGAAACTCTCAAAGCCGTGATGGATGAGACAGCGACAACGGATTACACAGACCGTTTTGGCGTGCCACTTTCGCCGGCTCCGCTCCGTGCCGTTTCGGTCAATGCAGCAAAGGCTCTGATGGATATTTTTCCCATCAAGCACAAAGAGGAGAACAGACTGCGTATCGAGGGTGCTGACGGCAATGTGATATTCAATGTGATTGTCCCGACTAACCCTCCGAAAGATGAGCAAAAAGAGGAAGAGTAAAAGCAAGGTAACCCGAAAGGATATTGCGTGGTGGACCTACTTCGTGATAATGATAGCACTTGTCATCTTCGGGTTCTGGAACAGCGAGGGTGCAGAAGCCCTGCTCCGAGCAATTAGAGAAGCATTTTCACTACTAATGGAATAGACTATGGAACAGCTAAAAGAATTTGTATTGAAGCACTTTAAGGTTATTACCGTTGTGCTCACTTTTGTGTTGACGATGTACATCCAGCACCTGAACAACACCCGTGAGATTGAGGATCTTATCAATAAATGCGAGCTTCTGGATGCAAAGATTGCAGACCAGTACGAGCGCATTGATGCTATCAAGCTTGACAAGGCAGTATTTGAGGCGACAATCACCCAGTTTACATCAATCCAGAACGACTTGCACGAGATTCGTGAAGACCTTCGTGCGCTCTTGGAACACAACGCCGTATGCGGTAAATAAGTATGATTAAGAATGCCCATATTACAGTAATTACCTCCCCGGAACTCACCGCGATGAGGCTCGATGATCTAATCGGTTGTCGTGGCCTCGTCGTGGAGGTTCTTGCAGAAGATCGCATCAAGAATCGTGGAGCATTAGTGCTACTCGAAGAGCCTTATTTAGGCGAGTATCTATGGTTTATTCCCGAAAATTCAATAAGTTATGAGTAAGTTTTCACAAATCCTACTGGCAATAATCCTCCTACTTGGAGGTGTTGTCTTCTTTCAGTACAAGCACTCCGCCCGGCTATCCGATGAGCGAGATCGTTACAAACAGAATAACACCGCTCTGCTATCGGATATCGAGCGTATTAAGGTGGACTCAACTACGATGGCAGTCGATGCAAAAGCATTACGCCTGACCATCGATGAATACGAGCGATTTCGTGCCGCTGACGCCGAGAAAATCCGTCAGATGGGAGTCAAAATCAAAGACCTTCAGGCGGCCGCAAAACACCAGTTGGAGGTATCTGCACCTATCAATGCAGTAATCCGTGATACAGTCTTCATTCGTGATACGGTACCTGTAGTTCAGCAGAAGGTCGAAATGGTTTCACCGCATATCCAGCTTGACGCTGTAATTGATAACGACAGCCTCAAAGGAGATATTCGATTGCCCGTTACTCTACAACAAACCGTATGGGTTGAATATAAGCGTAAATGTCTCTTTTGGAAGAAGGTTAAGGCAATCCACCAGACCATATCATGCGACAATCCCTATGTCGATATCAAATACTCCGAATACATACAAATAGACAAGAAATAACCGAAGCCTTCATTCACAGCAAATGAAGGCTTTTTTATTGATTGCATTAGTTGGAGTTTTAGCCAAGTCATTTTCGCGATAATGTATGAAATAAATCACATCCTTGCATATAAACCTTATTCAATCCATTCAGTAACAGTTTGTCTACATTCTAATGATTTTGCCACATCAATTATTCTCTGGTTGCGGCTGCCGCGAAAATGCAGAGATAAATCACGCTCCTCCTCGATATAGCGACCATCAACAATTACATCACATAACTCAACTAATTTGCGACGGAGAGGATGTTTGAGCAAATCTTCGAAACGGTATCCTGTATAGCACCAAATCGTCTTGTCGGTATGTTCTTTAATCATCTGCGCCAACTTAATAAACCCCTCGGGGTGAAACATCGGATCACCTCCCGTGAAGGTTACATTCATATCGGCATCAACAATGAGATGAAACAACTCTTCAATTTCAATCGCTTTGCCCCCATTCTCGTCCCACGACTGGGGATTATGACACCCGATGCAATGGTTTTCGCACCCCGCACAATATAGCGAGGTGCGAAGTCCTATGCCATCGACCGATGTGCCATACTTTATGTCGAGTATGCGAATGCTATTTGTGGACAACTCGGTCATTCAACTCTGCCAATTTAGCCTTGTTCCAACGCTCGGTAGTACCTACAAGGTATCCCGTAATACGCTGCAACTTGTCGATATTATCACTGCCACATTTCGGACATACAGCCAACTCCTGTTGTGCATCCTCATAGCCACAATTCATACAACGATTGCGATTGTGATTTACCGAGCAGTAGCCGATATTGTGCTTATCCATCAAATCGACAATATCCATGATTGCCTGCGGATTGTGCGTTGCATCGCCATCAATCTCAATATAGAAGATGTGGCCGCCACGAGTCAGGTCGTGATATGGAGCCTCTACTTCAGCCTTATGCTTGGGTGAACATTTGTAATATACAGGAATGTGGTTAGAGTTGGTGTAGTAAATCTTGTCGGTTACACCCTTAATTTCGCCAAACTTTTTGCGATCAATGCGTGTAAAACGACCAGACAAGCCCTCGGCAGGAGTCGCCAATACCGAGAAATTGTGCTGATAACGCTCCGAGAATTCGTTTGCTCTATCTCTCATATAGGTAACAATACGCAAGCCTAAGGCCTGTGCCTCCTCGCTTTCGCCGTGGTGTTTACCAATAAGGGCTATTAGGCACTCGGCCAATCCTATAAAACCAATGCCGAGTGTACCCTGATTGATTACTCCACCTATAACATCATTAGGTTTCAAGGTCTCACACCCCATCCACAACGACGACATAAGCAACGGGAATTGCTTGGCAAGAGCCGTTTTCTGGAAATCGTAACGGTCACAAAGCTGCTTGGCTGTAATCTCCAACAGCTCATCCAACTTGGCAAAGAAGCTCTCTATTCGGTGACTCTTATCCTCAACATCCATACACTCTATGGCAAGACGCACGATATTGATTGTAGAGAACGAGAGGTTTCCGCGGGCGATAGATGTTTTCTCCCCAAAGCGATTCTCAAAAACTCGGGTGCGGCAACCCATCGTAGCCACCTCATATTGATAACGCTTAGGATCATCCTCTCTCCACTTCTCATGCTGATTAAACGAAGCATCGAGATTCACAAAATTAGGGAAGAAACGGCGTGCCGCCACCTTACAAGCCTGCTGGTAGAGGTCATAGTTTCTATCCTC
>JAFTVW010000010.1 GCA_017465605.1 Alistipes sp.
GGCAAACATATACTGGAATGCCTCGTTGTGATTTGCTTTTAAATTTGTACCTTTGACATATCAAACACATCTGACCATTGATTAACTCGGCATCGGCATACGTTGTGATTTGCTTTTAAATTTGTACCTTTGACATATCAAACACATCCGCCTGTCGGTCCAATGAAGCGCCCTTTGCGTTGTGATTTGCTTTTAAATTTGTACCTTTGACATATCAAACACATCCAGCACCCGAGGCACGCTCTGAACCAATACGTTGTGATTTGCTTTTAAATTTGTACCTTTGACATATCAAACACATCTCAATCCAAGTAATTAGCTGGGTTACAATGTGTTGCAAAGATATTTATAAATTAAAAATCACCGTGTTTGATTAAAGGATTTGCCCAACTATCGGGCAAATCCTTTTTCTATTATCAAAACATCTCTAGTTGTTGGACTGGTTGGTCGCGCTTAACACGCTGACACCCTCTAAATAATTCCATTTGACCAAATTGTTTGTCGGTAACTGTAAGAATGCCAACATAGCCATCTTTTGGCAATAGTTGCTTAACACGCTTAATATGCACATCCGCATTTTCTCGACTTGGACAATGGCGCAGATAGATTGAGAATTGAAACATAGTGAATCCATCACGCAAAAGTTGCTTACGGAATTCAGCATACCTCTTGCGCTCGCTCTTTGTCTCGGTTGGCAAATCAAAAAAGACAAAAACCCACATTATCTGGTATTCACTAAATCGTTCAATCATTCAATCAACGGATAGGCTATTTTACGAACTTCGCCACTATAACATTTATATAACGATGCCGTAGTAATTCCGACACCAATCATCAGTGGACTGCGACGACCATTTATCACCACATCTAAAACTGGAATAGAGAGCATCTTACTTTTTAGATCGACAGATAACTTTGAAATATCTACCCCACTATCAACAATTTCAGCGACAAGTCTATCTACATATGGGCGATAAGGCTCCATAATATCATCTGCCAAGCAGTATGCATTATATCTATTGTGGTGATGTATTCCTAAAGTCGGCAAAAGACCGCTACCCACTAACGATCTTGCAACGACAGCACGCAAGATAGAATAGCCATAGTTTAGTAGATTATTGGGAGCAACTCCCTCTCTATCTCGGCGAAAACCTTTTATATTGCCAAACAGATTTTGCCAATAGAAAGCAGCAGCTCTGCCTTCGAGATTGTCAGCATCTCCACTCTTTACTTGTTTCGCCCAAGCCTCCATATTTCCGCACTCCAGCCCCCGTTGACCATAAAGTACGGCAGACTGATTGAGAATCTTTGCCTGAATGGTTTGTTGCCACAGTTGCTTTTTAAGAGGCATCGATGCATCTATCTGGTGGCGAAATCGTTCAGATTGCGTAGTATTGCCAGATAGTGGCAGCATCAGTCCCGAAGGCATTCGATGTTCATCACAACTTATAATCGCCACATTATTATCGAGCAAAGCTCCTAACGCACCTTGAGTTATGGTTATCTGCTTATTATCAAGCACAACTACTCCAATATCCTCAATCGGAATTCGTTTTGTCGCATCTTTCTTAAAGGATTCCGAGAGTATCGAACTCTTTTCGACCTCGGGCAAACGAATCTCCAGTTGAGCAAGTCGAACCGATAGATAAGCGGGATTACCAAAATATAGTGTGCGTTTTATCATATCTCTGAAATTTTACCCGTAACACTAATATGGACTTTATGCGGGATAAGCAGTTCTAATGCGCCAAGACTATTTACCCATTGCACGGCATCTAATTCTCGAGACTTCAAGACACTAAATACTTTCTTTCCACTATCATCGAAATATCTGTCATCTGTTTGCGTTTCGATATGTTTTCTAAACACATAGGCTCCCGAAGAAAGCTTCTGCACTCTATATAGATATTTACTCAACAACGCATAGTCTTCGTTACGCATAGCCTCTTGATAGAGCTCCTCGTTCATTCCGAGAATAAACATCTCGTTCTGCTGCATCGAGAACTTAAAACGCCACTTTGCAGACTTCGGTAACTGCTCTTGGAATGACTCGGGCATAGCATCGGTTACACTCTCCCAAGCCTTTGCTACATCGGTAATGATAGTTGGCAAACCATACTTCTTGCGCTCAACAGCGTGCCAGAAGGTTACGATATGTTCCTGCCACTTTCCCTTTTCATCCTCATAGATTGCCAAGTGGTGGTTATTGCCAGGCTTAACAAACGATATAGCCTCGCCCTGCTCGTTATAGTGCAATGGCACTGTTGCGTTGAGTCCAGTGTAACATCTTACGCTACGAATCTCACGACCTTGATGGTCTAATACTGGTTCAGCAAATGCCTTTTCGGGCTTGCCTCCGAATTGCTCTAAACGGTCACGAAGAATCTCACGGATGCGCTTATCGACAACATAATCGACATCTTTCAATGTGATAGAGCCTAATTTGTACTTGATTACATACTCTTGCTTACCGCTTTCACTATTGCGAATACGGCCATATACGCTCTCCTCGCTCAAAGCACCACGCGGAATAATCACATCGCGCTGTACACAGATACGCTTGCCACCTTTACGGACATATCGCTTACCAACACTTGCAGCGCGCTTGCCACTCTTGAATGATACAGCAATCTTCTCGACCGCCTCGGCAACTTCGGCAGTTGAGAAATGGGGTTGCATAGTAATATAACGCTCAAGGCGAGTGAGGCGTTGGCTGGTTGCACCACCTTGCTTGCCATCCGCAAAAGACTGGAAAGCAATCTCCTTTAGCGAGTTAAGGTTGTTGATACGCTGAATGTATCCCTGCTTCGTGCAAGCAATAGTAAGGGCGTCGACAGCGTGGTGGCGATGATCCATACGCTTCGACCAGCCACTGATGCGTTCCACCGAACTTTTCTCGCCATCAATCTCGCGCTCAACAACCTCGGTAAGTCCCGCACGCTTGTATCGTTCAAAATTAAGCGAGTGAAGCACCTCATCCCAGCCCCAAATATGGCGGATAAAGTCGGTGATAGAACCACTTGTAGAGTAGACATTGTAGCAAACCGACTGCAACAACTCCTTCGCCTTCTTGGCGATATATTGACTCTCGCGCAACTGTCGCTCGATAAAGTCATCGGGAATATCCGTAGCCTTCATCAAGAGTTTATTGCGCTTGGTATGCGAAATCTTTTTACGCTCTGCCAAATCGTTGACACGCTCAACATAGGCATTTAGCTCGCCCTCGCCACGACTAACCATATAGTCATAGGCGGTGCGATTGTCCTTCTCCTTATTACATTTGCGACACGAACATACTTTATTTGAGAAACTATCATCGAAAAGCACCGAGCGAGGAATGATATGTTCAACCTCAACACCAAAGCCGTGAAGAAATTCACTAACATTGACCGTTGCACCACAATACATACAAATATGCTCCGACTCCTCCCACATCTTATACTTTTGGATGCGTGAGCGAGTGGGGTATAAATGGTACTCCTCTTCGATACGCTTGGCAATAGCATCGTTCAACCTCTGATTTTCGTTTATAGCCTTTGTAGCCTTCTCGCGCTCCTCGCGATTTTGTTTAAGTTCGCGCGCCAACTCCACACGAATCTCATCGAAGCGACCATACTCCGACATCAACGCATTGACCAAATTGACAAGTTGATTGAGAATCTTCTCGACAACAGGTTGGCGCAACTCTCCCTTTTGGATAGGCGCCAATCTATCGAGCAACTCTCGCACCTCGTTCTGTTCCTTGGTAAGCGTGGTATCATCATATCCAGCAGCAACCTTGGCATCGTAGTACTGCGCACCATCCATCAAATATGGAAGTATCTTACGCATAGCACGCGACGACTTATTGCTATAGCCACTCTTGACAAAGTCTATTTGACACAAAGCATCGATAACCGACTCATCCTCAATAGCGAAACTGTTACGCAACACCGAGCGCAACTCATCGATATCGGAGATTGAGTAGAGCGTATGCCACAATCGATAGAGAGGCTGTTGCTCGACAGAGGCATCAATCTCCTTGGTAATCTCGCCAGTATCGGTATTAACCTTGCGACCATCAACAACATTCAACTCAAATTTCAGTAATTCACCGCGCCTATCATACTCTTGAAGTGCCCTTGCTAAAGCGCAATAAGTAGTATTGCCTTGAAGACCCACACCAACAGACTTTCCAATAAGCCAATCTTTGGGTTTCACACCAAGAATCTTTGCCAACTGCGTGGCTTTTAGCTTATCGTTGGTATTGAGATAGTCGAAGATCGCTTGCTTCTGCTCCAATGTTAGGTAAAGCGTATCATTTACCTTATTCTTTATGTTAAGGTTGTTGACAATCTCCCAAATCTTGCATACTTGAAACAATGGAGAACTGCGCGGTGCGACCTTTGGACCGCAGTTAATAATGTGGTCGCCTCGCTTAACATAGCGACTCTCCAACTCACATTTACCAACAAGATGCTTGCACGACTTAAGAGGGCGCTGATGGAAGATGATATAGTCGCGGATATGTGAAACAACATCACTGGTCAGCACATCGGGATAAAAACACTGTTGACACGCCATAATTTTGTCGTACTCCTCGACATAGGCGATACGAGGATAGACACGCTCTTTACAGCGATAAGCCTCATCGCGCTTGAGGTTTTCGTACATATACTGTCCGATGGTCATATTGCGCTCGGCAAGTTCGCGATAACGCTCCACGACTTTCGAAACATATTCACCGCTCTTCTTGTCGCCAAAATCCGACTTTGCAGTACGATAGCCTCGCTTTTGGTTAATATGACACAAAACACGCCCCAACTCCAACAATGATATTTGCTCGCTTACCGCCTTTGCGCGTAGACCCCAAAGTTCGAGCTTGGCACATTTTAGCACACTACCGCTATACATTCCCAAACTGCTCAACTTTTCTAAAAGTAGACTACGGCGCAACTGGTAGCGGTCGTAGCCTTTGCGCTGCGTTCGTTTGGATGTTCGGTCTGCATTTTTAGTGAGAGCCTGACCTTTTGAAAACTGCGTACTTTCATCAGTACTCAAAGGGATAATTCTGCTACCAAGACCCAAAATTGTATCTTTTGAGGATTGAGATTTGCCATCCACTACCTCCTCGCTATGCTCTTCAATGACCGCCCAACCGATACTTGTTGAGCCAAGGTCCAAACCTAAAACGCGCTTCATACCAAACAAATTTAAAAGATTTTCACAAATATACTCAAAAGTTTGCAATATTCCCAACAAATCCTTATATTTGCAGTACAAATTTAAAAGCAAATCACAATAAGGATTATTCCGTTGTGAAAACATTCAAGGTGGGGGCAACCTCGCCTTTCTTTATTTATAGTGAATAATAGCCCATTCGGGGCAAAAATAGGTGATTCTTTTCGGGTTTATCATATCGGCATATTTATTGCATAATCCTATAATTTTCGCACTTTTCAGTTATTCGCAAATTGACCATATATTTATACTTATTTCGCATAGCAAAATATGCCCAAATTAGCCGAAATATGCGTGCATATTACATCTATTAATTATAGCGATTTGCGGATTGTTGATAAAGTTTGAATAAATTAGTATTTGAAAAATTTGCTCAAAACATATTTTTATCATAACTTTGCAATTGACCGTGGGTAGACTATGTCTATTTCTGCGGTCGGGGTTGCAGATTTTTGCTCCGGATCGGAAGCAATACTGCGTGTTGGACAAGCCAGCCCAACCCTACTTGCCGCGCTGTTGGAACGAACCATCTTCCGACGGCGAGGGAATAGAGAGTATGCCTATGCACGAACAGAGTTCGACAGACGACACAAACATCATCAACTGGTACGCCCTAAAAGTTTTCTACAACAGAGTCGCAAAGATTGAAACCTTGCTAAGTGGGCGAAACATCGAGAGTTACATACCTATGCGCAGCGTAGAGCAGGTGGTTGCAGGTCGCAAAGTACGCCGTCGCAAGCCCGCAATATCATCGCTGATGTTTATGCATTGCACAGAGGCTGAGGCTGCGGAGGTGCAGAAGCAACTGATGGGCGAAGTGATGGTATATCGCAACCGTGGCGAACGCCAACTGGCAGCAATCCCCGACGACGAGATGCAGATGTTTATCCGCGTAACCTCGATAGATGACCTCGGCTTGGAGTACTTGGGCGAATCGAACGAGGAGTGGACAACAGGCGACAAAGTCCGCGTTACGGGCGGCATCTTTCAGGGTGCCGAGGGCTACATCAAGCGCATCAAGGGCAACCACCGCCTCATAGTCGCCATCGAGGGCGTAATAGCAGTTGCAACATCCTACATCCCGAATTGCTTCCTCGAAAAAATAGAATAATCGACACAAACAAAAAACACAATTTTATGCTACAACACATTCTTATAGCCTTTTTTGCCTCGCTGTTTGCCGTTATGTGGATACATCCACTCGTCGTGAGAATTGCTATGGAGAAAAACATTGTTGACAACCCTGATGCCAGAAAACTTCAGCGTATTCCAATCCCTGTTTTGGGTGGTTGCGCCGTGTTCTTTGGCATTTTGCTTGGTATAGGCTTTACAAGCGCACATTGCGATTGCTCATCGTTGCTTATCACAATCACGGCGATGACCATTATGCTCTACACGGGTACTATGGATGATATCCTCGACCTCTCGCCACGCCTTCGTTTTATGATTGAGATTATCGTTGTAGCACTTCTTGTTATGGCGAACAGCCAGTCAATCAACAATTTCTACGGTCTTTGGGGATTAGAGGTTATCCCGCAATGGGTGGCTATTCCGCTTACAATCTTTGCTGCCGTTGGTATTATCAATGCCATTAACCTTATCGATGGTGTCGATGGTCTTTCATCTGGCTACGGTGTTATGGCGAGTGTTGTATTTGCAGTGCTCTTCCTCCTCGCAGGAGATGTTTCGATGATGACATTGGCAGTTGTTACCGCAGGCTCACTTATTCCTTTCTTCTTCCACAATGTCTTTGGCAAGACCTCGAAGATGTTTATCGGCGATGGTGGCACATTGGTACTCGGCATCGTCTTCTCATCGTATGTTATCAGCACGCTCGCGGATGGTTCGATGGTTGGCAAGTTTATCGATAGCAACTTCGGCATTATCCCATTTACTCTTGCCGCATTGTCTGTGCCCGTATTCGACACATTGCGTGTGATGGTTGCTCGCATTTTGCGCCACACATCACCTTTTAGTCCTGATAAGACACACCTTCACCACTTGTTTATCGAGTTGGGATTTTCGCACGCAGGCACAACAGTGTCGATTCTGACACTCAACTCGTTGATAATCCTTTTGCACCTTTTGAGTTGGAAACTCGGTTGCTCGATAGATGTGCAGTTGTATATTGTTATCGGCGCAAGCCTTTTAGGCACAGCTGGTTTCTACTACGGCACTAAGGCGATGTCTGATAGCAATATCTTCAAACGAATGATGAAAGCCATCGGTCGCGCCTCACACATCGAGCGCAAAGGTTTTTACCTCACGATGCAGAAGCTAATGGATAGAATTTAATAGCGATAAAACACTATACTTATGAAAATTGCAGTTGCCGGTACCGGTTATGTAGGTTTGAGTATTGCCACATTGTTGGCTCAGCACAACGAGGTTGTTGCCGTGGATGTTATCCCCGAGAAGGTAGACCTTATCAACAATAAGAAGTCTCCTATTCAGGATGATTATATCGAGGACTACTTGGCAAATAAGCCCCTTAATCTTCGTGCTACGCTCGATGGTCGTGAGGCATATCGCAATGCCGAGATGGTTGTTATCGCAGCACCCACCAACTACGACCCCGTAAAGAACTACTTCGACACTCACCACCTTGAAGATGTTATCGACCTCGTTTTGGAGGTTAACCCCGAGGCTGTGATGATTATCAAGTCAACCATCCCCGTGGGCTACTGCCGCTCGCTCTATGTAAAGTATGCTGCAAAGGGCGTAAAGCGCCTCAACCTCATCTTCGCTCCCGAGTTCTTGCGCGAGAGCAAGGCACTCTACGACAACCTATACCCCTCTCGTATTATCGTGGGCTACCCCAAGCATATCGACAACGAGGAGTTCGATGAGGAGAATGAGGCTATTGCTGCTATCGCCGACCTTCCCAAGCTAGAGACCGCAGCAAAGCGCTTTGCTGAGTTGCTTCAGGAGGGTGCAATCAAGGAGGATATCCCCGTGCTCTTTATGGGTATGAAGGAGGCGGAGGCTGTTAAGCTCTTTGCAAACACCTACCTCGCACTTCGCGTTAGCTACTTCAACGAGCTCGACACCTACGCCGAGATGAAGGGTCTTGACTCACAGGCCATTATCGAGGGTGTCGGTCTCGATCCCCGTATCGGCACACACTATAACAACCCATCGTTTGGCTACGGTGGCTACTGCTTGCCAAAGGATACAAAGCAGCTTTTGGCAAACTATGCCGATGTTCCGCAGAATATGATGTCAGCAATCGTTGAGAGCAACCGCACCCGTAAGGACTATATCGCCGACCAGGTACTCAAAAAGGCGGGATATTATGTCGGCTCAAGCCAGTGGGATGCAACCAAGGAACGCGAGGTTACCGTGGGCGTCTACCGCCTCACAATGAAGTCTAATTCGGATAACTTCCGCCAGTCATCAATTCAGGGCGTTATGAAACGCATCAAGGCAAAGGGTGCAAAGGTTATCATCTATGAGCCCACCTTGGAGAACGGCACAATGTTCTTCGGCTCGGAAGTTATCAACGATCTCAACAGATTCAAGACCGAGAGCCACGCCATCATCGCCAACCGCTACGACTCGGTCCTCGACGATGTAAAAGAGAAAGTATATACACGAGATATTTTTAGAAGAGATTAAATGAGTACTTCAACAAACAACAGTATAATTGTTAAGAATAGTGTGTTTATGAGCATTCGTATGGTAATAGTGCTCTTTATCACACTATATACATCTCGAGTTGTTCTTGAGTCGTTGGGCGTTGTAAATTATGGTATACACAATGTTGTTGCAGGATTTGTTACGATGTTTGCGTTTATGGGTTCGGCTCTTTCCGCTGGTATCCAGCGTTTCTACAACTTTGAATTGGGTCAATCGGGCGTAGAAGGTGCAAATCGAGTATACAACACTGCTTTAATAATACAATGTGTGTTTGCTCTTCTGTTAGTGATTATTATTGAATTTGTGGGATTATGGTATCTTCACAACAAGATGGTTATTCCTATAGACCGTATGCAAGCTGCCTCATATATATTTCAGTTGGCAGTTATCACTCTTGTTCTACATATTATTCAGGTGCCATACTCAGCTGCAGTTATGGCTCATGAAAAAATGGGATTCTACGCCGTAATGAGTATCTTTAGTGCAGCCGGCACATTGTTAGGTGTGTACCTCATTAAATTTATACAATCTGATTCACTCATTCTATATGGCATATTACTAAGTATTATTGCAGCTATAACACTAATAAGTTACATAGTATATTGCAAATTTCAATTTAAAGAAATACACCTAACCAAAGGCATAAATAAGAGTTTGTTCAAAGAAATGCTTACATTTTCAGGGTGGAATGTACTTGGAACTTTTGGGCACATGTTAAAGGACCAAGGTATTAATTTAATTCTCAATCTATTCTTTGGTCCAGTGGTCAATGCTGCAAAAGGTATAGCATCGCAGATTAATGGTGGGCTACAAAGTTTCGTATCGAATATCTCTATTCCAGTAAGACCTCAAACAATCCAATCATATTCTCAAGGCAATAAAAATAGGGCATTCAAACTTACATATACAATTAGCAAAATTAGCTGTATTGTATTGGCGCTGGTATCTATACCTATAATGCTAGAAATAGATTTTGTGTTGAAAATTTGGCTAGGAAATAATGTACCACAACATACATCAACCTTTGCCATTATCATTATTATTGACGCTTTCCTATCAAACCTAAATAGTGCGATATCTTGTATAGTGCATGCATCTGGCAAGATGAAATACTACCAAATTGCAGGAGGCATAGCAAGTATCGTAACTATAATTTTAGCGTATTATGGAGTGCGATTGCTTAAAGTACCAGAAATAGCGTTTATTGCGATATTAATAATGGATATAATTAGACAGATAGTTGCATTGATTATCATAAAGAGAATCGAGCCTATTAACTTCAAATATAGCGACTACATAAATAATGTTATCCTACCAATACTAAAAGTAATTTTAATTGGAAGTGTGGTTCCAATTATATGTCATTATACGATTAAGCAAGATATTATAAGAGTTTCATCGACTATAGTGTCATCGCTCGCCTTTATTTCTCTATCTACATATTACTTAGGGTTAAATAATAACGAAAAGAACATTATAGCACAACTGACAAACAGTATAATAAAACGAAAAAAATAAAGCATATGAAAATCGGGTATACAACGGGGGTTTTTGATATGTTCCACATTGGACATCTTAACATATTAAAAAGAGCAAAAGAACAGTGTGATTTTTTGATTGTTGGAGTAAGTACAGATGAATTGGTGCAACACGACAAAAATAAGACTCCAATCATCCCGTTTAATGATAGATGCAAAATCGTTGAAGCAATAAAATATGTAGATAAAGTAGTTCCCCAAATAGACAAAAACAAATTCAGAGCTTGGGAATTATATAAATTCGATAAGATGTTTGTAGGCTCTGATTGGCAAGGAACCGAAACTTGGAAAAGATTTGAGGAACAATTTAAACCATTTGGCGTAGAGATAATATATCTACCCCACACAGATGGAATTTCATCTACTATACTTAGAAAATTGTTATAGGATTATGGGGAATTCTAGGAATAAAAGAATATGGAGAATGCTATGGTATGCTCTAGCATTATTTTTAAGGCCATTTATTATTGTAAAGTCTAATAGGATAATTCTATGGTCATATAATTTTAATAAATATGCATGTAATCCTAAAGCGATATCTGACTATATAATTAACAATCATCCTGGCGAATTTGAAGTCATTTGGGCCTTTAATAAACATATAAATCTAAATAATATTGATAAACGAGTTAAAATAGTTAAGAAATATAGTCTTAGATATATCTACGCATTATACTCATCTAAGTTCATAATTACTAATGCAAGGAACAATAAACATGATTCATTGTTTTTGAAAAAATGGAATCAAAAATACATTATGACATGGCATAGTTCAATCCGTCTAAAGAAAATTGAAAGAGATGCAGAAATACAACTAGGAGATTATTATGTTAAAGTGGCTAAACAAGACTCCAAAATGTGCGATCTAATGCTTTCAAATAGTACATACTACACTAAGCAAATACCTACAACATTTTGGTATTATGGAGAAATTCTAGAACAATGCATTCCTCGCAACGACATCTTTTATAATCAAATATTGATAGATGAATATCGATATAATACTCGAAAAACTTACAATATTGGAGATGAGGAAATTATTGTGTTATATGCGCCCACATTTAGGAATAAGATTCAAGATTTGGACATATATAATATCAACTGGACAGAAATTACCACAACAATAAACAAAAGATTCAAAAAAGGAGTGAAGGTATTTATTAAACTTCATCCCAATTTAATTAATCTTAAAAATTTTCATACTATAATAACCTCGGATAATGTCATAGATGTAACTCAAGCTGGGGATATTACGCCTTTTTTATTTGCATCAGACATAGTGATTACGGATTATACAAGTGCGATGTTTGATTGCGCCATAATCAATAAACCGTGCTTTATTTATGCGAAAGACTATAAAGATTATGATAGAGGATTCTATTGGGAGCTAAAAGATCTTCCATTCCCAATTGCATATTCTGATAATGAGCTTAATAATAACATCAATAATTTTAATAATGAAACTTATCTAAAAAATATTAGAGATTTCAAAGACTCTTTTTGGGGGCTTAATGAGGATGGCAAGGCATGTGAGAGGCTATATAATTGGATTAAAAAAAATAGGGAATGTTCGACTTTATAATTCAAGAACCAAATATCAATACTGCGTTATTTTGTCTCATCTCATATATTGTCTTATTAAGCATTTTATATAAAAAATTAATTAAACGACAATATAGCAAATTAGGAGAACAGCAGTATAGTCTATTGTAACGAGATTTATTCCGAAAGGAAATCCAAAGATAAAATAAACATTTTTATATGACATTAACAGAACTAATCAAAAAAACATATGTATATAGGGTTTACCATACACATATGCTAAAAAAGGAAGCAGAGTATAAAATAAAGAGGCTTCATTGGTTTAGAGAAGAGGGAGAAGAAATGCTAAATAATTTCTCTAAAACACTTAATGATAGCGGAATAACATATTGGTTAGAGTTTGGCACGCTCTTGGGGTACCATAGGGAGCACGACTTTATCAAACATGACTATGATCTTGATTTTGGCGCATTCATTAAAGATGCAGAGCGTATCAGACACAGTCTTACAAAGGACGGATTTCAATTGGTGCATTCATTCAATGCCTCTGACGGAGGATTGGAAGAGTGCTACAAATATAAGCACACTACACTTGACATATTTTATTTTAGAGAAGATGAGTATGGCTTATACTGCAACTCGTTCTCCCCTTGTCTATATTCAATAAAGGAAAAATTATCGAGAAAACGTAAATGTTATGTAAAGAAAATATACATACCAGGAAAAGAATTTAAAAAGGTAGAATATAAAGGTTGCATTGTTGGCGTACCAGTTAATATAATTGAGCATTTAAGAATGCATTACGGCAAATCATTTATGATACCAAATCCCAATTTCGATTATAAAAAGGAGGCGACCAATATAACATATTATGACTTATCAGAAGTGCATGGATATGTTATTATACATGGTCAAAAATAATGTACATAGTTTAGAATTACATCGTTTTATCAGATGTTCGACTTCCCGATAACAGAGGTAAATATATGGTGTACGCTATACTGTTTAATAATGTACATAACTTTATTGTGCAGTAATTATCATTTAGCGATAGATCGTGCCTACTCTATAAATATTCACGCAAAGAATAAAAAAATAGCTATCGGACTTGTTGCAATATTTATCATTTGCCATTGTCTGCAAGGTGATTTCTTTCACATGCTCCAAGCTGTTAAAGAATATGACCCGACACCAAATGCTTATAATTATGGCGAACCATTCTATGTTGCTTTAGGCCTTTTTCTTCAGAAAAACTATTTATTATTTAGAACAGTTGTATTTGGAGGAGCATTTTTATTATTCTGCCTAACATCTCACAGATTGGGCATCCCCATATACAACGCAGCATTTATTCTACTCGCTTCATACATTGTTCTTTTTGCATATTCAAGAGCCACATTAGCTATGGCTGTCTACTATTTCGGATTATCGTTTTTATGTAGGCCTAGCAAAAACCTAAAATGGCTATGGTATTTGGTTGGTATAGCAATAATTCTGCTATCAAGGAATTTCCATAACTCAGCAGTTATTATGGTAATTGCCACATTGGCAATTTTTATACCATACAACAAAATAACAGTGTTAGGAGTGCTAATAATGACTCCTTTCCTTTTAGCTATTTTTCAAGATAACTTTTTATCTATAATGCAATCTGGAGATTTAGGCGAAGATATTACCGCCAAATTCGACACATATATGGAGTTAGAAAGAGAAGGAATTGGCTTGTCGGGATACCTAATTAACACACTAATGTATTGCTCATTTTATATACCCTTGGCTATTATATCATATTGTTTATTCAAATCAAACTTTAAAACTCACAATGATATATTGCGTTTATATAAAGTAATGATTCTATTAATGTATATTTCCATATTATTCACTTTTATGGGAGATGCTTTTAATGTGTATGTATATAGAATCTTGTTTATGACAATGATTCCAATAATACTTATAACATATAGATTGTACAAAAGTGGAAATATGAGCAGGAAGCAATTTTTATGGTGCATTAGACCTGGAATATATTACAACTTAATAAAGTATGTATATAGTTTATATTGTCTAATTGTAGTTTAGTAGCATATAATTCATAGCCAATGACAAATAACAACTATATAAAGAACAACTATATAAAAAATAATCTTTAATGGTACTCTCAATTATTATACCTACCTACAATGTGGAAGAATATATTGCTAAATGCCTCGAATCTTGTTTAGCACAAAATATATCTAGCGATTTGTATGAAATCATTGTAGTCAACGATGGCTCAACTGACCATAGTTTAGATATCGCAACTGATTTCTCACAAAGATATAATAATATCAGAATTATCACACAAGAGAATCAGGGTTTGAGTATGGCAAGAAATACTGGACTGAAAGCTGCAAAAGGAGATTATATCTGGTTTGTTGATAGTGATGATTATATAGAGGATAATTGTTTGAGTTGGATTTTCCCAAAGCTCGACGGCAATATTGATTTACTACAAATTCAAGCAAGACATGTATATGGAGATGGTGCGCCAAATGTAGATTTACCAAAATGTATATTACCACAAGGTGCTACAGGCATGAACACTCTTGAACAAGGCATTCTATGTGTACCTGCGACATTTGCAATATATCGAAGAAAGTATCTTATTGACAATGATTTATACTTTACGAAGGGTATTTATCATGAAGATTGCGAGTTTACGCCGAGAGCTTTATACTACGCAACAAAAGTTGACTCTATTGAAAAGGTCTGCTACAACTATTTACAACGAACATCTGGTAGCATTACATCAACTTTTAAACCTAAAAGAGGGCATGATATTATCTTTATCAATAATAGCCTAATATCATTCTGCAACACAAAACCCATGACTAAAAAATGCAAGCAAACCATCTTACAGCTAATAAGCACATTGGTTAATACACTACTAAGTGGAATTATTACACTTGAAAAAGGTGAGAGAAACGAATTAGTTGCAGAACTTAAAAGAAATAAGCATATATTCCCATATATGTTGAAGAGTGGAAAAATTAAATATATCGTTGAGGGCATTGTTTTAATGATAAGTGTTTCTCTTGGCATAAAATTGTATAAGGCTCTAAACTAGATGGAATAGTATATTGATAATTTTTTGATCTACTCAAATACACAGTAAAGTGATTTATGAAATATTACGATAAAGTTGTCATAACAAATCTGCCATCATTTTACAAGATTAATCTATATAACGAGATAAATAAGAGTTGTAAACTTCTCGTTATATATACTTGGGATCATTCACAAGGTAGAAACCAAGACTTCTTTGAGGGTACAATGCAATTTGATTACATTCATTTAAAGGATAGTGGTTTTACACGAATTATTCAATTAAAAAGGATTTTACGCTCAACCGAATATAAAGAATTAATACTTGGTGGGTGGGATTCTATTCCACTTTGGGCAAGTGCGTTTATATCTTCCAAGAAGAAGAATGCGTTGGTCATAGAATCGAGTTATTTAGAATCAACGACAAAGGGTATAAAGGGCCTAATCAAGCGTATTTTTATTTCTCGAATTTCAAAAGTATATGCTTCAGGTAAATCACAGAGGAGAATTACAGATGATTTAGGCTTTAAGGGGGAAACTATTATAACCAAAGGTGTCGGCATATTTAACTATATTAAGCAGCCTATTTTCACCACTAGAAATAAGGTTAAAAATTTCCTATATGTAGGCCGCCTGACCAAAGTTAAGAATTTAGAATATCTGATACGCAGATTCAATAAACACCCAGAACTAACACTAACAATTATAGGTTTCGGAGAGTTAGAAGCTCATCTAAAGTCTATTGCTAATGAGAATATTGTATTCCTTGGAGCAATAAATAACAGTGAGTTATCTACCCACTATCAGAAAGCGGATGTATTTATATTGCCATCTATATCTGAACCTTGGGGGCTTGTTATAGAAGAAGCCTTAAACAATGGAACTCCTGTTATGGTAAGCGACAAAGTAGGATGCAGTGAAGAGATAATTAATAAGAATAATGGGGTAATCTTCTCGTTGAATCCAGATAACTTTGAGGAACAATTAGCAAAGATAGTAGACATCGAAAACTACAATAGAATGCGTTCAGACATCTCTAAAATGGATTTTGAAGAGATTGAAGACCGTCAGGTTAAATGTTACATATAAACATGCCCTATGCCAAAGCTTCTTCAAATAAACTCAACCGCTAATTGGGGTTCAACAGGCAAAATTGCAGAGCAGATTGGGGAACTTGTGATTAGCAAAGGTTGGGAGAGCTACATTGCATACGGCAGATATGCAAATAAGAGCAAATCTAAACTAATCAAGATTGGTTCTAAATTGGGGATGTTTTGTCATTTGGTAGAATCGCGTCTTTTTGACAATCACGGATTAGCCTCACGAATAGCAACTCGACAACTTGTAAAGGAGATTAAGAGAATTAATCCAGATATAATCCATTTACACAACATTCACGGATACTATCTAAACTATAAGATTCTTTTCAACTACCTAAACGGTGTAGACACTCCAGTTGTATGGACTCTCCACGATTGCTGGTCTTTTACTGGACATTGCGCGCACTTCATAGATGCAGAGTGCTACAAATGGAAAAAGGGTTGTAAGAACTGCACCAAATATAAAGATTATCCAAGTGCATACACTGACCAATCAGAACGAAACTACGAAATAAAAAAACTCTTATTTACATACAAAAATAACATATTTCTTGCACCCGCTTCTAAATGGTTGTCAGACTTTGTTGGAGAATCATATTTTAAGGGCAAAAAAAGAGATGTATTTCACAATGGCATTAATCTAAACGTATTTAAGCCATCAGAATGGGAGCAGACAGATAAAACCAAGATTATCGGTGTATCAAGTGTATGGAATAAAGCCAAAGGATTAGAAGATATTTACAAACTTCGCGAAATACTTGATCCTAATAAATATGATATAACAATAGTGGGATTAAATCAAGAGCAGAAAGATAATCTTCCTGAAGGCATAAATGGTATATTAAGAACAAATTCGGCTGAGGAGTTAGCAGAATTATACAGCAATGCAAATGTATTTGTAAACCCCACATATGCTGACACATTCCCAACAACGAATCTTGAAGCATTGGCTTGTGGAATACCGGTCATTACATATAGAACTGGAGGAAGTCCCGAATCTATAACACCGAATACAGGATATGTTGTTAAACAAGGCGATATCAATGGAGTTATTAACGCTATAAAAGAGATTGAAAGTCGAGGAAAGCAATACTATTCAGATGCTTGTCGCAAATATGCGGAAGAAAACTTTGACAAGGATAAATGCTTCGCAAAATACATAGACCTATATAATGAATTATTAAACACTAAATAATAATGTCAATCTTCAAAGACAAAGTCCTGTTGATTACAGGTGGTACGGGTAGTTTTGGTAACGCCGTACTTCGTCGCTTCCTTGATAGCGATATTAGAGAGATTCGTATTCTCTCACGTGATGAGAAAAAACAAGATGATATGCGTCACCACCTTCAGGCGCAGTATCCAGAGCAGGCTGCTAAAGTAAAATTCTACATCGGCAATGTTCGCGAGAAGAACTCTGTGGATGTTGCTATGCGTGGTGTTGATTATGTTTTCGCCGCTGCCGCACTTAAGCAGGTTCCCTCTTGCGAGTTCTTCCCTATGGAGGCAACAATGACCAATGTTATTGGCACAAACAATGTTCTTCTTTCTGCAATTGATCACGGCGTAAAGAATGTCGTTGTTCTCTCAACCGATAAGGCAGCATATCCTATCAATGCAATGGGTATCTCAAAGGCATTGATGGAGAAGGTTGCTATCGCCAAGGGACGAGAGCTCGGTCAGAATGCAGCAACGACAATATGTTGTACTCGTTATGGCAATGTTATGGCATCACGTGGTTCGGTTATTCCTTTGTGGGTTGAGCAGATGGAGCAGGGTAAGCCTATCACCATCACAGATCCCAATATGACTCGTTTTATGATGACCTTGGATGATGCGGTAGATTTAGTAATATACGCATTTACACACGGTGAGAATGGCGATCTCTTCGTACAGAAGGCTCCTGCTGCAACTCTATCAACACTTGCAGAGGCACTCAAGCAGACCTATGCAAAGGTTAATCCCGCATACGGCGAAACAGAGGTGCGTGTAATCGGTACTCGTCACGGCGAGAAGTTATATGAGACACTTGTAACGCGCGAGGAGATGGCAAAGGCTATCGATATGGGCGATTATTATCGTATTCCTTGCGATACACGCGACTTGAACTACGACAAGTTCTTTACTAATGGCAACGAGGAGGTATCTAAGATTGAGGATTACCACAGCCACAACACCCGCCGATTGGATGTTGAAGGTATGAAGGAACTTCTTCTCAAACTTCGATTTATCCGCGAGGACCTTGGTCTTCAGCCCAGAAGCAAAGCTAAAGAGATTCGTAGCGAATAAAACATATTTAGCATATGTCGGAGATTAAAGTAATACAGGGCGAGATTTTCCGCGACCAAAGAGGTCAGATAAGTTCTCTCAATGAGTTTCATTTCGACGGCGTTAAGAGGTGCTATATCATTCATCATCCAGACGAAAGTGTGGTTAGAGGATGGCACGGGCACCAATTCGAGCGCAAGTGGTTTTATTGCGTAAAGGGCGAGGTAACTATTGCGTTAGTAAAGATAGATAACTGGGAGAACCCCAGTCCATCACTTAACGCCGAAATCTATCACCTTTCGGAGGACGACAGTAAACTTCTCTGTGTTCCTGCTGGCTATGCAAATTGTCTCAAAGCCCACATTCCTGATACTATTATCCAAGTCCTATCTGACAAGATCTTGTCAGAGGCACTTGGTGATAGTTGGAGGTACGATAAAGATATGTGGGTTGACTGGGAGCAATATAAGTAGAATATAATGAATATCCTAATTACTGGTGCGAAAGGTTTTGTAGGTAAAAACCTTGTAGCACAGCTCAGAACGATTGCCGAGGGCAAGAATAAGAGTTACGGAGAGATTGCCATTGGCGAAATCTTCGAGTACGACATCGACTCGACAGCAGAGGAATTAGACGACTACTGCCGTCGTGCCGACTTTGTATTCAACCTCGCAGGCGTAAATCGTCCTCAGAATACCGAGGAGTTTATGCAGGGCAACTTCGGCTTTGCATCTACCCTACTCGACACCCTTAAGAAGCACAACAACACCTGCCCTGTGATGCTGTCATCATCAATTCAGGCAACATTGGTAGGTCGCTATGCTGAAGGCGAGTATGGCAAGAGCAAGAAGGCTGGCGAGGAGTTATTCTTCGACTATGCAACCGAGAGTGGCGCAAAGGTTTTGGTATATCGCTTCCCCAACTTGTTCGGCAAGTGGTGTCGCCCCAACTACAACTCGGCAGTTGCAACATTCTGCAACAACATTGCAAACGACCTTCCTATTATGGTCAACGACCGTTCGACAATGCTCGAGTTACTCTACATCGATGACCTTGTTGATGAGATGGTTGCTGCACTCAAGGGTGAGGAGCACCACTGCGAGTTTGATGGTATCGACACTGTTTTGAAGGCTGACGGTCGCTACTGCGCTGCACCTATCACTCACAAGGTTACACTCGGTGAGATTGTGGACCTCTTGGAGAGCTTCCGCAAACAGCCCGAGACACTTGTTGTCCCCGAGATTCCATTCAACTCGTTTGCCAAAAAGTTGTACTCGACATACCTTTCGTACTTGCCCAAGGAGAAGGTTGCGTTCCCTCTCAAGATGAATATCGATGCTCGTGGTAGCTTCACCGAGTTGCTTCGTTCGGAGAAGTGTGGACAGGTGAGCATCAATATCTCGAAGCCCGGCATCACAAAGGGTGAGCATTGGCACAACACCAAGTGGGAGTTCTTTATTGTGGTGAGTGGTCACGGTCTTATTCAGGAGCGCAAGATTGGTTCAGATGAGGTTATCGAATTTGAGGTATCTGGCGAGAAGATTGAGGCAATACATATGCTTCCGGGCTATACTCACAACATCATCAATCTCTCTGATACCGAGGACCTTGTAACCGTGATGTGGGCAAACGAGAGTTTTGACCCCAACCACCCCGACACATTCTTCGAAAAAGTTGTAAAATAACCTAATAAACAAATCAATTATGGATTTGAAGCTTGAATTTAGCGATGTTAAGTTTAAGGAGGATGGTCGCCTTAAGCTCCTTATCATCGTTGGTACACGCCCCGAAATTATCCGTTTGGCAGCGGTAATAAATAAGTGTCGCAAATATTTTGACTGCCTCTTAGCGCATACTGGTCAGAACTACGACTATAACCTCAACGGCGTATTCTTTCGTGATCTGAAACTTGCAGATCCCGATGTATATATGGATGCTGTGGGTGACGACCTCGGTGCAACAATGGGCAATATCATCAACGCATCGTACAAGTTGATGGTTGCCACACAGCCCGATGCTGTGCTTGTTCTTGGCGATACCAACTCTTGCCTCTCGGTTATTGGCGCAAAGCGTCTGCATATCCCCATTTTCCATATGGAGGCTGGCAACCGTTGCTTCGATGAGTGCCTCCCCGAGGAGACAAACCGCCGTATTGTGGATATCATCTCGGATGTCAACCTCTGCTACTCGGAGCACGCACGCCGCTACCTCAACGCATCAGGCGTTGCAAAGGAGCGCACCTATGTAACAGGCTCGCCTATGGCCGAGGTACTGCATAACAACCTAGCCGATATCGAGGCCTCGGATATCCACTCTCGCTTGGGCTTGGAGAAGGGTCGATATATCCTACTTTCGGCACACCGCGAGGAGAACATCGATACCGAGAAGAACTTCACATCGCTCTTCACCGCTATTAACAAGATGGCAGAGAAGTACGATATGCCTATCCTCTACTCTTGCCACCCCCGCAGCCGTAATCGTTTGGCAGCAAGTGGTTTCAAACTTGACCCTCGTGTTATCCAGCACGAGCCCCTCGGCTTCCACGACTACAACTGCTTGCAGATGAACGCTTTTGCGGTAGTTAGCGACAGCGGCACACTTCCCGAGGAGAGTTCGTTCTTCACCAGCGTAGGTCACTCATTCCCTGCCGTTTGCATCCGCACATCAACCGAGCGCCCCGAGGCATTGGATAAGGGTTGCTTCGTATTGGCAGGCATCGATGAGAAGTCGTTGTTGCAGGCTGTAGACACAGCAGTTGAGATGGTCAAGAATGATGACAACGGCATCCCCGTACCCAACTACACCGATGAGAATGTATCAACCAAGGTTGTTAAGTTGATCCAGTCGTACACAGGCGTTGTAAATAAGATGGTTTGGCGTAAATTCTAGAGTATACAATAAATGGCCCCTAAAAAGGACACTCATAAAATTCTAATTATTTCTCCTCACTTTCATCCAGAGGATTTTAAGTGTAATGAAGTTGCTTTTGAATTAGCAAAGCGAGGTTATGATGTAACTGCATTAAGTGACATTCCTAATTACCCAGCAGGAAAGTTCTACAAAGGTTATGGTCTATTTCGTCGCAGACATGAAACAGTTAATGGAGTTAAGATTATTCGCACTGCTATGATTCCTCGCGGTAATGGTAGTGGAATACGACTTGCACTGAACTACATAAGTTTTGCTATATCTGCTTGCTTCAGGGCATTCTTTATGGCATTATTTAAAAAATATAACACCATAATTGTACACCAAACAAGTCCTATAACAGTAGGTCTTCCTGCGATAATAATAAAAAAGATCAGGCCAAAAACCAAGCTATTATTTTGGGTTTTAGATTTATGGCCTGAAAGTCTTGAGGTCGCAGGAGGTATAAAAAACCAAACTATATTAGGAGTTTTTGAGCGAATCGCAAAAAGTTGTTATCACAACTCAGATAAAATATTAATGAGTTCGAATGGCTTCCGTGAATCTATCTGCTCAAAGGGTGATTTTGCAAACAAGTTAGAGTATTTCCCAAATTGGGCAGACGGAGATCTAAATTGCCAAACAGATTATCAAATACCAGCATTGCCTGAAGGATTTAAAATAATGTTCGCAGGAAATGTTGGCGAAGCCCAAGATTTCGAGAATACCCTAAAAGCGTTTAAATTAATCCACGATAAGGGGGTGTCGAATATTCATTTTATTATCGTTGGTGATGGCAGGAAGAAAGCGTGGGTAGAAGATTATATAGAAGATAACAACTTGCATAATATTGTACATTGTGTAGGTCGACATCCATTAAGTTCTATGGGGCTTTTCTTTGCCCAAGCAGATGTTCTTTATCTTGCATTAAAGGATAGTCTAATATTCAATCTAACCTGTCCAGCCAAACTGCAAGCATATATGTCTGCGGGAAAACCAGTCGTTGCAATGATGAACGGAGAAGGAGCTAATGTTATAAGCCAAGCTTCGTGTGGACTATCAGTAAATGCTGGAGATTTTGAGTCGTTAGCAGACACATTAATTTCTATGGCAACTCTTCCATCTGGCAAGCTTTCAGAGATGGGTGAAAATGGTAAAAAGTTTTGTGAAAGTAATTTCTCATTAGAGAAAAATATGCAAAACTTAGAACATTGGATATCCCTATAAGATGAATCTAAATCAAGATAATATATTCAAAGCACTAATTGCGTTATTACAAGCGAACTCTGTACGCGACTGCAATTATTCATTATTGAACAATTTCTCAAAAACAGAGTGGCAGAGTTTGTATCAATTGTCTGCAAGACAAGGCGTGCTTGCAATCGTTTGGAGTGCTATTGGTGCGCTTGCGGATAAGGTCGAGCTAACGCCTGAGCAAATGCCTGATAAGGCGTTGAAGTTGCAGTGGGCGTTGAGTGCGGAGAAGATTAAGAGTCGATACTGCAAGCAGAGGCAACTTGCCGAAAAGTTGGCGAATGCCTTTGCCGAGGATGGTATCAGCACCTATGTTCTTAAAGGTCTGGCTATTAGTGGCTACTACCCTACGCCCGAATATCGTGAGTGTGGCGACCTTGATTGCTATCTTGCGACAACGAAGGAGGATGGCGAGTTTGTTTGTCGTTACGATGATGGCAACGAGGTTGCGGCGAAGATAGGTGCAAAGGTCGATATTGGTTTCTACAAGCACTCGCACATCAACTACAAAGGTTTGATGGTTGAGAATCACGCATTCTGCACCGCAATTCGTGGTAGTCGTGACCGTAAGGCGTTGGAGAGGCATCTTCAGCATCTGTTGGCCACCAAGCCATCGACACCTATCGAGGGCACACATCTATTGCGCCCGTGTGCCGACTTCAATGCGCTATTTCTTACGGCACATAGTTTCGGGCATTTCCTCACCGAGGGCATCAAGCTACGACATATTCTCGACTGGGCATATCTACTTCAAGCGGAGCAGGATAATATCGATTGGGAGTCGTTCTATAAGTGGTGCGACAGAATGCACTACACAAAGTTTGTGGATGCCCTAACAGCAATCTCTGTAGAGTACCTCGGACTGGTGGTTAAAAACCCTTTGATTCGTACGCATAGCGATTTGCGCGATAAGGTGTTAGAGGATGTGTTGTTTGGCGAACGCTCGATACACAACACAAGTGCCTCGAAGTTTAAGAAGCGTTTGATGATTATTCGCAACAGGCTGTTTGGTGGTTGGAAGTATAGCGAACTATACGAAAAATCTGCGGTAATCGACACTATGCAGATGGTATTGGCGTTTTTCATCGAGCGAAAGCCCAAAATCTAACAATAAAATTAGCAAGATGGTGTTTAAAGTATAAGCACCATTTTTTATAAAGAACAAAACTATGAAAGGCATCGTACTCGCGGGAGGGAATGGCACGAGATTGTATCCCATAACGAAGGGTATCAGCAAGCAGCTGTTGCCCGTTTATGATAAGCCGATGATATACTACCCTATCTCGGTGCTTATGCTGGCGGGTATTCGTGAGATTCTTATCATCTCAACGCCACACGATCTGCCCGGGTTTCGCCGATTGTTAGGCGATGGCGCAGACTATGGCGTGAGGTTCTACTACGCCACTCAGGCGCAGCCAAATGGTCTTGCCGAGGCATTTATCATCGGCGAGGAGTTTATCGGCGATGACTCGGCGTGTCTGGTTTTGGGCGACAACATCTTCTATGGTCAGGGCTTTACTGGTATGCTCAAAAAGGCCGTGGAGGTTGCCGAGAAGGAGTCAAAAGCCACCATCTTCGGCTATCAGGTGCAAGACCCCGAGCGTTTTGGCGTTGCCGAGATTGATGATGAGTGCAATGTCTTGAGCATCGAGGAGAAGCCCGCAAATCCCAAATCGAACTATGCCGTTGTAGGGCTCTACTTCTACCCCAACAAGGTTGTGGATGTCGCCAAGAGTATAAAGCCCTCGGCGCGTGGTGAGTTGGAGATTACTTCGGTCAATGATGCCTTCCGCCGTGATGGCGAATTGAAGCTTCAGGTGCTGGGTCGTGGCTTTGCATGGTTGGATACTGGCACGCAGGAGTCGCTGTTCGATGCTTCGCGCTTTGTCGAGGTCATCGAAACCCGTCAAGGCGTTCAAGTTGCTTGTTTAGAGGAGATTGCGTGGCGCAAAGGTTGGATAAGCGACGATGATATGTTGCGCTTGGCAGAGCCTATGAAGGGCAACAGCTACGGTCAGTATATGATTAAACTTGTCAAGAGGTAGCGTATGGCAGTTATCAAGACGGCAATCGAGAGTGTTCTAATCATTGAGCCCAAGCTCTTTGGCGATGAGCGAGGCTACTTCTTCGAGAGTTACAACGAGGAGCGTTTCCGTGCCGAGACAGGCATCGAGACGCGCTTTGTGCAAGATAACGAGAGTAGGTCGAAGTATGGCGTTCTGCGAGGTCTTCACTTCCAGCGACCACCCTATGCACAGGCGAAGTTGGTGCGTGTCATAAAGGGCAGAGTTCTCGATGTTGCGGTAGATATCCGCACGGGTAGTCCCACCTATGGCAGGTATGTTGCCGTTGAGCTTTCGGAGGATAACCACCGCCAGTTGTTCATTCCCAAGGGGTTTGCACACGGCTATGCGGTGATGAGCGACGAGGCGATATTCCAGTACAAATGCGACAATCTCTACCACCCCGAGTGCGAAGGTGCAATAGTCTGGAACGACCCATCGATAGCCATCAACTGGGGCATTTCGGAGGCAGATATAATCCTCTCGGAGAAAGATAAGCACAACCCTACTTTTGCTGAGATTGGCGAGGTCTTCACTTATGGCAAATAGGATTCTGGTTACGGGCGCTAACGGTCAGTTAGGCAACGAGATACGCACTATTGCAAAAAGCAGTAGCGACAGCTATATCTTCACCGATATTGCTGAAGATGCCGAGACCGCATACCTCGATATCACCGACCTTGATGCCGTGCGTAAGATGATTGCCGACAATGGCGTAAACATCATCATCAACTGCGCCGCCTACACCAATGTCGACAAGGCAGAGGAGGAGAGAGAAAAGGCGAAAATACTCAACGCCACCGCCCCTGCAAATCTTGCCAAGGCGATAAAGGAGGTAGATGGTCTCTTGGTGCATATCTCGACCGACTATGTCTTTGGTGGCGAGAGCGATACACCATATACCGAGGAGCAACCAACAGCACCGACAAGCGTCTATGGTAGCACAAAACTTGCTGGCGAAGAGGCAATTATCGCAACAGATTGCCGTTATATCATTATCCGCACGGCGTGGCTCTACTCGGAGTTTGGCAACAACTTCTGCAAGACGATGATTGACATCACATCAACCAAACCGCAAATCAAGGTTGTCGATGACCAGATAGGCACACCCACCTATGCACTCGACTTGGCAAGGGCGATAGAGGCGGTTGTGGCAAGATACAATGGCACGCAGAGGGGCATCTTCCACTACTCCAACGAGGGCATCTGTTCGTGGTTTGAGTTTGCGAAGGCTATCGCGGAGTTATATGGTACGACAGAGTGCACTATCCAGCCTTGCACAAGTGCGGAGTTTCCGAGCGTAGTAAAGCGCCCCGCATACTCTGCCCTCGACAAGGGCAAGATAAAGGCGGTATTTGGCGTTGATGTTCCCCATTGGAAGGATTCACTTGCAAGGTGCATACGAAACATTAAGAAGCAGTAAACGATGGCAAAACGAAATATAGTTATCACTGGTGGTGCGGGCTTTATCGGCTCACATTTGGTGCGTCTGTTCGTCAATAAGTACCCCGAGTACAACATCATCAACCTCGACAAACTCACCTATGCGGGCAACCTCGCTAATCTCAAGGATGTCGAGGCGAAGCCCAACTACAAGTTTGTGAAGATGGATATCTGCGACTTTGAGGCATTCTACGACTTGATGCAGCGCGAGAAGATTGACGGCATTATCCACCTCGCCGCCGAGAGCCATGTGGATAGAAGCATCAAAGACCCATTTACCTTTGCCCGTACAAATGTGATGGGCACTCTGTCGCTTTTGCAGGCAGCAAAGCTATACTGGGAGAGCCTACCCGAAGGTTATGAGGGCAAGCGATTCTACCATATCTCGACCGATGAGGTCTATGGCTCGTTGGCGTTTAACGATGAGCTTTTCACCGAGCAGACACCCTACAACCCACACTCTCCCTATTCGGCAGCAAAAGCATCTTCAGACCACTTTGTGCGTGCCTATCATGACACCTACGGTATGCCTACCATCGTTACCAACTGTTCGAATAACTATGGTCCCTATCAGTTCCCTGAGAAGCTGATACCGCTCTTTATCAACAACATCCGCCACCGCAAGCCTCTGCCCGTATATGGCAAGGGTGAGAATGTGCGCGACTGGCTCTATGTCGAGGACCACGCAAGGGCTATCGACCTCATTTTCCACGAGGGCAAGGTGGCCGAGACCTATAATATCGGAGGTTTCAACGAGTGGAAGAATATCGACCTGATAAAGGTTATGATTAAGACCGTGGACCGCATATTGGGCAACCCCGAGGGCTGCTCGTTGGATTTGATAACCTATGTTACCGACCGTCTCGGCCATGATGCCCGCTACGCCATCGACTCAACGAAGTTGCAGAAAGAGCTTGGCTGGGAGCCTTCTCTCCAGTTCGAGGAGGGCATCGAGAAGACCGTGCGCTGGTATCTGGACAACCAAGAATGGATGGACAATGTCACCTCTGGCGACTACCAACGCTACTACGACGACATGTATAAAGGTAGGTAGTAATAGGCAATAAACGAACAAACCCCCAAAAGTTTAGCGACTTTTGGGGTTTTTGTTTTAAGGTAATCTGGCGAGCTTGCTCGTGTAAGATTATAAATACAAAGCGACAGAGTTAAAAACTCTGCCGCTCAACAAAAGTGGTGAATCCGCTGGGGCTACAATGCTTTACTGCTACTCACAAATCGTCAAAGAGTTATGCGTATTTTGAGATTCGCACTCACACGACACTTACAAAAGATTATCATTTGCCAAACCGCCCAACTTTCTGTTCGATATCGCTATATATCTCTTCAGCCTCTTTTTTATTCAATCCTGCTTTTACTGCAACGGTAAGCACATCATCCTTTGTCGGCGCAATGCTATCATTAATAGAGGTGGTATGGTAGCCATTCATACCATCGCTTGGCAATAGGTCAAAAGCGGGTGAGAAGTGCCATTCGCCATCCAGATATATAAACGCGAAGTTCTTGGCATGGTCATCTTTATTCTCTATCAAGAAGTTGAATACCATTAAGCGATATACTTTCCTCAGCTCGGCTACGCTATGGGTAAGCGCAGCACATACTTGAAAGATATGCGAATAGTCGATACATGGCATACGATAGTCAGCCCCAATAAGCCCCGCGACACTCACAACATGTAGTTTGCCTTTTGATGTGCGGTCAAATCGCTCTACGCCGAAGTACTTATCCTCAAAGAGTCGTGTTTCGGGCATCACGATGCCACATTCCTTGGCAAGCAGTGAATAGTTATACTCATCACGGCCAATGCGCTTAGGGTCTCGTTTAGCACGGAACTTAACCAACCACTCCTTTCCCTCGTAGCGAGTAAAAATCTTTGGACGAGCACCACCGGGTGAACCACCTCGATGTTGAAACTCCTCGATACCCTCACCAGTATAATCATCACTATCAAGAATCTGCTCAGCCTCTAATGCAAGTTTCTCGAAATCGGCATATTCCTGCTTTGTAACAACACTTTTATCTGGTCTAAATTCCAATGCACCACGCCCCGTAGAGCCGACCAATGCGAGGCGGTCAAGAAGGGTTAGGTTGCGAGGGTTTATGCCTTGCTGTTGTAGATATCTATCGAGGATAAGCAATCCCCAACCATCTGGTAGGCAATCATCAAATACTCCAAATCCGCCACCAAAAGGTCGTGGTTTTGCAATAAAAACACCACTACGCAATGGCAGTTCAAATGGAGAGATAGAAAATCCAGATGCCAACCACTCTGCGGAGTATTCAAATGCGCACAAACCCTCCCTGGTCAAAGCCAAGCGACCAACAACGCGGTCTGCATAGATAACCTCAATCTGTTTAATGCTACTCATTTTTCTTACCTCGTTTACGATTAACACTCTGTTCGTTCAGCACATCATCAAGCGACTGATACTGCTTCTGGGTAAAAAGGGCATTAAACTCATCAAGGCAGTTTAGTGCAAAACCAACTTGCAGCAACCCTCGCAAAGATATTTCGCCAGTCTGCTCAAAACGGCGATAGGTGGCAAACTTAACACCAGCTCTTGATGCTAAACCCTCCTGTGTCAGATTTAATTCCAAACGGCGAGCCTTTACTCTTGCTGCAATCTGCATAGCGACATCACTCGGATTAGCGATATTAAATGACAATATATTGTTCATAATCTATTTTTTTGCCCGATAACAAATAATATCTTATTTATTGCAAAGATAGTGAACATTTCTCAAATGTCAAACCAATTGAGATGATAATTAACCAAGGAAACAGAAAGGCCTCTCTATTATGGAGATAAAAGACCCTCTTTATGGATAACTTCGCAAATAAGATAAGCGTTGTGAATATTTTCACTAACAGCCAGACCGTTCAATAGCTATCTCCCACAAATCATCTAATACATCTTGAGTCTCTTCAATATCAAAATACTCTGGATCAAAGCTTCTATTTATACCATACCAATCCAGGCGATCCTTCTCCTCTGCCGTTTTGCGCTTTTTGGCTTTAATCTCTAACAGCTCGCTATAACCCCAAATGCCACCGCAGTCTTCAGGTGGACATGCTCCGCTACCCTTATATATGATAAACGAAGGAGTCTCATCGGGTTCATAATCGCGTAGACCCTTAAGCCATACCTCATGCAGCCAGCCGTCGCCAAAGTCATACTCATACTTCATACGGTCTCTCTTCTCCTTGAAGAATTGAGATATTGGGTATTTATTGGTATCTAATACTCGTGTTTTACCATATCCAAACCCCATATCATTATCCATCTTTATACACGCAGTATGTTTGTACTTTACACCATCAACCTCAAATTCGTGCAAATGTTCATTCTCCCAACCCATTGCATCGTTGATGACATACGCAAACAGCTCCAACGATATGTTGGAGGGAATCTTCACCTCTCTCCACACGGGAACAGGTGCGTCAACAAGCTTAATACGCAGGTGCAACTCTTGTGGGTTATCACCTATGAAGCAATGTCGAGGGAGCCTAAATGGGTCTTCCTCAAGGCATTTATCAGTCTCATCGTCAGCAAATAGACCTTCGTCATCTCCCAAAGAGAATGGATTTGATACATCATCTATATCATCTACTAACAGATCCTCGAACTGGACATTTCCAGCCTCTAAGCTACCATCCTCAATGCTTTTCTCCAACTTATCCATATCCATACCCATTGCAGCAAGTAGGGCCAACAAGTCCTCAAAGGAGCTAATACCAAGGCTATCTATCATCTGCCTTATCTCATCGGGAAGTTGTTTGCGAAAATCCTTAAAACTACTATCCTTTTTCATATTTTTGTCACATTTATTTGTACGAAGACTCATCGCTATGTTGTTTATGAAAGAATCATTTTTGTAGCTCTCTTTCATGCTTTTACAAAGATACTGAAAATTCCTTATCAAAGGATCTTTTGTCCGAGAAATTTTGAAGGCACAATTTTCTCTAAAATTTACGCCATAGTTTTCTGTTCTTTGGTATCGTCGTATCTGGCTACCATCTGCTTGTCATTAGTAAGTAGCCTACTCATATCGCCATTTATGTTCATCGAAGATATAGGACGCTGGTTCTATATTACGAGTTGGGCGTCCATCATTATACGATACTGTGATATCAACCACGTTGTGTTGACTATCACGCTCGAAGTGCACATACCTATCGTAGGTATATCTGCCATTATGATACTTGTAAACCTCCCATCCGCCACTCATATAACCTCCATCGTTGTAGTGTACGATTAACTTGTCGCGATAATCTACGATAAAGTTGTATGGCTCTATCATATTAAACGCCTCACAGCGCGAGGTAAACTCGTCTGTTGCGTCTATATATTTGCCATTCATAAGCTTGTATATTGAACAGAATCGGGGTAAATCGCGCTGAGTGCCAGCGAAAGGCATACTACCTGTAATGAGTTCGTTCCTTCCATCAAAGTCTATATCAGCAAAGAACAGCACTTCATCAGGTGCTGTTATCGCCCCATTTTCACATCTTGGGAAGAAATCCTCCTCAGCATATTCAAAATATTGCACTCTGCCGACCTCACCATTAAAGCACTCTTTGTCGCCATTAGTTAACGACAAACTAATATCGCTCCAACCATCGAAACCCTCAGCATCTGTTACCGTAAAATCGAATTTCAGTCCCATTCGAGAAGTATCCAACCTCCACTCTCGCTCTTCGATAGCTCCCGTTCGGCTTTCAGTCCAGTCAGCATCGTCCTTAACCTTAACTGTAAGCGTCTTGGGATCGAAGTCAAAATCAACATTAGTATTACAATTCTGTGTTCCGCAGACTCTAATATACCAACACTCTCTTTCGGCTTGATCAACAATATCTCCTCTGTTATCATAAATGTAGTACTCCTCCGAGTCCCATATATGTCCATTTATCTCATCGAAGAACTGCTTGCAAACCTGCATTGAGCCATTATCAATAGTGATTACTTCGAGGTAATAATCCCAAATACCACTCGCACCTCGATGATAGGTCTTAATGGCATAATATAGAGTGCCGTCAAGTTCAAACTCCCACACATCACATATACCTCGCGGATAGCGCAGATCATTGAGATAAGGTGTGCAATGAACATACCCCTCGGCATCGAGATATTGGATAAAGTTTCTATCACAATTCATCGTGCCACCTCCATCTATCCAATAGTTGTAAAACTTAGCCTTACCACTTGGAACTGTAATCACATCAATCTCTTTTTCGAGCAGAGGCATCGAATCCGTGAAGGTGATTGGGTTATGCAAGTAATACACCACCTCACTCTCTAACTCCATTTGTAGTTTATTCTTCAGTTCATACTCCTTCCACGGTGTATCACGTTCCCAAGCGAGAAGTGAAGTGAGCCTATCATCTATCTCCTTTGTAGGATATGTTTGATTGCAGGTTTGTTCTGCTGCATCCGTGAGATTTGCCAACAGAATCCTATTGTCCATAATCTTACCATCGTCAAGCCTTATCTTCTTGATGATTATATAATCGTCATTGTGGGGATCCTTGCGAACAAGATCTTGATATGGTGCGGGATTCCAGCTTGCGTTATGTCTGATACATACTAACTCGTGCCACTCTCCATCAACGAATGTTAGCACTGAGTAGTTTCCCCACCTCGTGTTTCCAACGACATTGAAAAAGCCCAACTCATCACTTCCATCGCCATTGAGATCTCCCTCATTTACGAGATTACAGCCTACATATACTAATTGAATGCGTGTTAGCGTGTCATCGCTAAAATGTATTTTACAGAAGTGGTAATAATCATCAATGAATTGATGTGATTTGAACTCAGGTATCGGCTTTGAGTAGTGGTAAAGTGCTGCGTACTCACTCTTGCCATCTCCATTGAAATCACCTATAACAGACTCCTCTTTCTCTGCCTTGTCAATGGTGTCATCATTGTCGAAATCATATTCGAAGTAGTCGGGCATTGGTGCGGGGTGCTTATCTGCCGCCAGATGTGCTTCATCCGACTTGCTATGGGGAGTAGCAATATTCGTAGAGTTAATCGTTTGCTTTACGCCACACGCCACCATTAGTAGCGTTGCGAGGGTAATAATTGGTGTCTTCATTGAGCTATTATCTGTCTACTGTATCACTAAACTTATTTAGCACCTCAACCATCTCCTTAGGGAGGTATTCGAGGGCTTTGCGAGCGACCTTATCTGGTACGCCATAGTAGGCGGCAGCAATGCTACCTGTCATCGCTCCAATGGTATCGCTATCACCGCCCAACGAAATTGCTAAGCGGATGGCATCCTCAAAGTCGGTGCTATCCAAGAAGGCTATAATTGCTTCGGGGCAGGAGCCTTGACAAGTTACGTCGAACTCATAGTTGGGGCGTATGTTGTCGCACGAGCGATCCATATCGTAGCCGAACTGACAAGCGACGTACTCGCGTATTGTCTCCTTTGGCAGATGCTGTCGAGCGAGGAATATTGCCGAGGCGATAGCTTGTGCGCCCTTGATACCCTCGGGGTGGTTGTGTGACACCTCGGCAGACTTTCGAGCGAGGTCGAGAGCCTCATCAAGCGTGGTGGCGAAGTAACCACACGCACTTACACGCATACCTGCGCCATTGCCGAAGGAGTTGTATGGTCGCTGATCCTCCTCATACTCCGACACAAGCCAGCGGTGGAACATACCACCATAGCCTCGCCATAGATGTTTTCTGCCCCAGCTACGCATAATATCGGGTAGCGTGTCGTTGCCTACGGGGCAAGTTTCGCTTCGGGTAAGCCAATCTGCTACGGCAATAGTCATCACCGTATCATCGGTAAAGTCGTTTGCGTCGGTAAAGAGTTCGAAGTTATACTCTTTATTTTGCAGAAATTCGTGCGTTGAGCCTACAATATCGCCAATAACAGCTCCGAGAACGCCTCGGTGTACCTGCTTCAAGGTGTTGTCATCGTATTTATATGGCTCGTGGTTAAATAGTCGTTTCATAGTTAGTTTGCTGTATTATTATATTCTTCATGGCATCTTTTTATAACAAGATCAATCATAAGGAGATAACCTTTTATATAAAACTCTATATCGATGTGAGATAAATGATAACCGCCTACCCAAACTTGCCAAAGTCCATCTTTATAAGCAAAGTGTAACGGAGTATCCTCGAATTCACTCATAACTTTAATAGCAACTTTGTACATTGCCGTATAATTGCAAAATACCGAAGGATCAAACTCGTAGATTACCTTAAACAACTCGTGATCCTTGTACTGAATTTTATATACACGCCCATCGTACATTATATGAAATTGTGGATTCCATCCGAGACTTAGAGCATCCCAGTCATCATCATCTACTTTCCACACTATCTCATAGCCTCGCGAACGGAGTAGATGCTCTATAGTATCATAATTCGCTCGAATACATTGTTGTTCCATACTCTTTTACTCATTAAAATACTCCTCCACAAGTCGCTAGTATGCCTCGGTATGGCGAATCTCGTTAAGTCCGCCCTGCGCCGAGCAGATATTTGTGGTGGCAATAATGGCCACAGCGATAAGTGTAAAAATGCGTTTCATATGGTTAGCTATTTTTAGGCAAGTTCTATAAATTAACCATTTGCTAATCAGTAAATTATTTTGTATATTTGTACAAAATAATATGATTATGAAAAAAAAGGTCACTTATCGTCGCAATCAATCGGGTTGCAGTTTGTTTGAGAATGCACAAAC
>JAFTVW010000011.1 GCA_017465605.1 Alistipes sp.
AACAACTTCCTCGAAGCGGAGGGCAATGTCTCGAAACTCCGCAAACTGTCGGGACTCTCCCGCCACGTCTTTGAGAAGAACTTCAAGGATATATTCGGCTCGGCTCCCAAAGAGTGGTTTCACGAGCAACTGCGTAAACGCCTTACCTCGCTCGCCAAGAAACAGGATATACGCCCAAAAGAATTGGCTCGCGAACTGCATGTGAACATCCACCGCCTCGCCCAAATCACCCGCCTGCATTTCGACTGCACCCCATCGGAACTGATTGAGAGGGTACAAAACGGAAAACGCCTCCATTCGCGATGAATGAAGGCTTCTGTTATCTTTTGTCTATTTGTATGTATTCAGAGTATTTAAGTTTTATATTTCTGCCACAAATTTACCCCCTGTCACGAATTTTCCTTTTTGGGGGCAAAAAAGTGTGGTTATTACTTTTTCGCTCTTCGCATCTGATTTAACTCTTCGATTGTAAGAGAAGAATCATATATCGGAGTTATCCCTATTGCCTCCTCTATATCTTTGAGATAGTCCGAGAACGGTGACATTCCTACGGTGTTGCGCAATGAGTCTACCTTTGCACCATTCTCGATAGGCCATACATATAGTTTCTGGGCACCAACAGCACCAAACTACGACTTAACCCACAGATTCCACGCAAGGTCGATGAAACAAAGAAGCCAATCACCGATTGGCAACTGGCTACATTTCAGAATGACTACGACCCATACCGCAATCCGTGGATGGTGTAATTATTTCACCGTTACATTTGGGATGTCGCTCCACAGCGTAGTGTAGTGTGGAGATTGGCTCTCGCTTGATGTCTTTATCTTTCCGCTTCCCTGAACTGCCAACTTGATCGTCCCTTTTCCAAAGGTTGAGTTTATGGCATCTAATGCAGAGGTTATCTTGTGTTCACGCTCGATAGCCTCTGTATCTTCAAACAGGGAGTGCATTACATTCCTCTCATCAATAATCTTGGTAGCGATAACGCCTGCCTTCTTATAGCCATAACCACTCTTGAATGACTTCTGCATAGCGTGCACTGCCTCAGTGATTATCGTTCGCTGGTCGGCAGTTGGTGTTACAAACGATACCAAAGCATTGGCATATGTCTGCGGTGCATCCTCCTTGAAACGATTGGTGTAGGCAAAGACTACTATTTCCGATGTTACGGAGTGTTGTTTACGCAACTTCTCGGCCATAGTAGAAGCAAAGTTTGCTATCTGCTCCTGCAACTCCTTAATCTCATATATCTCGGATGAGAAACTACGAGAAACGCATATAGATTGCTTTGCCTCGAAGCCATCTTCAAACTCAATACAAGGAGTACCTTGCAACTCTTTCCAGGTTCTCACACCCGTTATGCCGAACATCATCTGAACGACACCTTCGGGCAACTGGGTGAACTCATAAGCCGTATTTACACCCTTTGCCTTCAACTTGGGAACGGAGCGGCGACCAATGCCCCAAACATCCTCTATCGGATATTTACGCAGCACCTTCTCTATGTCCTGTGGGCGGTGCATATAACAACCTCCACGCAATTTCGGATACTGTTTGCATAGTTTAGAGGCTATCTTTGCAAGCGCCTTGGTCGGAGCAATACCCACCGAAACAGGTATTGATGTCATCTTCCAGCACTGCGCTGATATATGCTTGGCGTACTGGTCAAAGTCTATGTTCGTGATACCTCTGAGGTCCAGGAAAGCCTCGTCAATTGAATAAACCTCGATACTTGGAGCGAACTCTTCCAATACCCAACGGACTCTTTGGGACATATCGCCATAAAGAGCCATATTGCCAGAGAAGACTGCGACATTGTGCTTCTTGACAATATCTCGTATTTTGAAAAGCGGATCACCCATCTTAATGCCGAGTGCCTTTGCCTCGTTACTTCTGGCAATAGCGCAGCCATCATTGTTGGATAGAACAATGACGGGCTTGCCTTGTAAGTCGGGACGGAACACTCGCTCACAAGAGGCAAAGAAGTTATTGCAGTCGGCAAGGGCGAACATCGCTACATCTTCTTAATTACATAGGTTACAACACCCCAAATCAGAAACTCATTATCTGGTGTAACCACTATTGGCTTGTATGCAGTATTAAGCTCGTTGGCTGGCATAAGGCGTACCATATTGTCATCCATTTCAACACGCTTAACCGTATACTCTCCATCAATGTAGCACACAGCCTTACAGTTGTTGTAAGGATCCACGGCACGGTCCACGATGATGATATCACCCTCATCCAACGCAGCATCTACCATTGAAACGCCACTTACACGAAAGAAGAATGTTGACGCTTTGTGTTTAACAAGCAACTTGATAAGGTCCAACTTCTCGCGTATA
This sequence comes from Alistipes sp., assembly GCA_017465605.1. Taxonomy (GTDB): domain Bacteria; phylum Bacteroidota; class Bacteroidia; order Bacteroidales; family Rikenellaceae; genus Alistipes. The sequence continues at coordinate 2,349 of JAFTVW010000011.1, forward strand.
TCCTCTGCCGGCGAAGGAAATCCTGCCTTCACATCACCCAATAGGTCACTCTCAAAGGACCCCTCGCTATCTATTTTATGTGGTACAAATTTATTCATATCGATAGCAAAGGTAGTGAAAATATGCTACATTATTAGTTTGTATAGAATTTGAGTTTCATGCTCTATGAAGAATTAGTGTGCTTTATTATCAAAAGTAAGTTATTCTCATACTTCGTGATACAATTATTTATGCATTTCACTCTTCGCTTACTGCCACACATAGTGCTGCGCGAGTGTACTCCTCCGGGAAATGGGTCTTGAGGTAGGCGGTTGTGTAGGCGAGGTAGGCGAGCACCACAGCGTGGGCTTTAGGGTAGGCGTACAATCCTTGTTCGGTCATCGTTTGCCAGCTCGCTTCGCTATATTTTGCCACCCAGCGAGGGCGGTACAACTCCAATTTTTCGGTCTGTTTCTTGCCAACCGCACGGCGCAAATCGTCTGCCTCACTCTCGCTAAATCCGCACGCCATTGCATCACGCATTATCTCCTCCTGAAAGCAATATCGTGAATCGTTTGCGCTAAACATCTCAAACGCACCGTGCCAATGTATGGCACAAAGGCGCACCAAATCATCAAACGAGGTGGGTGGATTAAAATACATCTCATTTACCAACCTCCTACGATTTAGGCAATAGATTCCCGCCAAGTCGCCATAATGGAACGAGCGATAAGTTTCGGTATCATCGAGCGGTATTCGCAAATCGCAGCCATTTGCCATATCGGCAAGCATCAATCCGCAGTTCTCCCAAATCCCGTAGTTTGCTTTGCTAATAAGCCCTGCGATGTTTGACGTTACAAGCGTTACACTATGCCCCTCGCTCTCATCGCACGCCATCGCCTGCTCCAAATCTCGCAGATGAGATGGGCGCAAAATCTTACCAATATGCAGCTCCACCTCGATAAACTTTTGGCGATCCTCGGGCATAAATCGGGCAAACATAAGATCGTGCTTGATAGGGTCTATATTCGTGATTCGCAAGCAATAAAAGACCAACGAGGCAGAAAAGACTCCCCGACCTGCGATATATGATATTCCTGATATTCCCAACAGACTCATTTCCTCGATCATCTGCGACACGCCAAGTAGATACTCCACATAACCACATCGCTCGAACACCGCAATTTCGTGGTCGATGCGTTGCAGATACTCTTCTCGGTTTTCGGAGGTTAATAGCCCTCTCTCTTCTGCATTGTCAATTACGATTTTTCGCAGATACTTTGCCGGTGATTTTGCAAATTTCTTGGGGAGTTTCAGGCGTGGAATGTTAATCTTGTACTCGCTCATTGTCGTTCTCTTTTGAGGTTAATACTCCCGACTCCTCGATTTGTCGGATAATGCGGTTTGCTCGGTTAAAGCCGATGCAAAATTTATCACATATAGCCGATGCCGACACCGCCTGTCGCTCGACTACATAATGTGCCACCTCGTCAAACAAAGGGTCACGGCTATTCCAATTAAAAAATGTAGCATTCATAATCATCTCCTGTTTTAGGAATTTCTAATTTAGTTACAACACTTTCATACGAATAACAAAATTCATTATGCTGTGTCAGACAATGGGCAGAGGTATCATCAAGTATAATTCTGGATTCTATCTCCGTAGGCTGATAAAATGATATACGGGCAGGAAAGTTTGCTTTCAGTCGCCCTGTAAAGACCTCATAATTCACTTGATTAGACGCCAAAATCAAATAGATTCCTGCTCTCGGGCCCCTCTCTGCGATATATAATAGTTTATTCGCAAGTTGCTCATCGTGCATTATACAATCAAAGTCGTCAATAATTATTAAATAAGGATTGTAACCAAACTTTTCTTTATCCACAACCTCACAAATGTATTGTAACATCCCACCAATCTCATTATTCGTATGGGCATAATCAACTGCCGAATAATAAGATTCAAATTTCTCATAAGAGGGTTGAAGATTCCTATTAGGATCTATTATCATACAACTTGTGCAACCTTTTACTCGAAGTTTCCGTGCGGACAAAGCAATAGATGATAACAATGTGCTTTTATCTGGCTGAGAACCACCAATAAGTAGCCCTCCGATTCTTGTTAAATCAACAATATGTGTTTTGAGATTATCATCAACACCCACAATAATGGGCAAAACCATTCCCTCAATTTCTGTGGCAAGTATTTGAAAATCCCGTTTCAAATCTACCGTATGCAATTTATCATCTCCTTTAGGGCATTCTATTCTGACCAATATATTCCCATCCTCATTTACAGATGCAGCTCCCCTCGGCCGACAATAACTATCCAACATTGATATAGCCCTTTCAAATTCACTCTTGATTATTATCGGATTGAAGTTTGGAGGATTAAAGGTGAATGAGAAAACATAATAATCAGAGTTTTCACTTGTAATTATCAGTCTGGGGTTGAATATCTTTCTAATACTCTGATGCAGACATTTTACCCTACGTGCGTTTGTGCTATTCTCCATATTCTTGCAGTTTTTATCATATTCATAGTGCAAAACTATTGCGCCACACAGACAAAAGCCGTCAGAGTGATTTCAATTCTTGTTCGAGTTGGGTTATTCTCTCTGCACCTGCTTCGAGGTCGTAGTGGAACAACCCCGCAAACGAGCAGTTGCAGAGCATTTCGATATCAGCTTCGGTTATCGGGCGTGGAAAACCGCAGTCGGCGTATGGTTGCATCTTCCGCCACACGGCACTAATGAGCGATTCGCCCGCACGGATTTCGAGCCGAGGCTCACGCTGTGCAAAGTAGTAGAATAGCATCTCTCGGTGGAGAGCCTCTTGGAGTTCTTCTTTTGTCATTAAGCCTCTATATTTATGTTTAATTGCTGCTTTATCACGTTTCTTATAATTGCCCTCATTATATGTACGGTTTGCGCTTGTTGCCAACCTTCAACCGACAATTTAGCACGAAGCGATGGATTATGCATATGAAAATAGGTGCCATAAAGATCTTTAAATTTATTATGAGAATAGAGATCAACAATTGGTTCCCCGTTTAGAGTTAATTGAATAGAAGGTTTTATTTCACTCCACCACGACTTATCGAAATGCCATTTATTTTTGAAACTAACAGTATTAGACTGCTTAATCACTTGACTTTCTAAAATCTTTCCTTGTGGGAGCAACCCCTCTTCCTGTAAATAGGCAATATGAGTTCTCCAAAAGTTTCTCTTATGGCCTTTATTTGTAAGATGTGCGAGTTCGTGTAAGATAACTTTTCTAAAATAGTTAGCCCCATAAAATAGCAATTTCGGATTGAGTTGAATAAAACGAGTCCGAGCATAACAGTTCCCATGGGCTCGAATTCTATAATTTAGTGCCAAACTGCACTCTAATTTATGACGGGCACAAACACGATTAACATACTCGTCAATATGCTTTGTGAGTGCAATATGCATAGCGACCACATTATCTTTTTGTTCTAACTTCTTTTTAGGAGTAAGCTTGCTGAATTGAACTACAAACTCGCAACACTCCTCTAATGTCGAAAAACTCTCTTGTGTCATAATTCTATTGGTTTTGAATCTGCGACAAAAGTAAAACCCCTCTCTGCCACAACGGGACAGAGAGGGGAATGTCGTCTATATTAGTTAGCTATTTCTGCCACTCGGCGAGTTTTTGTTCCAACTCCTCAGCGGTGCAAAGAACGGTGCGAGGTTTACAGCGCACTGCCTCACCAACAATACCAGCTGCCTCCAACTGCTCGAGGATGCGTCTGGAACGATTGAAGCCAATCTCAAATTTACGCTCCAAAGGGCTCCCCCAAGCCATTCTATTGTTCTCTACAACAAATCTTGCTACCTCAACAAACAGAGGGTCTGCCTGCGAAAAATCAAATTTCTCTTCCATAGGTTTTGGATTTATGATATTCGGGATGTATCCTTAAAAACGCTTTCAAATCTGCCATCATCTGCTCGTAGTACAACTCAATATCTTTGTGTGATTTAGGATAGGATGGATGATAGCTATCTATCACAATCTTTTGGGTTAAAGGAGAAAAATATACCCAGCCAGCATCCGAAAACTTTTCAAGGTCTGGCAAGTAGGTATTCTTTACAAAATCTTTGATTACACCACCACCGCCACAGCATAGTATGATGTTAGCATCGTACATCACTATTTGCTCATGAAGGAAATCGGCATATCTTCCAATATGAGCCTTTAATACCTCATCTCTGATAGAACTCTCGCCAATCTCTTTTTTACAATTCACACGCGCAATCGGGGCAGAGGCGTAGTGCTCACGCAACTCATCCCAACAGGGCGTTTGGTTGTATTCTACAATCTCGCCACCTTGCACCGCATTGAGCAGAGCATACGACCACAATGTTAAGTTTCGATATATTCCTGCTGCCGGCTCTTTCCTATTCCCAATGTTGTTTCTCAGAGCTGTCTCCTCGCGTATGTCCTCTTGGCCTCCGTTACGGGTGGTATCTTTGGTTAGAATCAGCAAACGACAAGGTGCGTTATCCCACAGTTCGGTTTCATTGCCCGAGTGGCGTATCCAACAGCCATTTAAGAGTTCAAGTTCCCCACGAAATAGGATACCGTCATAGGCAAAATCCTCCTCCGGATTTATGCCATCTTTCACTCGGCACGCCTCCATCCATCGTGCAAATAACTCCTCTTCTCGTTCTTTGTAAGTTGTCATACTTATTACTCTTTATACACCTTAAAATGATACTGCGAACCCATACCAGCCGAGGCGTTGTTATTTGCGGTCTTCTCGGCCTTTTTGCGGAGAATATCTTTGAGTAGCACGGGAGCCAATACACCCACCGAGTCACCCATAGAGAGTAGTTTTTGTTGAAAATCGAAAACTCTTCGTTGCGTTCAACCTCGACTTGCGAGTGGTGCAGGGGCAGAGTACGCAGATACTTACTCTGCCACGAATCGACTTTCAACGCCACAGGGCAAACATCAAACTCCTCATCGCCGATGATAATGCCGTAGTAGTCCTCAAAAAACTTTGCCGCATCGAACTTCTTGGGCAACTTGAATTTGCGTTCTGTCGGCTCCAACGCCTTGATACGGTCGAGGGCATACAAGCGAAGTTCGTCGTACCCCTCGCTCTTTCCGAGCATATACCACCTCTGCTCAAAGAGTTTCACGCAGTACGGCTCCACCTCAAAGGTCGAAGGCTCCTCACGATGAAAACTGTGGTAAGTCATCGTGAGCGCCACACTCTCACGCATCGCATCGACAATAGTCGTCAAGTGCTGCTGTCCCGAAGGCACATTGTCCAAGAGGATGCGGTTTTTGAGTTCCTGGCTTTCGTGCAGAATGTTATTCACTGATCGTCTGGACGTTTATAGTTTTTTGATAATGTCATTTATAATATCCAAATACCGATCAAAGTTTTTAGACCGTCTTAGGTAAGCCGGGTGATAACACCTATACGAAGGTGGCATTCCGCTATCGGAAAACTGGAGTTTTGCTAATTGCCTGGCTGACAGGTTAGCCTCTGCCTTTTCTGTCTTGATTTTGCCAAATGCAGCTTCAATGCGATGATCATAGTTGGGCCCTGTGAGAAATAATATCATATCGGGCTTCAATATCTCTAATTCTTGCGAGAGAAGATTCATATGCTCTAGCGTAAGACTATTTATGTAATCATCGCATCCCGCACCTCTCTTTTTGCCAATCTTTACCACATTATTAATAACGAATTTTGTATTGGAAGGTGCAGTATCTTTGATTGCACGAATAAAATCCCAATAGGGAGAATTATAGCCACCTCGATTAACAAATCTATCATATACCTTCAACACATTACAAGGGGTTTGTTCTTCGGGAAAATCATATACCTCTCCTGCCCAACTATCTGTTTCTTGTCCGACAATCATAATCCTCTTTTCAGACAAGCAATAATCGTTTGTTGGAACAATTAAAAATGGCATAGCACTCTCAACCTTACTCTGAATCTTTTCTTTAAAATTATCCCATCTCGAACTATATAATTCATACAGTGCATCTGACATTGCATTATGAGCGTATTTATGTTCTTTGATGATTCTCAATCGTTTTAATTTATTCTCCATATCGCTATTGAGTTTTTACTTTTTATACACCTTAAACTTATACTCCTCTTGCTCGGTGGCGAACTGATTGTTCCTGACCGTGTACGATGCCTTTTCGTGGATTCGTTCTCGCAGTTCCTGCGGACTCAATACCTCCAAAGTGTCACCCATCGAGAGCAGTTTCTGCCGAAAATCAAACGATGGACACAAGCGATACTCGAAAATCGAATACTCCTCGGTCTGCTCCACCTCGGTCTGCGTATGGTGCAGGGGCAGTGTGCGCAGATACTTGCTCTGCCACGAGTCCACCTTCAATGCCACAGGGCAGACATCAAACTCTTCATCGCCGATGATAATACCGAAGTAGTCCGAGAAAAACTTCTCGGCATCGAACTTCCTGGGCAGTTTGAACGTGCGCTCGGTCGGCTCCAAAGCCTCAATGCGGTCGAGGGCATAGATGCGAGGCTCGTCATAGTTGCTCATACCGAGCATATACCACCGCTGGTCAAAGAGTTTTACGCACCACGGCTCAACATCGAAGGTCGTAGCCTCACTACGCCCAAATGAGTGGTAGGTCATCGTGAGCACCCGATTTTCACGCATCGCCTCGAAAATTGGGGTGAGATATTGTTGCCCCGATGGCACATCTTCGAGCAACACTCGCTTTTTCAGATCGGGGTTCTCGCCAAGCAGCGTATTCACCGAGAAGGTCTGCAACAGCCATTTTCGCATTGCCATATTGTCGATTCCCTCGCGGTCCGAAATCACATAGCCTCGGCGTGAGCGGTCGTAGCATATCTCAATGTCGAACAACTCCTCCACAGCATCGGTGTAGCGGTGGAACTGACGCTCCGAAAGTTCCTCTCCACGCCCAAAGTGCGACTCAAAACGGTGCTGCAACTCTTCGAGCGAGATAGGCCCTCTGTTATAAATGGTCGTCACGAACCATACATAGCGGTTGATAAGTCCTGCGGTACTCATAGTGTTTCCTCTTTATATCCCTGCTTGCACAATGGGTCGATGATTAAATTATTTACGATACGACCACCCCTTTTTCTTGTGGATGGGTGAGTCAGTTTATACACAGAGGCACCTCCTGCGGCTTGTTTTATCTGCTCAATCTCTGCCTCCGATATTGAATTAATCGCTTGTAGAATTATAATATCCGGTGCAAAACATTTAACCTCCTCGATAAATATTGCAAACTCCTTGTCGTGGTCTATCCAGTTGCGGTCGTCTGCACCTGATTTACCCTTTCTATTCACCGTAACAAACTTGTGCAGATTGGTAAGCGCGATGGCGTGGGCAACATCTGCAATCTGCGAAGCATTCAGTCTTTTCAACGCCCCTTGTGCTGTTATGCCACACATCGAATCTTGCCACATACCCCTGAATTGCTCGCAATTCCTCAACAGATAGAGCGCAGTCATATATGTTCCTGCAAGATGTGCATAGTATTTTGAAAGAATACAATGACTTCTCTTTGTCTCAAAATCGTGAAATGTATTGTCACTTCCCCTCTCGTCACTGCCAATATCGGAGCCGACAATCAAAATCTTTGGCGAGTACTCACCATAGTTATCTCCGATAAACGGCATTCCCGAGAAACGCTTGGTAATGGTTTTGCCTCGATGGGTTACAGGTGGCAAAAGTCCCGTCACCTTGTCAAAGCCCATCATCTGGGAGAAATCCTCTACAAGAATTTTGTGGATATCCTTTTTGAGTTCTGCGCTCATAGTTCTGTATAATTTTGGTAAAGTTACAAATTATAATCGAATCCATCGCTCGGGCGAGGATAAAAAGTGCATTGCCAATGCGCTGATAATTATGCCGACCGCAACCGCAATAGTGATGTGAATGCGATGTTTGCGCTTGTTCTGCGGAAACGAATCAGCCGCACGACCCCACAAATCGGCAGGGTCGCACGGCTGATTTATAATACTTTGTCGCAACTGCTCGCTAAATGGCAACTGCTCTTGGTGTTGCTTTTGATGTTTCTTCTGCTCCATACTCTTTGCTATTAAATTTTGATGCAAAGGTATGGCAGCAGACTGACAAAAGAGGACAGAGTGATAAATGGCAATTATCTGTCAAAGATATTCTTTATTCTATTTGCAATGCGTTCTCCTTCGTCCATTCCCTCTTCGAAAGCATCCAAAACATCATCCACTTCGTTGATAAACTCTGATAACGCATCGCCATCCTCATCATCGTCGTCTTCACCATCCGCAATTGCGGCATTGTATGCATTTATACTATTTACCAACACCTTATAGACCACCTCTATCGACACACCGCTTGCAAACTCCTGGATGAAGCCCATCGCACCATGTTTTTTGTAAAGCTTCTTTATGTATCGACCAGGCTTTTGTGCCAATCTCCATTCCATTGCCTCTTCGGTCGGAATTAGGTAAATACCATTGCTGAAATAACCCTTATCGTCGGCCAAAACAACATCTTCAATCTCTGCATAGTGAAACTCCTCTAATTTTTCGTTCATTACGATACAGACTCTGTCTTCGTAAATCTCAACCAGATTCATTTTGGCTAATTTCCGCGATGTGTTTTTGCTCAAACGATAAAACGCCAACGTCAACAGCAGCAAAGCAAGTGATACTAAAAAGGGGGCATCTAATGATGCGCATAAGATAAACGCGATAGCTAACAGGGTAGCAAAAGCATAACCTACTCCCGCTATTCCTTTTCCGTAGGGAACATTTTTCTGCATAATAATTATTTTAAGTTTGTAATGTTTGTATTATAAAATTCGTATCTCAACAAAAAAGTGCGTACCGCAAGCCACCCATACAACAACAGGCACCGCCAAGCGCCCAGTACACATACAGATAAACAAGCAGCCCGCACCATAGGTGGCGAACAATGTTTGTTATCCTCGTGTACATTTCGAGTGCCATGCACCCGAACAAAATTGGCGGTTTTGTTGTTAGAGGACTTTTCAGTTCTTCTTTGTAATGCGCTCCACACAAGGAACGTGTTACAAAATTAAACATTTTTTCGCGAACTATCAAAGTTTCGGACTGCTTTTTACACCATCTTGCGGCGAAAATACTATATGACTGCGATGTTAATAGTCATCTGTGTCGATATCATCGTACATCATATCCAAATCTTCGTCTGCATCATAAGTGCCATAACCCTCATCTGGGTCGTAATCAGAATCATAGTTTCCCATAGTTCTACGCTTTTTTATTAGTTAATTAAAAGAGTTGTCTTTCACCCAATCCAGCAGGCTTTTATTCTTCCCCTTACCCGAGATAAGGTCGATGATAATCTCCCAAATTGGTTTCTCAGGTTCGGGAGTGTGGATAATATTCTTCTTTCCCATAAAGTCTCTACTTAAATGCTTGTTTACCAAGATATACTGATGCTGCACCGAGAACAATCGAGGCGACACCCTTTAATGCCATTTTCAAAATTCTATTCATACTATTTCTCCTCATCAGTTATAAAGTCCACAACCTCATCAATCACATCGCTAATGGTTTCGCCAAGCCAACAACCAACGGTGCGCAACCCTGGCGTAATCTCGTGCAAGAGAGCCTGCACCACGCTCTCATTCTGTAAAATCTGTTTCATAATATTTGTATATTAGGTTATCTATTCTCCTTCAACTCCTTGACAATTTCACCATCCGGATCGAGAGTCCTTAGAATAGTATCTATGGCTCGTTGAAGCAACTCTTCAAGCTGCTTTTTGGGCATAAGCAGCAACTCATCAAAGCTATAATTACTAAGTCGTTTACTCATATCTCTTACGATTGTATATAAAATCTATCATTCTGTCGCCAATAAGACGCTGTGATGTCGCTCCACTTCTAACGTATAGCTGCTCATCCTTAACCAATACGATATCGGGCGATTCGGGGATGTGAAGATGACAAAGCGTATGACTCTCCACTTGCTCAAACTCGATACGTATATTCAGATATATATTCGTATTTGTGCCTTGCCTGACGAAGTTGCGCAACATAACTGAAAATTTATCCATTGAACCATACTTGGAGATTAGTTTTTCGCAGCCCACAATGCTTTTATTATCACTAACACCGAGAGTTAGCTTCCCTCCTTTGTGATTAGCAAATGCTCCTATCGAAGAGAGTATCTCTGGCTTATTGAGTTCATCTTCGCAAGACTTATACTCGACAGTTTCGCTCTCGTCGGGCAATAGACTCTCTCCAGCTATTGCTGCCAAGCGATAAACGGCGGCATCGGTATTGTCGAAAGCTCCAGCAATATACCTATCTATCTCCCATAATGTCGATGGTGCATAGCTTTTTAGATTTTGACAGATGCGTTGTTTCAGACGACGTGCATTTTCACTCTTGGGGGATTGAGCAAAGAGGATTGGCGGACGCTTTGCGGGCAGATAGTCGTAAATTTCGTGCGATGGATAGACGATAGTGCGACAGCCACGTTGCTCAACGTGTAGGTAGATATATTGCCCAAGGGCGAGATAGCCATCGGCATCGCGTTTATGGTTGGGCATAACAATTTTGTCCGCATCAAAACAATGAATCGGACTTCTCACAATCTCGCTATTCTCATTATTGAAATAATAATAGCGCGAATCTCTCTTAATAAGATAATACTTATCCATAATAATTTATATTAATCATTAATGGCACTATATTTCGATAATGACGAAAAAAAGCACCGCAGTTCGTATGAACTACGGTGCAAATGTCGGCATATAAATTCAGCTAAAAAACGACGTCTATTTCTTTGTGTAATTTTTTATGATAACAACTCCTTCATTATATTTTCAATATCAACTTGCCTTGAATCCTTTAACCCATTACCCCAACTATATTGCTTACGTACGTCATCAAATGGGCCATTGTGCTTGGATATTAAAATCGTATTGAACAAACTCCATTTCACTCTATTATCCTCCTTTGCACTGATTATCTTGCTAAACCTTGCAATCAACTCGGCAAATTCACAATTGCTCCAATCCACCACAATCCAGCACTTCTCATATATCGGATAGCGACGAATTACTCCGTTTCGGATTAGTATGGCTATGAATTTCTCGAATAGTTCACGTGCATTGCCGACATAATACCTCTTATTAGACAACTCCTTAACAACCAAATCATATGCAGCCCGAGTATATCGAGTTTCTATTTTAGCTACTACCTTAGGTCCACGCTTTCTACCCAGTTCAACAGCCACATTGCTTTGATACTTAGCATAGTTTTCCTCACAGAAGAACTCTCGATAGACATTGCGGATGACTCTTGTTGCCACAGCCGCTACACCATTAACATCCTCATTTTCACCCAGACGAATCCAAAAGGGCCAATAGGTCATTCTACTAACATTGTCGGTAGGGATTGTACGATTTGA